>CACXMM010000015.1 GCA_902768785.1 uncultured Prevotellaceae bacterium
CCGCTGTTACAAGTGAACTCCTTTCCACAGAAGGCGCATTTTCTTGTCTTTCTCATTTGACTCCTTTTTATGTGGTTTTACAATCAATTTCTTGCAAACCGCCACGGAGTGAACTTTCGTCAATCATTGACACCCATTGTCAACTCATTCCACGATGTCACGTTCTTCAAATGAGGTCACTTCCTTGCTCCTTTCCCTCTCGTTCATCAGTCAATCGTTGTCCACTCTTGTCAACCTTTGTCAACCCAGTCCACGAGATGGCAAAATAAAAGCCCTCAAAATTCTCCGCGGTAGAAATGCGTTGCAAAGATAAGCGGATTTTTGAGAACCACCAAAAAGCAAGTCTGAAGTGTTAAAATCTAAAAGCAGCTGATATACAGAGGTTTAACTCTATATGTTTTTCATTGTTTATGGTTGTTTAGAGGTCTCTAAATACAAAATTCGAAAGCATAATCGCCGATTGATGTCACGCTGTTGGGTATGGTGACTGATGTCAGGCCGCTGCAACCATTGAAAGCCTCATTACCGATGGATGTCACGCTGTTGGGTATGGTGACAGAAGCCAGTCCGCTGCAACCTTCGAAAGCATAATCGCCGATTGTTGTCACACCATCACCAATTACATATTCCTCCACTTGATTGCCAAAGATGCCCCTGATGCTATTGCTTGACGTCCTAGAGAAAATGTAATCGCTGTTGATGGTGACTGATGTCAGTCCGCTGCAGCCAGAGAAAGCACTTGAGCCGATTGATGTCACGCTCTCGGGGATGGTGACAGAAGCCAGTCCGCTGCAACCTTCGAAAGCATATTTACCGATTGATGTCACGCTGTTGGGGATAACCAAATGAGTAATTTTTTCTCCATTCAAATATAGGTAATTGGCTGAATTAAGAGGATTAGAAGAGCTGGCACTAAATGAAATGTTACACCATGCTGCCAAATCTGAGATGTTAACGGATGTAAGTCCGCTGCAACCTTCGAAAGCATAATTACCGATTAATGTCACGCTGTTGGGTATGGTGACAGATGTCAACCCGCTGCAACCTTCGAAAGCATAATTACCGATTGATGTCACACCATCACCAATTACATATTCCCTTACTTGATTGCCAAAGATGCCCTTGATGCTATTGCTTGACGTCCTATCGGCAGAGACAATGTAATCGCTGTTGATGGTGACTGATGTCAGTCCGCTGCAACCTTCGAAAGCATTTCCACCGAAGGATGCCACGCTATTGGGGATGGTGATAGAAGTCAGTCCGCTGCAACCATAGAAAGCATAAC
The DNA here is from genome assembly GCA_902768785.1 of uncultured Prevotellaceae bacterium. Lineage (GTDB taxonomy): Bacteria > Bacteroidota > Bacteroidia > Bacteroidales > Bacteroidaceae > Prevotella. The sequence continues at coordinate 1,286 of CACXMM010000015.1, forward strand.
TGCCGATTGATGTCACACCACTACCAATTACATATTCCCTCACTTGATTGCCAAAGATGCTATTGATGCTATTGCTTGACGTCCTGTCGGCAGAGACAAAGTAATCGCTGTTGATGGTGACAGAAGCCAGTTCGCTGCAATTATAGAAAGCCTCATTACCGATTGATGTCACGCTGCTGGGTATGGTGACAGAAGCCAGTTCGCTGCAATTATAGAAAGCCTCATTACCGATTGATGTCACGCTGCTGGGTATGGTGACTGATGTCAGTCCGCTGCAACCATAGAAAGCATAATTACCGATGGATGTCACGCTGTTGGGTATGGTGACTGATGTCAGTACGCTGCATCGATAGAAAGTTTGAGCGCCGATTGACGTCACGCTGTTTGGTATTGTGACGGATGTCAGTCCGCTGCAACCACGGAAAGCACTTGAGCCGATTGTTGTCACGCTGTTGGGTATGTTGACTGATGTCAGTCCGCTGCAATTATAGAAAGCCTCATTACCGATTGATGTCACGCTGCTGGGTATGGTGACTGATGTCAGTCCGCTGCAACCATAGAAAGCATTATTACCGATGGATGTCACGCTGTTGGGTATGGTGACTGATGTCAGACCGCGGCAAAAACTGAAAGCCCTATTGCCGATTGAAGTCACGCCATCAGGTATGGTGACTGATGCCAGGCCACTGCAATTATAGAAAGCAAAATCGCCGATTGATGTCACACCATTCTCTATGATTACTTTCTTTATAGAACTTCTAAAAGAATCCCATGGGCTGACATAAGAATAAGATTGATAGTTATTCATATTACCTGTACCCGAAATGGTTAAGGTGTTGGTCGCTGACTCATAGGTCCATGTGAGGTTGGTACCACATGCACCACTGTTATCTGCGCTCGCCATCATAGGTAGGAGCGCAAGGAATAAAATCAGTTTCTTCATGATTGTAGTTATTTATGGATTGTTAAGATTATTATTTGTGTTTGAAAGACTTGGAACAGATATGTCGAATGGATCCTGGTTGTTGAGGTATCTGTCGATAATCGTCCATAGATCCTTTGCTTGAGCCTTCAGTCTTTTTTCGACTTGATGGATAGTTAGTATTGGTACCTTGGGCTTGATACGCAGCCATAGTTGATATTCATAACTGTCGCCAGTATTTGTCTCTTCAGCTTTTTCCGTCAGTTCCACATGATTGTGCAAAGCCTTCAACGCGCCGAAGCCATCGCCACAGGGACGACATGCAGAAACACACACATCGGCTGACATTGACGCATAATAATTCTTTTCATCTATGTCTAAAGGAATGATGTCGCTCGCTGTCAACCGATAGACATTGGTTAGTTTGACGTAAGTACCCTGAAAGAATTCACCGTTGATTCTGCACATAGCCCAGTTATCACCAAAAGTGCTTAATAGCACTAACCTTCTATTGCATTCAATGATGAATCTGGCATCATTGAATTTGCTTTTTCCGTACTTCAGTTTACGTTTTACTTTTCTTTCCAAATGCTTGTCGATGTGACCATTGCCTGCCAATAGTAGCGCAAGATACACCAACGTGGATGTCTTTCCTTCGCTTTCTTTCCCATACAATATCATAAGCATTTTGTTTCGATTGCTTACTGGGTTTGGATTCTTTTCTTCTTCCATTGTGAGCTGTTTTTTTTTAATTCTTCATGATTGTCGTCTTTAACTTGATTAACTTGTTGATTCATCTCCTACAAGCTATAATTCGATGACAAATTTACTAAAAACCTTTCAATCTCAATGAGTCCATTCTTGTCCATTTGACCAGTCCATTTAGTCCATTTCGCATTTTAGGGCATAAAAACGCGCATTTTTGCACAAAATAGACAAAATGTGCAGTCAAATTCCATAGTTTTTATAGGAATGCAGCTTTCGGAAGTTCCGCTTGCTACAGTTGTCGAGGAGTGTGGAGTGGGGAAATGAAAACACGGAAAAGAAATAGTATTCGTGGATAAATTATGGCAATTATTCACATTCGTTTCTAAGAACATCATGTAGTTGAAGCATAGAATGCAGATATATATCAGCCTGTACGGCTGGAAGTAAGGTCTCACAGAAAGCACGGAAATCACAGATATATATCAGCCTGTACGGCTAGTCCGCAAAGTCCTTGAAGTCCGTAGGGATTTAAAAAGTCCCGCTTTAATCGCAGAATTGAAAATCGGCGCCTACGGGGAATCATCGGTCACTCAAAGCGAAGCGGAGAGAAAAAGCCAAATGGCAGAAAGAGAGTTGTGTGATTTTGTTGAGATTTTGCAGGATGTCTCGCCACAGGCGATTAAGGGTAAGAGATACCTGCAATGCAGGTATGAGACAATGATAAACGAACACGGATTGCACGAATCACACGGATAATAACCTCATAAAAAGTAGAAATAGTATTCGTGGATTAATTATAGTAATTATTCACATTCGTTTCTAAGATTGTTATGTGTTTGAAGCATAGAATGCAGAAGGGGAGTTGTATGGTTGTGAATAAACTCGAATCAGAAGAGGAAGAGGCCAAGGTGGGTATTGCTGTGTTTTTGCGCCAGTTCACCCTCCATTCGCTCTGTGGCGGCATGGAAGAAGAAGGAGATGAGATGTTCGTCGGTGCCATCGCTTCGTATCTGGCGGAGGGCATCGATGTAGGCAGCACGGTCCTTGACATCGATGATGAGTAAGGGGTGCCAGTCCCTGGTACGGCACCTGGTGCGCGATAGGACAGGGTGTTCTCAGTCACCAGCCTGTTGGTCTCGCATAGCAATGTTTCATCGAAAGCAGCATTGAGATGTGTGGTTACATAGCGAAAGGCACGGAAGTGATCTGCCATTTCAGTACATTCCAAAAGGGAATGCCCCACGGGAACCATCGCTAACCCTTTTTCCTTCAAGATACGCGTGTCATCTACAGTAAATGAGTTTCCCTCGATGGCACATGAATGAGTGGAAAACAGCACTTCATGCCAGTCCATGTAATCGGCTGGTGCCATTTTCTTCACGATGCGTTCTTCATATTCGCATCGCACCTGCTCATAGTGTTTTATTTCCTGTTCAAACATAGCCCACACTGCGCATTTGTTTGGCAAAATTACATTTTTTTTCTGAACTCCACATGATTTCTGTCGAAAAATGACAATAATGATCACTTTTTCTTTTCATTGACAAGCGTATTGTATCTTCGCTTAATACATGGTTCGCATGGCGTTGAGTACGGCCAGTACGGTGACACCCACATCGGCAAAGACGGCCATCCACATGGTGCTGAGACCGAAGGTGGCGAGGATGAGTACGGCGATTTTTACACCGATGGCGAACCACACGTTCTGTCGGGCGATGGAAAGAGTGCGACGGGCAATGCGGATAGCCTGGGCAATCTTCGAGGGTTGATCGTCCATGAGGACTACGTCGGCTGCTTCAATGGCAGCGTCACTACCCAATCCGCCCATGGCAATACCCACATCAGCTCGAGCCAACACAGGAGCATCATTGATACCGTCACCGACAAAGGCCACATATGAGGGGTGAGACGTGGAAGAAGAGTGAGCAGACAGCTCTTGCTCAACGAAAGAGACTTTGTCTGTGGGGAGGAGTTCGGCATGGTATTCAGTGATATCCAACGCCTTAGCCACATGGTCGGCCACCTCTTTACGGTCACCCGTAAGCATCACGGTTCTTTCCACACCTAATGCCTTCAGCTGTCGGATGGCTTCAGCACTATCGTCCTTGATCATGTCGTTGATGATGATATGTCCGGCATAATCCCCGTTGATGGCCACATGGATGATGGTTCCAGGGTGATGACAGTCGTGCCAGGCAACACCCAAGCTGTCCATCATCTTCGTGTTACCCACACAAACGATGTCATTGCCCACCCGGGCCTGAATGCCATGACCAGCGATTTCCTTGATATCGCTCACCTCGCAATCGTCATGAGCTGCCTCAGGGAAAGCATCCCGCAGGGCGGCAGCAATGGGGTGAGTAGAGTGATTCTCTACGTGAGCAGCCAAATGCAGGAGATGAGAGATGAGGGATGAGAGATGAGAGTCTGTTGCTGCAGTATTACTACATGATGACTCCCCTTGATTAGGATGCACTGCTTCTACGGCAAATTGTCCGTGGGTGAGGGTACCGGTCTTATCAAAGACAACGGTCTTCACCTTGGCTAAGATATCCATGTAGTTGGCACCTTTGATGAGGATACCTTTGCGTGACGCACCGCCGATGCCACCGAAGAAGGTGAGGGGAACGCTGATGACCAGTGCGCAAGGACAAGACACCACCAGGAACATCAGGGCACGGTAGAGCCATGTAGAAAATTGAGAATTGAAAATTGAGAATTGAAAATTAAATGGGGAAATGGTGATGGCAGCCAATAGTGGGGGGAGAATGGCGAGGGCGATGGCGGCGAAGACAACTATCGGGGTGTAGATACGGGCGAACTTACTGATGAATGCCTCGCTCTTCGACTTGTGCTCACTGGCATGTTCTACCAGACTGATGATCTTCGATACGGTACTCTCACCAAAACTCTTGGTGGTGCGCACCTTGATAACCCCCGACAGGTTGATGCATCCTGAGATCACCTCGTCGCCAACAGTAATGTCACGCGGCATACTCTCACCAGTCAGCGCCACCGTGTTCAGAGCTGAACTACCCTCCAGAACCACACCGTCTAACGGAATCTTCTCACCAGGGCGGATCAGGATGATAGAACCCATCTCCACCTCTTCAGGACGCACATCCTTCACATCTCCCTCCATTTGGGAGGGGGCAGGGGTGGACTCACCTTCCTCCTTCGTCCTTCGTCCTTCCTCGAGAAGGTGAGCCACATCCGGACGGATATCCATCAGATGGGCAATGCTGTCTCGACTCTTCCCTTCGGCGTAGCCTTCAAACAGCTCACCCACTTGGAAGAAGAGCATCACGAAGACGGCCTCGGGAAACTGTGTCTCTGCACCTGGCAGGAAACCAATGGCTAAAGCTCCGAGGGTGGCAATCGACATCAAGAAGTGCTCGTTGAAAGCATCACCGTGGGCGATACCTTCTGCTGCCTCTTTCAGTGTGTCGTATCCTATGTACAAGTAGGGGACAAGATAAACCAGCAAAAGTTGCCATGTAGTCAGGTTACCGTACTTTTCTATCAAAACTGCCCCTACCAATAGGACCGCTGCGATCACTATTCGTACCAGTTGGCTTTTTACGCTTCCCTCATGTTCATGATGATGTTCATGATGATGCTCATGATGGTGCTCATAATGGTGCTCATGATGGTGTTCATGATGATGCTCTTGACAACAATCGTGTCGATGATTCTCTTTTGCCATATCTTTACTATTTCATTAATCTGGGTGCAAAGATACGTCAGGAAAGATGCAACTGAGTTGCAAATCACTGCTTAAGCAGCTTTCTGCAACCCAGTTGCATGGTACGAATGAGGGGTTGAACTAAAATTGTGGGATGTGAAGCACGGTATGTGCATTCATTTCCTCCAGAATCGTGCTGTGATATCTTCAAATGTTCCTTCTGGAGTTTGACGATAGAGACGCTGATTGGTTGTTGCGCTCTTCAGTGGACCAAGATGTTTGATATACGGTCCGATCTTCAAGTAATCGAAGTCTGTCTTTTTCACAGAAGGGGAAATGCGGATACGGCCGCTGTACCATGCCACCTTAAACAAAGGGTGCTCCTCGTGGATGTACTGTGCGAGGAGGTTCACCCCTGTTGGATCGCTGTCACCCCCCATAAAGGCAATGCAGGTAATATCCTCTCCATATTTCTCTATCAGTGCGTCAATGGCATCTGTATTCAGCGGCATACCGATGTCTTCCCAAAGGTAATGACTATGACAACCCGGACAATGGCACGGACAGTTGGAAATGTTGATGGCCAGTGTCACCTCATCGGGAATCTCCTGAAAAACGATGCCAGTATTGACGTACTTTAACATAGTTCATCATGCATCAGCGTGAGCATAGAAACGACGGGCAGCTTCTTCCTGACGGGGTTGTGAGAAGTTGCTCACACGCTTCAGGTAACCAATGATGCGGGTCATGTAATCGACATTCTTCGAATGACAGTGCGGACACTCCTTCAAGTAGCGTTTATCAATATGTCCACAGTCATTGCATACGGTGTTCGGAATATTGAAGGTGAAATAGTTACATCCTTCCTTTGCGGCCACCTTGAGCAGTTGGGCATATTGCTGTTTACTGAGGTGTTCGTCGAGGTTCATGTGAAGAGCAGAGCCGCCGGTGAGATGTTCGATATAAGGTGCTCCGTGTAACTTGAATTTGTCGATGATTGTAAGCGAGTCGTCCTCCACGACATAGAAATAGCTGTTGTAGCAGTCGCGTGGTACGAAATACCCGTCCTCACGATCCCATTTTGCATGTTTTACACCCACGTTCTCTGCTGGAATCATCTCGCAATTGAACATCACGTCTTTCGTACGGTATTGTTTGTTATATTTCTCGATAAGTCCGAGAATGCCCTGTACGAAGTGCAGGTAGTCATCGTTTGGCGTAATCTTCAGTCCCATGAACTCTGCTGCTTCCACCAGACCATTGATGCCGATGGTGAGGTACTGACGGCCGATGTTGATGTATCCGGCATCGAAGAGGGGCAGCATACCATGTTCCTGCAATTCTTTCAGGTTCTCATTATAGGCTAACTGCACCTTGTGGCAAAGGTCGATGATGGTGCCAAGATACTCCAGATAGTCCATATTGTGGTTTACGGCATACTGCACGCAGCGGTTGAGGTTGATGGTCAGCACACTCTTTGAGCCTGTTGACACGCCACCGGCACCGAGCGTATAGCTGAAACCGTTGTCGGTAATCTCGTTACGCAGTCGGCAACATGAACTCAGTGAGTCGGCATTGTCACTCATGTAGGTGAAGAACGAGTGTCCTTCGGAATACATCTCTGCTGTGAAATCGCCCCATTCGGGATCCATGGGCTCTCCTTCTTTCGTGGTGAGCAATGCCATGGTCTCCACAGGGAAGGTAAGTAATGTCTTTGTACGCTCCTTATTGAACCATTTCATGAATCGTTTCTGCAACCACGACAGGCCTTCCCAGTCGGGTTTCGAGCCGTCAGGGAAATAGAAATCGCCGAAGATACTCTCAAAATAATACTTGTCGTAGTAGGCAACATTCCAGAACACCGCCTGATAGTTACGTGCTCCTGTCGGTTGGTTCAGTGTATAGACGATCTGTTCGAAGCAGTCGGTGATGATCTTGTCGATGGTACGTTTCTTCAAACTGAGGTCAGCCTGTTCGTTGGTGCGTTTGTAATAGTCAAGACCATACTCCTTTCCTATAAAATAGTTCATGTACATCAAGAACTCGGGAGTGGCACAAGCACCTGACAACATACTGGAAACCATGAACACCATATTCACAAAGCCACCGCAGAAACTCTTCAGGTTTGTAGGAGCCGTGGAGTTTCCGCCAATGGAGGCAGTACCGCCAATCAGCCAGGGATACATGGTGATGGAGGCGCAGTAGTTTGCCAGACTGGTCTCGTCATTCTTATATATAAAATGGTGTGTCAGTTTGTCGATATACTCATCAGCCAATTGCTTGCCATACATTTTCTTAATGCGGTCGGTAAGTAGTCGGCGGTTCAGACGGATAAAATTGGATTTGGGTAACTCACCAATCAGCGTTGCGATATTTTTGTGCTCAACGTTGGCGTTGGCATCATATTTTGAACCAGTGGCTGCGTTCACTGAATCACAATATTCTGACAGGAACTGCAACTTGGCAATGGTTTCACGATCCTCGGAATGCTGCTGACGATACAACATAAACGACTTGGCCACCTTATAGAATCCTTCGCGCATCAAAGCCTCTTCCACTTGATTCTGAATGTCTTCAACCTTGATGTCGTCTTTAATGTCTAAATGGCTGAGTATCTTAGAGATAGTACCTAAGTCAGCAGGGCATTCCACACTGTCGAATGCCTTGACGATGGCATTCATGATCTTGTCTAAAGAAAAGCGGTCTTTCGAACCGTCGCGCTTTGTAATGGTAAAGTTCTTGATCTCCATTTCTATGTATCTTGTTTTTAGTTATTGACCTGCCTTGTGTGCGGAAAGTTTTCCGTTTTGGACAACTTTTTCATTTTCCTTCTCGAAAAAGTTTCCCGTTTTGGGAAACTCTAATCGCCTGCAAAGTTACTAAAAAATACAATATGTAATATAATAGATACATTAAAAATTTTTAAAATGCACTCAAGTAATGTAAGATTACTCTCTTTCTCCAGTATAGATTGGGAAGGTATAAAAAGAGATGCCAAGACATTGCCGTTAGACAGTCTTGGCACCTCAGTGAGAGATTGTTCTTCAACAGAACGGTTCTCTCATTGGACTTAATGTCCCAGATTATTCGTAATACTCGATTTTGCGGGTCTGCTCCATCTCCTGACCCATCATGGAAGTCTTTCTGCTGATCCAGTTGCCGTGATCATCGAACTTATAGTCGGTGTACGGGGCTTCCATGGTGTTGCCCATCATATCCATTGACATGGAGGCAGGAACACCTTTCTCGTTGTAAGTAAAGACCTGTGTCATGGCTCCCTGACCGAAATCCATTGTCTGGCTCTTCACTTTACCGTTCTCCCACTTGTAAGTGGTGGAAATCTTCATGTTTCCCTGAGGTGTCTCCACTTCCCGCTCAGCCTTCTGCAGGTAGCCGTTCTCATCGTAAACGAGATCTTTCAGGTTTCCGTCCTGCATCTTACCTTCCTTTGTGAAGTTTACGACTTGTTCGCCGCGGCCCATCATTCCTGCCTGGGTGATAGACTTCACGGGACCGGTAGCTTCATTGAGCTCAACGTCATGGAACTTCGTTTGTGCTTGCAGGGCAAACGGCACTGCCAGCAATGCAATCATCATGATTGCCTTCTTCATTGTTTTTTTCATTTTTTCAATCATTAAGTTGTTAAAATAAGTTAGACCAATTACTGATTAGATGTCAAAAGTTTGCAAAGGTTTAATTTGCAAGGGAAAATTATGTCCAAAATTCTTTCTCACCGGTAGCTCTCATCTCACCTTGGCATTTAGGACAAGTCTTCTGGTCCCAGATGCGGATCCTGTCACTACCGCACTGCAGACAAAGCCGTCCCACTTCGCTGCGATAGGAGGGGGCCACGTCGGCGATGATGCCGCCCACCACGATGTTCTGGATCGTGTGGCAGTCAGGGCAGGTCATGGCAGTGATTTGCTGACGAAATAATCCACGTCCTTCGTATACCTCAGCTTCGTATCCGCATGCTGCGCACTGGTACTTTTTCTTCCATGCCATTGTTCAAAATCATTTCAATCTCAGTTCCGCCCATGTCCCCTTCGCGATGGCGCAGAGAAGGATGAGGGTAGAAAACCATTCAATTTCATTACTTTCAATGAGCTTTGGTAAATGGAAACACATTAGGGTATGATAACCTTTTTCCCTTCCAGGATGTAGATACCCTTCTGGGTGGGCTTACCACTGAGCTTGCGGCCGTCGATTGCATACCATTCTGGATCCGAGCTTTGGTTGGGAGAACCTTGAATAGACGGAGCATCAATAGCTGTATCCACCTGGTCCATGAAGACAAACGAGGCTAGTCCGTCTGCATGAACAGACATCTCTGTGATGGGTTTGGACATCAACAGCTCACCATCAAGATTCGGATTGTTCAGCGTGGCTGCCGGTTTCGATGTGTTGGTCAGCTCATCGTTGACCATCGGAGCATCTCCTTTATTGTCAATATACGGGTATGCCCAGCCATCTAAGTGAGAACTTCCGGCATTGTTGGCATGGAAGATACTGTAACGTGTCTTGAGTGCGGAGTTAGGGTATTCATCGCTTCCCTCCCAAATTTGTTTGTCATAATCAACATGGAAGACAACGATGCCACTCCCAGGCAGCTCTTTGTCCCATCCCTTCCGTTGACGATTCTCAACGATGTAATATTCGTTCTCTGCACCGTCGTTGCGGATGAGATAAGCCTGAGGTTCATCACACAGGGCAGGCATGTTGGTGATGTGGATAGTGGAGGTGAGTTCAACGGGCGTGAGCCATCCCATCATCATACGTTCGTGAGCCGAATAGCCACAGGGACGGAAACCCTTCTCGTTGAAGATGCCGGCGTCCATGAGATCCCAACTGCTCACCACAGAGGATGTTCCATAATAGAAGTCGGGTAATCCAAAGCAGTGGCTATATTCATGGCAGAGCGTGCCAAATGGAGTCTCTGTACCTCCATAATGAACAATCTCCTGTACACAGCAATAGCAGTCGATATGGTATTCCTGGTCGCCACTGGTGACCGTACGGTAGCTGCGGAAATCATTCGGATCGTCTGTCTCCTGGTCTAAGTGCTGACTGAGCCACCACTGGTGAGGCCAGATGGAGTTACTTCCGCCTCCGGCATTCATTCCCTTGCCAGCATAGAGAATGATCAGCTGGTTGACAAAAGAATCGCCGTCCCAGTCGTACTTGCTCCAGTCAATGTCTTGTTTCATCAGTTTGTCAACGATGTCATCAACCATATACTGTGAGTTCTCATCGTCAATGGACGTGCTGCGATATTTCCTGCGCTCATTGGGTAACTCAACAAACACGAGGTCGAATGTGAGGTTAAACTGTCCGTAGCTTTGTGCCAGGAAATAGTCGTGTAATGACCCTACATATTTGTCATCTGAGAAATTTTCGGCATTGAATACTTGGTCCCATGTCGCTATCGCAGATTCATGGTCTTGAGCGAAATCCTGATCTTGAAATGAAGCCAGAACCACCAGCTGCCGTCGATTGCCGATCATGGGATTCTCGCCATTTTGCAACAACGAGGATCGACGGTGGACAAACTGAGGGTTGGGCTTCCCGGCTCTGCATCCGCGCTGGCGAATCCCATCCGCAGCTGACAGTGTCTGTGCCACGAATGTAGATAGAAACATCAACGTGGCTGCAAGAACCATTCTCTTCTTCATATCATGTAGCAGCTTACATCCCCCATAGTTCGTAGTTGACATTATATCCAGCAAGCATGAACCAGTTGGCCAGTGTCTGTTCATAATGACGCAATAGGTAAAGAGGGGCCTCTACACGATCTTCGAGTGTAGATGCAGTGGCAGCACGGGATGTACCAATTGGACTCATGAGATAGGCATAGGCCGACAAAATGTCCGTATCAGTGATACCGGAATCATAACACATCTCTTCGAGGTCATCGGTGGTTAGATTAACCTTGCCCAGTGTCTGGTTGATATTGGGAATGAGGTCAAACCAGGTGTAACGCGATGGAAGCCTTCTTTTGGCCAGACCACCTTGTTGGATGATTTTCTTGAGGTCGATGCCTAGGCCCTCCAGAGTCTTAATGACCTTCATCAGGTTCATGTCACCCATCACCTCATGGTAGTACCTGTTCTGCTCACCCTCATAATATACTACGGGCCAGAACTGAATGGCGGCAACGGTCTGTATAAGCCATACGATGGCCGAGGAGGTGTGATCCAGTTTGAACACCAGTGTGTTGGTCTGCAAGTTTGTCTTGCCAGGCACAATACTTGGTGTAAAGCCTTTCTCTCTCATCCAGGGGATAATGGCGCGCACGCTCTGTATGGGAACGTAGTTGTCGTGGCGGCTATGCTCGACGAAGTACCTTTGCGTGATGTCGGGCTCCCATCCGTTCATCAGGTTGATTTTCTCTAACTGTGCGATAAAGGCCTGGGCCTGCTCTGACTTGGGATCCATGTAGGCGGGCTGTATCAGATTATGGAGCGAATCCTCCATATTGACCCCGTACTCGCTCAGTGTGGATTTCTTCTTGGTTTTCACATATTCTTTTGCTCCTGAGGCTAATGGCTCCTTGAACAAGTCTTTGTAGTCGATGTTCATATGGCAGTTCTCCACACATGAAATCAGCATCATGACCACGTCTTTGCAATCTTCGCACCAGTCTTTCTTCACATATTCCCTATAGGCTACGGCATAGTCGGTGGGACCACCCCCAGCAAAAGTCTTGGTGAAGGTGACACCCTTGTCCTTGTACTCCAAATCGCGTAGCTTGGCTACGTAAAGTGCCTCAGAGCCACCTTGGGAGAATCCCAAATTAAAAAGGTACTTTCCCTGAGGCAGCTGCTGGTCCTCCAGTATCTGGCGGGCAGCCAGCAGTCCGTCGAGAGAATTGCGGGCATTCACGTCGCCGCTATGATAGAATGAAGGATACTGACTGGAAGAGCCATAGCCGATGAAGTCGCTCATCACGAGGATGTAATTTGGATTCAAGGGATTAGCAATCAGACCGTTGATCAGTTCCTGATTACCTGAAGAAGGGCAATCGTCAGGTGACCCTAATGTAGCACGATTGAAGAGCATGATACCGTCGCAAGGTGTGCCCTCAATGATATTGGAGGGTATCATCATCACTCCGCTGATTGTAGCGGGTCTGCCGTCGGCATCTTTCGAGGTGTACTCGTAGATAATCCGGCGCACAGAGCGTGAGGCAAGAGAAAAACTTCCCACACGTGTTTTGATGATGGTATCGTTATCATATATAATATTGTATGTGGGCTCAGCTGCAGAAACGCAGAGCACAGTTGTAATGAGTCCGAGGAATAAGATGGCTATTTTTTTCATTGTTATTATTCGTTTTATCGTTAATCGATCTGTACTTCTGTCGTTTTATCGCCGGATACGTTTGTCTGACTTTTCGCCTTTCTGCTCGATAAAGATACCGTGCTGAGGCTCATTGACGCGTTGTCCCTTGAGATTATACCATCTGCTCTCAGAGGAATTGTCGTTATGGATCGTCTGAATGGCGGTTGCTCTCGAAAGAATCTGGAATGTGGCAGCCAAGGGCCAGTGGTCTCCTAGAGGCTTGCCGTCATACAGATAGCCTTCCTTGTCTATTGAGCAAGCCACAGGCTTGATCTGAGTACCCATCGTTGGGTTGATGTAGATTATTTTGTCAAGTGTTTCCCCATTGGATGTAGTTTCTGTGCTCGGAGCTGTAGGATAGACACCTTTTTGCTGCAGCTCCACCCAGACATCAGATGCATTTCCGCGTCCTGTCTCGTTGATAGCATCGATAAACACCTGTTTCACATTGTCACGACCATAGAGACAGTTCATGTCACCGGTGATGATGACGGGGCGGGAATCGAGGTTCTGCAGTACATCTTCCTTCAGCTGTTCCAACTGTGCTATTCGGGCCTCGCGGTCTTTTTCTGCTTTCTGCTCTGCCTCATCCTCATCGAGGGTGGCATCCATGTGAAGGTTATAGACCACAATCCGATCACCGCTGCGCAACGTTACGTCGTAGCGACGGAATCCCTTTGTGATAATCTCATCGTTTGCATGGCTAAACTTTCCGAAGTTGTTTTTCCAAGGCGTCCGGGCTGCAACCGTTACCTGTAGATCGTTCTTCCAACAGCCCATCAGACCATCGCAAGCGAAGCGGTGGTTCTGCAGGTGCAGAAAGTCAATCTGTTTGTTTTCGAGTCCTATCGTGCCACTCCACTCATCCATTTTGTAGTCGTCCTCGAGCCATACGGAAAGTACACCGTGGAAGCTGAAGTCCTCCTGCATCATCACCAGATCGTAGCCCTTCCTCTGCAGGTATTTGCCGATACGTGCCGTACCTTCATCACCAGGGCCGTCGGGATTCAGTTTCAACACTAAAATTTTCTGGGGCAGTCCATCTACATTGAGGGTGGCAACAGTGAACTGTTCCGCGGCCTCTTGTGCATGGATGGTTATGCTGCCACAAACCAACAGGGTGGCAAGCATGCAAATCTTTGTCAGTTTCATAAAATGTATATTATTCATAACCTCGAAATTAGCCTCTCTACCAAAGCTTGAGTTGATTGCTTTCTTTCTTTTTTAAAAGAGTATAGGAGCGGAGTAGCTTTTTGTTCACCATGTGGTGTAGCTTCTCAGCTCCTTAACTCTTTAGATTTCAAATTCCTGTTCAGTCTTGTATTGGTAGTGCCGTTTGCTGCGTTTTGCTTAGAAATTGAGCTTATAGCCTAAAGTCAGCATGAAGACGCTGTTGTGATTACTCTTGTCAATAATTTCCTTTTTCAACACTTTGGAGAGACCAAGGTTGTAGCGGGCATCAATCACGAAATTGCTGATTTCATAAGAAGCTCCAAGAGGAATAGAGAAATCAACCTTGTTGCAAAAATCTTTCAGATCAATGTCATCTTGCTTAGCATTTACCAGGAAACCAATCTGGGCACCAGCTTTCAAAGCAAGGCCAGGAGCTACATAAACGTTAGCCAGTACAGGAACATTCAGATAATCAAGCTTTGTCGTGAATTTATCATCCGCATCTTCAATTTTAGAACCCTGCATGGAATACAACAGACCGGCGGTCAGACCAAATCGGTCGTTGATCATGTAGCCATACTCAGCACCAAACACAGCACCGAATCTCATCTTGGTGTCATCACCACCAGTCACTGTGGCCATAGTGGCACCTACCATGGGTTTTACAAAACCCTGAGCTGATACACTCAGCGTAGCTACCATCAAGGCAGCAATCATTAAAAACTTCTTCATAATTGTAATTTTTAAATTATTGGTTTAAATGATATATAAAAGTTTGTAAAGTATTATAATCGCTGGCAAAGATACAACTTTTTGTGGAATCTTAATGTATTTGAACGATTTTTTAACACAGAACATCAATAATCTTTGTAAGATAAGCCTGTTTTTGCGGATAAATAGCCTATTTACTATGAGTAAATAATCAATTTGCAAATTATTTCTTCAGAGAAAAGATGACTATTCATATTTTTTTGCTATCTTTGCAAAGACAATCGTCAACCGCTGCACCAACCATAGCGGCTTTTCAATGATTTTATTAACAACATCATTAAACCATTCACATGAAAACAATGAAACTTCTCCTGACAATGGCCTTGCTGACCGCCTGCACCATAGGGGTGCATGCGCAGACCTGGTACCTTATTGGTTACGATAAGCAAGGCAATGTTGTGAAAAACGGCGGTGTGCCCGCAGTTATTGATATCCAGCAGGATTTCGGCTACCTGTTATCGTCACTGGGTAATAGTGCCTCCTACTTCTCTATTATGCGAAAGAATGGCGAAGGCCTTTGGTTCACAGAAGTCTATAAAGCAAAATTCCAACTCGATGGTGGTGTCGTTACCCAGATAGAATCCACCCCTTCGGTCATGCCCACCATCGCTGTCGGTGATGACCACATTGTGATCTCAGGATGTAAGTCTGGGGATGAAATTGTGCTGCTAACTGCCGATGGTCGTGTGGTTTTCCGCCGGAAGGCCCCAGAAGGCCGCTTCCTTGTGGATACCTCACGATTTACCAAAGGTATCTATCTCTTGCGCGCTGCTCATTTAACCCAGAAATTTTTTAAACGCTAATCCTTTATCAACAAGCTGTATGCATACAGCTACCACCAATACTTTATTAATAATATGAAGAAAAGACTGACAATGCTAATGGCGCTGATGGCGATGGTTACCACACTGAGCGCCCAATACGAGATCTATACCAAAGACGGCAATATGTATTTCTGGGAACAGCAGCAGTTGCATGTCAACGAGACGGGTCCTGCCTCGGCATGGACTCTGCTCACTTCAAAACCTGTGTTGCTGAGTGACATCAAGGAAGTGGTACGTGGCTATACGGTCATGAATGTCCTGCTGAATTGTACTCCCGCCATGTACGACAGCCGTCTTCAGCTGAAGGTAGGCGAAACCGCTGAATATAAAGCCACGATCAATCCTTCAAATGCCTCGATTAAGGATGTAACCTGGACCTCGAGTAATCCCACTGTCGCCTCTGTGAAGAACGGACATGTGGAAGCCTTAAGTGAAGGCTCCACAGTGATCAGTGTGCGTGCTAACCAGGGTGGCTATACCGTCAGGAGCTATGTGATGGTGAAGGGATCGGGTACCGTTCATGTTTCGGGTCTTGCCGTACGTCCCACCCAGATGACTCTCTATGTGGGTGATGAGGGTCTTATTACGCCTGTTATCACGCCACAGAATGCAACGGTAAAAGATGTCACATGGAAATCAAGTAATGAAAATGTGGCCACCGTGCAGGATGGCGTGGTGAAAGCACTGGCTGTAGGCTCGGCCACGATTACGGCCAAGACCGTTGACGGCGGCTTAGGCAAGGAGAATTTCAAGACAGCAACCTGTCAGGTTACGGTAATGAAGATGCCCACCAACATTACCAGCAAACCCACCATGGGTGTGTTATATCCAGGAGAGAACACCTACCAGGTGCTCACCGCCTATACCCCCTTCCTGCTGGGGCAGCAAGTGAAAATACGCGCTTTTGCCGACAAGAATCTCACATCCCCCCTTACGGGTACTTATTCCATTGTCATGAATGGACAGGGTACGCTGCGAACCACCTCTACTACCAGTGATCTTACAGTGGGGGGCTCGTTGGCCATACAAGAACCTGCGACCATCCATTTCCAACAGACGGGTGGTAGCACTACCATTGAAGAGAATACGCTTTTCGATATCGGACCCGCTGTTGTCGTAGCCACTCCTAATGGTGTCTGTGTGAACGGAACCATGAAGAACACACGTAACACGGTGAGACTGCTCTTCAATCCTGCCAAGGGCCTCTGTGAACTGGCTAATATCAGTGCATCCAGCAGTCAATGCTATGTTGACGGGGTGCTTGCCTATTCTTATCCAGGACGTGCTGATGCATTCTGTCTCGATGATCGTCAGAACATCATGACAACAGTAGCAGTGCCTGCGGGCAACAACTTCAATGCCTGTATCTATGGCAACGGGACGAAAATGCTCACATTGATGTCGAATAAGCCTGCGGTGGTCATGCCCAGTATCTGGGCAAGGGGAGGCTTGATTGTTGGCAACAGCCTGAGTAATGATGGTGAGCTGTGCACCACAACAGTCCATACTCAGACAGGTCGGACAGGCAAAGAGTGGGTGGCACAAGGCTGGGACTTTGGTCAGCAGAACGACCAAGCAGGAAAAGCTAACGATATCAGTTATGTGCAATTAGGCTACTATGCGAAACTTGACAACGGTACTTGTGTGAGTGCTGTAGATTGGAATACGCAGGGGAATGCCACCAGCTATGATGCGAAGAACACCAATACAAATCTGTATTTCGATGGGGAGCCAATAGGTGGAATGATGTCGGCACGTGTATGGAGTGATGGTGCACAAGCTCTCTTCACCCATTACAATGGCCGACAGAAGGAATGGATTCTCGGTGCCATGAACAGTAACCATGTAGAGAGTTCTTTCTTCACCCGATCCTTTGATCTGGAACCGCGTATGTTCGCCCAGAATATTTATGGCGCATGGTTCACAGCAGGAAAACGGAATGGTGAATTCGTTGTGCTCGATGGTGAGGGGAATGTCTATTTCCATACAGCTGCACTTGCTTCCAAGACCATTAACGACTTTGTTTTAGCTACCCGTTTGCCCGAGGCTTGGCTTGTCCCTTGATGAGAGTGTGCGACACATCCTGAAAAAGAAGGATAGTATGAAATATTAATTATATGATATATTTATGAAAATAAAAACTCTTTTGCTGACAGCGGTCATGACTGCTGGAAGCATGACCCTTGGTACATCCTGTTCACAACAGTCTGAAAGCAAGACCTCTCAGATAGTCACGGTAGGTAATCCTTATCTCCCCCTTTGGGAGCATATTCCCGATGGAGAGCCCTATGTGTTCGAAGACCCTGACAATCCAGGTAAGCAAAGGGTCTATATCTATGGCTCGCACGACAGTCGCATCACCGACTATTGCGGACGTGAGCTCGTGGTATGGTCGGCATCGGTAGATAGTCTGAATAACTGGCGTTACGACGGAGAGATTCTTTCCGTCAGCAAGAATGCCAAGGGCGAGATACTTAACGAGGATAGTCTTGCCGACGTACTTTTTGCACCTGATATCACCTTGGTAACTGATAAGGATGGGAAAAAGACCTATTACCTTTACCCTAACGACCAGACCGGTTACCGCAACGGATTGATTGCGAAGAGCGATCGCCCTGATGGTCCTTTCGAGGTGTGTAACTGGAAGAAAGATAACCCGAACCAGGTAGATGGTGTCCTGGCATTCGATCCCGCTGTCTTTGTGGATGACGATGGACGGGTGTATGGCTACTGGGGCTTTGAGCAGTCCTTCGGGGCGGAGTTGGATCCCACATCCATGGCGACGGTAAAGCCTGGAACAAAGATCGTTGAGAATATGGTTTCATCCAAGAACCAGCCAGGGGTGTTCCGTTTCTTCGAAGCCTCTTCCATCCGTAAGATTAAAGATAAATATGTATTTATCTATAGTCGTTGGACTAAGGATGGTGAGTTCGGACTTCCTGAGACCAACTATACCTTGGCCTACGCTTATGGTGACAAGCCACTGGGTCCGTGGACCTATGGTGGTACGATTATCGATGGACGGGGTCGGGAGATCAATGAGAAAGGCGACACCATCGCTTCGGGAAACGTGTCGGGTAACACACATGGCAGCATCTGTGAGATCAACGGACAGTGGTATGTCTTCTATCATCGTCAGTCGGGTTTGAACGAGTTTGCCCGTCAGGCAATGGTTGCTCCCATCACCGTGAATGTGGAGGAAGGACCTGGCGGAAAAGTGACGATCTCTGAAGGAGAATATAACTCAGAAGGCTTTGCCCTCAACGGACTGGATCCGTTGGAACCTCACTCCGCAGGTATTGCCTGTTGGTACACAGGTCCGAAAGTGGGCGAGCATCAGTGGCCAAATAATATCTTCTATGGCTCATATGTGGAGTCGTCATACGGCACAGAAGACAAATTCGATGCACCCTATGATCTCCGTAATAATACCAATCGTGTGATCAATAATACCGATGGGTCGATTGTTGGCTATAAGTATTTCAATTTCTCTGAGACCCATGGTAAGAAGGGACTTCAGCTGCTGCTTACCTTGATACCAGCGGGAATCGATGGCACGATAGAAGTGATGGCTGACAGACCGTGGGCTTCGCAGGGAGGAAAGAGCTTAGGCAAACTTCAGCTGAAGCGGGACATGCCTCAGGAATCCACCCAGCTTTCTGTCGATTTGCCTGCTCTCCAAGAACTGGACGGCAAGCATGCCCTCTTCTTCCTCTTTGCTTCCGAAACCAAGGAAAAGTCGATATGTACTTTAGAAAACTTTGTGTTTAAGTACTGAACTCGTTGATCCATTCTATGAGGGCGCATCAGTTTGATGTGCCCTCATTTTGTATAGAAAAATTGCTGGATTATTTGGCCTTTCGTTTTTTCTTCGTATCTTTGCGAGCAATTATTAGATAGCACTCTCGGAGGGAAATCAAGATATGCGATTGAAGAGCGGAGATAAAAAACGGTCATCCCCCCAAAGGGGCCTTTGGACAGGACTGACAATCGTCATCCTGGCCGGGCTTCTTGTGCAAGGTATCTCTGCCTTCCAGTATCACTATACGCGGTCAATGATCGAGTATTACATGGATTTACAGGTGAGCGTCCAGCTGAGAATGGCTTCACTTCGCATGGACTCGATTATAAAAGGTGTAGAAGTACTGGCGTCTAATCAGGTGTGGCATGTGCAGCAGCATCTTGACGATCCAGATTATTTAGAGAAGATATTATATAATTTGGTGAATAGTGGTGGGGGCAATCTTTCTGGGGCTGGCATTGCCTTCCGTCCCCATTACTATGCCAACAAGGGTTACTGGTATCAGCCTTATGCGCAGCGGAAGGGAGACTCCGTCATCGTTAAGCAGATCGGTTCCAAGGTGCACGACTATGTCTCAAAAGACTTCTACGAAACCTGTATCAAGGGTGACACCCTAAAATGGAATATGCCCTATATGGATGCTGAGGGTGCTCAGGATAACGTCACCACCTATGCCTTACCTATCCGCAACAAGCAAGGAGAACCTGTAGCTGTGCTGGTAGTGGATATCAATGTTAGGTGGATTGGTGAGAACGCCAATAAGATGCGCTGGTTCCCATCGTGCTTTTCGTTGGTCATCACTGAAGATGGTAAGCTGGTAAACATGCCGGATTCCGAATTATGTAGCACTGAGATGGCTAATAAGATAGGCTCCAAGATCAGTGACAACCCTTTTACAGAAAAAGATAGAGGCAGGGTTATTAAGTCATTTGATTTCTATGATGAGGAGAAAGGTCGGCAGGGACGTGTTTATTATGCCTCTAAAAGTGCTGAGACCAATTGGATGCTGGCGAGGATGTTTTATGACGATGAGGTGTATGAAGACTTGTATGATCTTCGCAAGATTGTCTTATTGATGGCACTTGTGGGTCTGATCGTGTTAGGACTTGTCATCCTGGTGTTTTTCCGAAACGGGATTAAGCTTCATCGGAGTCTGGTGAAGCAGGAACGCATTGACGGAGAGCTGAAGATTGCCAAAGCCATTCAGACACAAATGCTGCCGCGCAAAGAAGACGCCTTGCCAGAAAACATCAGTCTTTATGCCTCATTGACACCCGCTCGTGACGTGGGGGGTGACTTGTATGATTATATCCTCCGTGATGGCCGACTCTTCTTCTGTATCGGCGATGTGACAGGCAAGGGCGTACCAGCAGCCCTTCTAATGGCCGTGGTGAAGGCCATGTTCCGTGGCGAGGCACGTCGTGCCGACAAGGCTGTGAACATTGTAGAGACCATGAACAGAAACCTCAGTCAGCAAATCACGTCAAGCTATTTCGTCACGATGTTCGTGGGTATCATGGATCTGAATACCGGACATCTTGACTACTGCAATGCCGGTCATGAGGCACCGGTTCTGATAGGCGGCCATCATGCAGACGGCGTTTCCGGCTTTACTTCACATTCAAAGGCCGCTGTCCAACCCTTAGGCGTGAAGCCCAACCTGCCTATCGGTGCGCTGACTGACTGGAACTATGATGGGCAGGAGATGCAGTTGGATCCAGGCGACATGCTCTTCCTCTATACCGATGGACTCAGTGAGGCGAAGAACGTTGACAACCACTCCTTAGGCAGGAACCGCGTGCTTGCACTGGTGCAGTCACACAGCGGTGACACTGCCCAGCAGCTGGTGGAGTTCCTGGATGCGGAAGCCCACCGCTATGCGGCTGAGACGGAGCAGAGCGATGACATCACGTTGCTGGCCATCAGCTGGCACGGGGACAGCATCTTCATGAAACCATTGATGGAAGACATCGGCAAACTGAAGCCCTTCGTCCTGAAGGCAGCCCAGCATGCTGGGATCAATGAGAAGGAAACCAAACGCCTGCGCCTGGCAGTGGAGGAGGTGGTGGCGAATATCATCAACTATAGCGGGGCTACAGTCATCAAACTGCAGAAGCGGGAAGAGGACGGACAGCTGGTGATGACGATCGATGACGACGGACAGCCCTTTGACCCCACTGTGGAATCCACAACAGATCTCAGCGTCCCTGCCGATGAACGCCCTCCCGGCGGCATGGGCATCATCTTCCTTCATCGGATGACGGACGGATTGACCTATCAGCGTATTGACGGACACAACATATTGACAATCATTAAAAAGAAGACAAATGGATATCACGATTAACGAACAGAAGGGAAGACTCGTCGTGACTCTGAGCGGCGATTTGGACAACATGGCGAGCAGTCAGGCGGAGCGTAGCATAGCACCTGTGTTTGAAAGGACCGACTGCGATGTGGTGCTCGATTGTACAGACATGAGTTATATCTCCAGCAGTGGTCTCCGGATCCTGCTGAATGTGTATAAGCATACCCGTGCCAACGGACATGTCTCCATTCTGAAGGGATTGGATGACGAGGTGAGAGAGGTGTTTGAGCTGAGCGGATTCCTACAATTGTTTAAAGTGGATGACATGTGACCCAGAAAGAAGAGATGGGGCCTATATTGATAACCTGCGTGGGCTGACTGCCTCCTGCCTCCAGCCTCCTGTCTCCTGTCTCCTGACTCCTGACTCCCTTTAATAATGATTATTATAAACATAGTTAAAAGAAAGTGTAATATGGTTCATAAAGTAATGAAAGGACTGTTGCTTGCGATGCTCGTATCAGCTGTTCCTGCAACGGCTCAAACACCACAGACAGCAGTGTCTGATGGTTCGGGCATGCAGGTAAGCTATTCCGTCAGCGGCATATACGGTCATGAAGGAAAGAAGGTCTATCTGATAGACAATCTGACAGAAACAAGTATTGACAGCATGGTGGTTGTTAACGGGAAGTTCTCGTTCACTGGCACGGCAGCGAAAGATGCCTTCATGGCCGTCGGTGCTGAGAACAGCAAATGGGAAATTGATTTCTTCAATGATGGCACACCCGTCATTATTAACGTCAACGACAGCACGTTGAAGGGCTCTCCTCTGAATGAGCGTCTGGCGAAGTTGGAGGTGGAGCAGGACTTGCCGAAGAGGACCTTATCAGAGAAGGTCTCCAAGATGACCGCAGCAGACATCACGGCCCATGAGGATGAACTCTCGGATGAATATGGCAAGATGGCAGATGAGATGACAGCTTTTGCCAACCGTGTTTTCAAGGAGGAACGCCACTCGCTCATACCAGTGGCCTTTGCCGGTTATTTTTTCTTCGACAACGGCGTGGAGGCATACGACGAATTGGTGAAAGAACAAGTGGTGTTTGCCAACCATCCCTATCTGAAGAAGACGAGAGACGAGGTGGAAGCGCTCCTGAAACCGAAGGACAGTCCTAAGACGGCCTTCATCGGACAGCCGTTCACTGACTTTGAAATGGCCGATCCCGATGGTAAGATGCACAAGATCAGTGAGCTCGTTGGCGAAGGCAAATGGGTGCTCATCGATTTCTGGGCTTCCTGGTGCGGCCCCTGCAGGGCAGAGATGCCCAACGTGTTGGAGGCTTACAATAAGTATCATGCCAAGGGCTTTGAGGTTATCGGCATCTCCTTGGATGAGAAGAAGGAGGCATGGGTGAAGGCTATCGGACAGATCAAAATGCCTTGGATGCAGCTTTCCGACCTGAAAGGTTTCAATTGTGCTGCCGCCATAGCCTACAAGGTCGATGCCATCCCCGATAACCTTCTCATTGATCCGCAAGGAAAGATCATCGACCGAGCCTTGCGTGGCAAATCCCTCCACAAGCATTTGCAGGACATTTTCGGAGAGTAAATATTCTAATAATTTCGTTGATGCGACCACAGAACCAAGAGGACGGCAAATGTTGCTTTCAACGACATCTTGTAGATAATTATAAAATTGTTTAATATGAAAAAGATCTTAATGATGATGGCAGCACTCTTGACGGTTAGCCTGAGTGCATGCTCCCAAGGAAACAAAACAAAGGAGAACAAAGACGGGAAAGTATTAGTAGCCTATTTCTCAGCATCGGGTGTAACGAGAGGTGTTGCCCAGCAGCTGGCAGAGGTGACAGGTGGAACCCTGCACGAAATCAAACCTGAGCAGCTATACACGGATGCAGATCTCGATTGGCGTAACAGACAGAGCCGCAGCAGTGTGGAGATGCAGGATAAGTCTTCCCGTCCTGCCATCACCGACAAGCTCTCAGACATGAAGGACTATAGTGTGGTTTATGTTGGTTTCCCCATCTGGTGGAACACATGCCCGACGATTATCAACACCTTCATGGAAACCTACGACTTCCAGGGCAAGACCGTTATCCCCTTTGCCACCTCTGGCAGTAGCAGTATCAAGAAAGCCTGCGAAGACTTAAAAGCCGCTTATCCTAACTTCGATTGGATGGAGGGCAAACTGTTGAATCGTGTATCGAAGGATGACTTGAAGAAGTGGGTGGAGACCCATGTTATTTCTTCAAAAAACTGAACTTGAGTGCCTCATTCACACTGCCAGCCTCAAGCAGTCGTCGTTTCGCCTCGTCATAATCCAATCCGAGATACTCCTGAAGCATCCGTGTACCACGGTCCACAAGCTTGGCATTGGTGAGTTGCATATTCACCATGCGGTTGTCATGAACGCGTCCCATCCGGATCATCAGTGAGGTGGAAATCATGTTTAACACCATCTTCTGCGCTGTACCGCTCTTCATGCGACTGGATCCTGTCACGAACTCTGGTCCCACAATGGTTTCTATCGGATAGTGGGAAACAGCGGCAAGTGGGGTGGTGGGGTTGCTAGTGATACAACCTGTCAGCAGACCCTTCCTATGGGCTTCACTCACGGCACCAACCACATAAGGCGTGGTGCCGGAGGCTGCTATGCCCAGAACGGTATCATCAGGGGTAGGGTGGTAGGCCAAGATGTCGTTCCAACCCTGCTTGGCATCGTCTTCCGCCTTTTCAACAGCATGGCGCAGTGCCCTGTCACCTCCTGCAATAATGCCTATGACCCATGAGTCAGGCACACCAAAAGTGGGAGGCAGTTCACTGGCATCGAGAACACCCAGTCGTCCACTGGTGCCAGCACCTACATAGAAGAGTCGTCCACCCCGTTTCATTCTCGGCTCTATGGCTTCCACCAGCGCTTCAATCTGCGGTATGGCACGTTGAACAGCCTTGGCCACACCAGCGTCTTCTTCGTTGATATGTGCCAGCAGTTCCGCTACCGACATCTGTTCCAGATGTCCAAAACGGGATTCTTGTTCTGTAATCTTCTGGTTCATCCTAAAAGGCATTTATTGATAAAATGATCAAGCATAGAGGTCTTCCAAAGACCATGGCTTCAGAGGAAGTCGATATCAACGACATGCCCCAGGGGAATGGCTGTCCCGTCATCCATCCATAGCAGATGGTCATAGGTGTCAATCTTCTTGACTGTTCCTAATAATGCAATGTAGCTGCCGCCAGCCTTGTGCTCGTCAGGCAGGAAATAGGAAACAGTGACTTGTGGATGCTCCCCTATAGATTCCATCAATCGGGCAAACTTTCTGTTCAGTCGCTCGTTGTCATACTCCTCCAGTTCCACCTGACTATCAGTCAGCCTTGCCGTTTCGTGGATGACAGCATCATAGCCAGTCAGCGCAGCGAAGGGCGCAAACTGGGCGGCACGTGCCATCATCGGCATCTGCGGATGGTTGTGCGACACATGATGTGGCAAATGAATGATATCGTCGTATTCTCCCATCATCTCTAATCTCTAATCTCTAATCCCTCATCCCTCATCTTTCATCTTTCATCTCTCAATCTCCCGCCCTGTGTCCTCCGATCTGTGCGTTACGTTCCTTAGCCGTGGCTCCCTCCTCGAAGTTCAGTCCTTTCAAGATGGCGTTCCTGCCGAACCGCTGTTTGATGGCCAGCTGTGCCTCCTGCATGCGGCGTTCCTTGTCAAGGGCAGCCTGCTCCTCTTTCTTCTTCCTCTTCACTTCCTCATAGTCGGTGAACAGGTCGAGCTGCTGGGGTGCTTGATGTTGCTTCGCACTAGCTTCATCTACCACATGGTTGGTAGTCAGGTTCAGTCGTCTGATCAGCAAGTCGGGATTCACGATGCGGTCATAGAGTTCCACCACGGCCTTCCTGATAATCGATGATGAAGACGTCTGACGGTCAAGATTGGCCGTGCCATGGGCATGCTTGGGCACCTGACGGCCGTAGTAGTCCGTAGTGACAGGACCCTTATACTTCGTCCTGATAACTGGGTTTGTTAGACTCTCGATGTCATAGCCCACAGTCAGCACCAGCTGGTCGGTCACCAGTTTCTTTGAAACGAGGTCCAGGGCGGCGGCATCCGCCATCTCCTGTATCACGACGCGCGCCTTCTTGAAGTCGTAGGCATTTTGCAGCACTTGTCCGCTGCTGAACGAGCTGCTTTCCGGTCTATAGGCTTTCACCTGCTCCATCGTGCACGGTTCCCATCCCCATGCATGGTCGATGAGCAGTTCGGCATTCACGCCGAAGAGCTTGTAAAGCAGTTCCTCGTTCTTTAGTGACATCCGCGCAATCTTACCCATCGTGTCGATGCCATAGGGAGCCAGTCTGTCGGCAATGCCCTTTCCCACACGCCAGAAGGAGGTCAGCGGTCTGTGGTTCCAGAGCTGTTGACGGTAGCTCATCTCATCCAATTCGCCGATGCGCACACCGTCCTTGTCTGCTGGAATATGCTTGGCCACGATGTCCATGGCCACCTTGCAGAGATACATGTTCGTGCCGATGCCTGCCGTTGCTGTGATGCCCGTCTGCTTCAGTACGTCACGGATCATTGTCATGGCCAGCTCATGTGCTGTCATCTTGTAGCTCTTCAGATAGGCTGTCACGTCTATGAATACCTCATCGATGCTATAGACATGAATATCCTCTGGAGCGATGTATTTCAGGTAGGTCTGGTACACCTGACTGCTCACCTTCATATAGTGTGCCATTCTTGGAGGCGCCGCAATATAGTCCAGTTCCCAGTTAGGATGGGCTTTCAGCTCTGTATCGTTGAATGACTTTCCTGTAAACCGCCATCCTGCTTTGCGTCTTCGGTCGTAGTTCACCTCACGCACTCGCTGCACTACTTCGAACAGACGGGCACGTCCGCCAATGCCGTATGCCTTTAGCGAGGGAGACACCGCAAGACAAATGGTCTTCTCCGTTCGGCTCGCGTCTGCCACCACCAAGTTGGTGGTCAGAGGGTCAAGTCCCCTGTCCACACACTCTACAGAAGCGTAGAATGACTTCAAGTCGATGGCAATGTACATATCTTCAAGGCATTCAAAACAGTTTCTGGGCAAAGTCGTGGAGTGATTTTCGCCACACCTGCCACTCATGGTCACCAGGGAATGTGTTGTACGTTATAGTCAGCCCTGCCTGCTGCATAGCGGTTACCGCCTTACGCGTTGACGACAGACGCGGATCATCTGTGCCGACGGAGATATAGAACAACTTCAGCGACTGGTTGTATTTCTCATGATGTGAAATCAGACCAGGCATGGCCTCCTCGGCATTGAACGACTTGGTTTCGCGTATGCCACCGAAGACACCAGTGCTGAAAACGCCGATATGACTGAAGAGCTCCGTGTGCTGCAAGCCCACGAAAAACGACTGTCCGCCTCCCATGCTAAGACCGGCGAGCGCACGATGCTGCCTGTCAGCAATGGTCCTGAAGTTTTTGTCAACGAAGGGAACAATCACCTGGGTGAGTTCTTCCTCGAAGCCTCGCATGCCCTGAATGGAATAGCCGAAGCCTGTGCCAGGAACCGTGATATTGCCGTTCGACATCACCACCAGCATCTCCTTTGCCTTGCCCTCGGCAATCAGGTTGTCTAGAATGTGGTTGGTCTTTCCCTGTAGCGTCCATCCCGACTCGTCCTCACCTCCCCCATGCTGGAGGTACAGAACAGGATAGCGCTTGTTATCCTCGGAATAGCCGGCAGGAGTATAGACATACATCGTGGCGTAGCCTTTCCGCACCTTGGAGTAATATGTGGCGATGCTGACCTTGCCGTGGGGCACCTCCTTGATGGCGTAGAAATCACAGCCAGCCTCTGGAATGTCGATGGCACTGGTCATCCTGCCGCAA
This sequence comes from uncultured Prevotellaceae bacterium, assembly GCA_902768785.1. Classification (GTDB taxonomy): domain Bacteria; phylum Bacteroidota; class Bacteroidia; order Bacteroidales; family Bacteroidaceae; genus Prevotella. Next base: position 28,725 of record CACXMM010000015.1, read on the forward strand.
CCGAAATAGCTCTTGCTGGCAGGATCGGAAATATCCATTCCACCTAAGGTGAACCAATAGTAGTGGAAGCCAGGTACCAATGGTTTGGTGTGAGCCGTCCAGAAACCATCCTGCTGTTTCTCGAAGCGGCACGACGGGTCGAGCGATACTTTCATCTGACTCAGATCTTCGTTCGAGCGGATTCTGAACTCCACACTGTTGTCTGGCAATACATGGGGATATCCCTGGGAGTTGATGTTGGTCTGTGGGATGATAAACTCCTGTGCCCCAGCCTTCAGGCAACAGCAGAGCACACACATAAGGAAGGTAATTTTTCTCATATTTCTAATAAACAATGAACAGTAGGGCAAAATTACGCAAAAAAACTCACTAATGAGTACCTTTGCAGAAAGATTTAATAAGAATTGTGAAATAAGGTTGCAGGTGTGGGAAAAAACAATTAATTTTGTCGCGTTAGAATGAAAGTAATAACCAATAGCTATTAGAATATGGAAAGCCAACTGATAGAAAACTGCATGAAACTGGGATTCGGGATGATGCGACTGCCCAGAATCGAAGGGACGAAAGACATTGATCTGGAACAGACCAAACAGATGGTGGATGCCTTCATGGAAGCTGGCGGCAGATACTTCGACACGGCATTCATCTATGAGGGGTCGGAGGCTGCCACCAAAGTCGCGCTCTGCGACCGCTATCCTCGCGAGAGCTATTATCTGGCCGACAAGCTGAATGCGTCTGTCAGTAGGAGCGAGGAAGAGGCCAAGAACCAGATCCACATCAGTCTGGAACGTACAGGAGCGGGCTATATTGACTTCTACCTCCTTCATGGAATCGACGAGGGAAACCATGAGAAGTTCGACCAATTTGGCATCTGGGACTACGTGAAAGAGCTGAAGCAGCAGGGACTGATCCGCCACTACGGCTTTTCCTTCCACTCTACGCCTGAACGTCTGGAACAGTTGCTTACCGACCATCCTGACGTTGAGTTCGTACAGCTTCAGATTAACTATACCGACTGGGAAGACACGCTCATCTGTTCCCGTCGTTGCTATGAGATAGCAACTCGTCACGGCAAGCCCGTCATCGTGATGGAACCCGTAAAGGGAGGTAAGCTGGCCGATCCGCCACAACCCGTGAAGGACATTCTGCAGCGTGCTCATCCCGATGCGTCGTTTGCCTCATGGGCTATTCGTTTCGTGGCCTCACTGCCCAATGTTATGATGGTACTCAGTGGCATGTCTAACATGGGACAGATGTTGGATAATGTATCCGTGATGCGTCATTTCCAGCCTCTGACTGATGAAGAGCGTCGTGTGCTGGAAACGGCAACCCATACGTTGCAGCAGTATGCTGACATCGCTTGCACGGCCTGCCACTATTGCACACCAGGCTGTCCCATGGATATCCATATCCCAGAGATCTTCGCCGTGATGAACGTTTACAAGATGTATGGCAACTTGACGGAGGCGCGTAATGAATACTGCTGGCGCCCTGGTGGAGAGAAAGCATCAGCGTGTGTGCAGTGCGGTCAGTGTGAGGATGCCTGTCCGCAACATCTTCCCATCATCAGCCTGCTAGAAGAAGTGGTTGAGACATTGGAAAGATAACAAGGTTAAAGAAGGAGTGAACAAAGACAATATCGACAGATGAAACAACTGTTGTATATCTTCATTGCAGTCATGCTGACAGGCTGCACGGACAGGAGGGGAAAGACAGACATTGCTACTGCCACAACTCCCTATGACAGCATCATGCAGGCAGACGGCTACGAAGCCCTTCCGCTATTCATGACACGGACAGGACACATCACCATTACCCTGCAGGTGAATGGGAAACCCTGCGTTTTCCTTGTTGATACAGGAGGGGGTGCCACACTGATTGACCTATCCAAGAAAGACCAGTACGGGCTTGAAGTTCAAGCCCTCAGGGACTATGCTGCAGGCATCGGCTCAGCCAGTCCGTTGGTCAGGACGACAGGCGTCTTTGGAATCAACGGCAAGGAAATCAGGAACGACAGTCTGTTCCTCATGGACATCTCATACGTCAATGCCGAGTTCAAGAGAAACCATTCCCGTCGGGTTGATGGGGTATTGGGTACAGACTTCCTGGAAAAGCATCATGCCATCATCGACTATTCACGTCTCACTCTCTATTTAAAAACCGATTAACAGTTACTGTCATGTGTACTGCTAAGGTAGGATTTGTTATAGAGTTACTTGTCTTCCTTTATTCTGACGATGTTCAGCGAGTAAGGGGGCACGTCAAGGAGTACGCTACCATCCTTTGGCGAGAGCAGCTGCTCTACAGGATGAATAGTGGTGGGCGCTTGGAGCGTGTTCTCTTCCATGCCGTCGTTCGCAGCCAGACGTACCACACGGGCACAGTTGGGTGTGAAATGTTTTAGGTTCAGACGGGCAGTAGTGGCTGCATCGCTGGTGTTGGCTACCTTCACGATGAGTTCATCGGTGGTGTCGTCGATGGTGGCTGATGAGAAGATTCCCTTGGTGACATCATGCTTCAGCACGGTATTGAATACCAGTTCGTTGTCGAGCCACGCCTTCACGCTGTCGCCAGCCACCTGTAGGGTGACATCATACCAACGCCCAGGCTCCACACGTCCCCGTTTGCTGTCGGCAAGCAACTTCCCACCATTGCTGATCTGCTCAATGGCATGCTGCGTATTCGTCCATCCACCAAAATTCACCCAGCAGTAGTTCTTTTCATCCACATAGTTGAAGACGATGATGAAACCTTCGGCACCCTCGTCCTTGCGGGCGCGGAACTTACAGGTGTAGTGGTCGCTGTCGATGATGTGCTTCTCGATGCAGAGCGTGGCCTCCTGACGACCTGTCTGCCGTACGTTGTTGCCTTCTTTCTGCCAGTCGCCATGCACGAAATCCACCTCCTTATCAGTCTCAAACGTGGCGCGTGTGTTCCATGTTCCGAATCCCACACGGTTCTGCTTCGGCGTCAGCGGCTTGCGAACTTTGTCCTTATAGGGGTCGTCCTGCACCACTTTCACCACCTGCGTGCCCAGATGCTGCGGCATGAGCTGTTGCACGTAGTAGCTGGGGGTGCCCATCACGCGACTGCTGCTGAAACGTATCATGTCAGGACGCCAGCGGGCATCATTCTCATTGACGAAGATGGGGGCATAGGAGGCCAGTTCCACCACATCGGCGTTGTTCTCCATGCCCATCATATAGACGGCCTCACCCAGTGCGGCATTCATGTTGCCCAGGTTGCCGTAGCCATTGGTCACGGCATATTCACCCACATAGACCTTCGGACCTTGGCGGTCGTAGGTGTCATACTTGTGGAAGGCGGCGGCAAACCAATCAGGCGAGCGGTAGTAGTGCTCGTCAAGCAGGTCAACGGGCAGCTGACTGTTCCACTTGGGGTTGTCGTCGCCCCACGCCACCACGTTACCGATAATCTTCATTTCAGGATACTTGGCGCGGATGGCCTTGTAGAACTGATCGTAGCGCTCGTAGTAGTGGTCGCTCTGCTGATGAGGATCTGGCTGGTTGTTTTCGTTTCCCACTTCCAGGTATTCTATTCCGAAAGGTTCAGGGTGTCCGTTACTGGCTCGCATGGCACCATACTTCGATGTGACAGGGCCGTTGGCATATTCCAGGGCATTCAAGCACTCGTCAATCCATGGCTGGATGCTGTCGTAGGGCGTCATGCCACCGTGCCATATGCCCACATTCACCACATAAAGCGGTTTGGCTCCCAGGTCTTCTGCCAGCTGCAGGTATTCATGATAGCCCAGTCCGTCGGTGGTGCGATAGCCCCAGTTCACGTTCCAGTGGCCCTCGCGCTCCTCAATCGGGCCGATGGTACGCTCCCAGCGGAAGGCGTTGTCAGGACTCTCCTGACCCTCTACAAAGCAGCCGCCAGGGAAGCGCATGAACTTCGAATGCAGTTGCCACAGCATATTGGCGAGGTCTGGACGCATACCGTTCTCTCGATTCTTGAAGGTGGGTGGGAAGAGGCTCACCATGTCGAGTTGCACCTGTCCTACACCATCGAACACCAAGGCGAACTGTGCCTGCGGATCGTTGTCGTTGGCTGTGAGCGTTGCCTCGTATTTCTTCCAGCCCTTCGTCTTGCCTGTGCCGAAACCGTTGATGACAGCCTCTGCGTAGATTTGTGAGCCATCTTTCGAGCACAGCGTGGCCTTCACGCTGCCCTGGTATTTGGGGGTCTTTGCCCAGAATGTCAGACGGTATTTGCGCCCTTGTACGGAATTGATGCCCCAGTAGCCCTCGTTCACCAGACAAACGGGTACTGATGGCGAGGCCTTGATGTCGAGTTCCAGGGCGTTGTGCTGCACAGCGTTCAGCAGCGGTGTCTTCTTCGAAGGTTGTATCAGCTTTGCTGTGAGTTGCGAGGGAACTGCTGCATAGGTTGACCACCCCTGCATATCGGCAGGCGCGCCATAACGAGGACCGTCCTCAAATGAGCGGTTGCGTATCAGTTCGGCATAGATACCGCCGTCGGCAGCGTGGTTGATGTCTTCATAGAAGATGCCATAGAGCATGGGACTCACCTTGGGTCCGCGTTGCTGTGCATCAATATCAATCGTCACTTGTGCCTGGACTGCTGCTGCAATAACAGCACAGCCGGTCATGAGAAGCATTTTCCTGTAGTTCATAATCTATTTTGTGAATGATGGAATGATATCTTACTTATTTTACCACTTGTTTTATAATGATTCTGCGATAGGCAGGCAAGGCGTACTGGCTGTCGTCGTGTACTTCGCAAATGATGTGAATCTCGTCGTTGACAATGGCTGCAGGTAATTGTACTTTGACAGTAGAGGATGTAGCATCGCTGATTTCCACCTTACTCTGTCCGATGCCATTCTGCTGCCACCATTTGAAAGTGAGTGCATCGCCATCAGGGTCGAATGATGCAGAGGCATTGAGGGTGATGGTCTGACCGGCTTTTGCCTTGATGATAATAGCGTCAGTACCTTTCCGACCGTTAACAATGGCTACTGGATTATGATTGCCTCTTCCCGTCTCAGCCCATTCGATGCGGGCGATGAAGTCGTTAAGTTGGGTGGGGTAGAACTGACGGTAATATGTTTCAGAGATACTCTTCACAGGCTCCTGCCAACTGGTCCATGCATACGTCGTTGAGTCTTTCGTGAGTTCCCATGTGTGATAACCACCCCAACCTACTTGCTTCGGCTCTTCTGGGTTGTGAAGACCATTAGGAATCACGTTGAGGAACGAAGGGGTATCACCCTCTACACCATATTTGTAATCAGGATACTGCTTGCCCATGGCAGCATGTCCTTGAATGTGTTTCTTGATTTGCTGCCAGTGTTCCTGTCCAAGACTGCATTGCAACTGCCAAGTGCCTTCGTCCCACACAAACAGAAGGTCATTGGCAAATTCACGACGCATCCATTGATGAGAGCTGTAGGCAAGGTTCATCCGCATAGCATACACCATGTCCTGGTCTGTAATGGTGTAAAGACGGAGCTTGTGCAGGAAAGCCTTCAGCTGTTCAGACGTACGTGTCTGTTTTACTTTCCAAATGGCTTGCGCCAATGTGTTGGCACCGCCCCAGGCACACACCCAGATGGGACGTTCATCTTTTTCGTCTGCCAGACGGATAATCAGTTCGCTTCCCTCGCTGTCATTGTCATGGCCAATCACCTTGATACCTGCCCGCTGACTACCCATCACGCAACGACTACGAATGTATTCCGCACTGGGCCAATAGCCGATCTTCTGTCTGCCATTTTCCTTGTCTTTGCTGACAAATGCTTTTTGGTCAGATCGCCTCATGAGGTTATATACATCCGTGGCGTATGCCTCCACCACCGAATCGCGGTAGGCGGCACTCTCTGTAGGATAGGGGTCACAGTTCCACCCCGTTGAAGTGATGATACCCTCAATCTCCAGCTGGTCGGCATAGCATAGAAGATGCACCAGCGACTCGGTATCGTCTGGTTCGAGGTCTGGTCGCCCGATATCTGTAAGGATGACCACACGAGGCTTCAGTTGTGCTTGCGCTCCTGTTGTCAGGAGACAGAGCAGGAGAAAAGTAAGAATGTTCCTCATTCATTCATGAGTTTCTCCAACTCCGAATCAGGCTTTTCGATTAGCTCGTTGGATTTGTAGAATTTTGTCAGCATGGTGGCAAAGACCTTGTTGTTGAAGAGGAAAACAAAGTCGTAGAAGCCTGGCTCAACCTCATCGGGATGAAGGTAGAAGGAGCCCCATTGATCGTTTTCTTCAGCCTCGGGATCTTTCTTCAGTTCGCATTCTTGAACAAAACCAGTGGTTTCGCTGTTCAAGGCGTTTTTCTGGTAAACACCTTGGTCGGCATTATGCTTGAAAACCATCACTTTGATGCCAGTCTTTGCGCTTGCTTCTGGATAAAACTCTACCCATTCGTTCAATTCAAAAACAGAACGGATACCTTCGGCGGCGCAGGGCTTGTGGTTGAAATCTTCGCTACCGCAACGGTTGCCGAACAGGCTCAGGCCAGTCATGACGGGCTGCTCTCCCTCTTTGAGATTGACATAATAGAGTTTGCCAAGTACCATTGAGTCTTGAACTTGCTCAGCGGTGGTATTTGCAACGTTTGCGACATTTGCAACATTTACAGCATTTTCACTTTTTGTACCCTTTGCACCATCCTTGCAGTTTACTGTGGAAAACAGGACGAGTACTGCGATCATTGATAAAGCAATTCTTTTCATACACCTTTATTCCGCAACACTATTGTTATTTGTGGTTTAACTCCCCTGAGCAACAAGGGTTGTCATGGATCTTGCCATGTCAGATTTCATACTTGTCTTAGTGCTGCGATTAGAAAACAAGCATAACTCTGGTATAGCACGGCAAAGATACAAATAAAATCAGAGAAATCCATACTATAATAGACGTTTTTTAACTTCAAGTTCTAGATAACGCTTGACGAAACGGGAAAACGGGAAAACGGCAGGGCAGGGGAGGGGATGCCTCCCCTGAACCCTTGCTGTTAAAGCATCACCGTTCCTGTCTTGCGATACAAGGTTTTCACCTTGCCATTTTCCTTGAATTCTCCAGTCTTCACGGCCACATGGTCTGCCAGTAATGTGCGTGCACGACCTCGTGCCGACGATTCACCTTCGAGTTTGAAGCAGCGCATGATATCTTCGGCTGTGAACTCGTCAGGCAGACAATTGAAGGCCTCGATGGTCTTTTGCTTACGACGGGCGTTTGCCGATATGTCGCGCCTCTGGTCATCGAAGTACTTCTCAGCCATGGCTCCGAAGTAATGACGCTGGCAAGCATATTGGATGTTCACCAGAAGCTCTGCGATTCGCCAATCTACATCGTCAGTCTCGAACTCACCACACCAGTAGTTACCCTCCTGATGGATGCTGTCCCAGTGGCGCATCACGATGAATGGTGCTGCAAAATTCAGTCCATGATAGGCGCAGCGCTTCAAGAGCATTTCGTCGGCCTTGGAATCGTTCTCTTTGGCATCGGCCATACGACGGGCTGTCCAGTCGTAGAGTTCATCGACAATCTTCTGCAACGGCAGCTCACCCTTCATGCGATCCAGTTTGAAAGCCCATTCCTTCATACGACCGTCACTCTCGAAATCCACCCTGCGTTCACGCTCCATCATCTCGAAGTTGGTGCTGGGCAAGGGGATACACGTCAGGCGCGTTGCCAGTCCAGAACCGAAGTTCTGTTCATTCACCTTCTTCTTCAGTGCAATGGGTGTGCCCGTATAGATATAGTTCCAAGTGACGAAGAAATTCTGAACCACAGAGTCGAGATTAGAGTATGCCTGACCATCCTCTTCATTGTGGAAAGCCTTCAGTTCGAGGCTCTGCTTGTCAATCCATGAACCACCCTTCTGAACAGACAGCGTATTATCCAACTCCGTGTCAAACGTGAGCATGTGCAGCTGCATCTCCTCACCATCCACCACCTCCATGGCGTTCACCATATCCTGAATGAACTGCGCATTGGAGGTTCGTGCCGGATGCACGCGGAACAGTGCCTTGGGCTTCTGCGGCTTCTCTTTGTTCGCGCCCTTGGTCTTCATCTCCTCCTTGTAGCGGTTGATGGCTGCGATGCCCGCTTTATCCGCTGCCACCATAGGAGCTGCCAACAGCTTGAACAATCGCGTGGCAAACGACTTCCCACTTGCTGGATCGCCGATAATCAGCGTCGAGTTGTTCAGACGACGCAACTCCTCAGGACGATGATAGAACCTGTACGTGCAGCGTGTCATGAGTGTCATCAGCAGGCCGCCAGCCACGAACAGCGCTGCAGGATACTGATTCCTCTTCAGTCCTTTGCAGATGTCACGCAGCAGTGGGAAGTCCTCAAACAGACTCTCTATCTGAGCGCCCCACTCCCATAGCCAGCGCTCGATGTCGCTGTCCGTCACCGCCGCCGACGCTTGCGAGCCTTGCGTAATCTCGTTCCACGTCTTCCCGCATGCCTCCTTGATAGCCTCCTGCATGGCCTTACTCGGTTGCTGGGAGAGGTATTTCTTCTCCCTCTCAGCCATGCGTTCAGCGGCTGAGGCCACGGTCTGCTCCACGTTCTCGTTGCGCTCGCTGATGATCTCCTGCACCCACTTCTGCGCCTTGAGCACCTGCAGGGTCTTCTGCTTATCACCATCGAAGAGCACAAGCAGATCGCTGGCGAGTTTGAGACTCTCGTTATGTCTGTTGCTGTCTGCCGCACATGGCAACTTGCCAGCGAAACGGCAATCAATGATATGCTGAACATCATAGCTTCTCCATTTTACATTGACCATTGACGATTGACCATTGGCTACGCCCTCCACTGCGCCAGCATCCATCTGGCCGACATGCCCAGACCCTTGTTGAACACCCTGATCGGCCACAACAACAGACTTAGTGTCACCACTATGGCCAGCCCTATACTCAGCATCGTATTTCTCAGCAAATTCTTTGTTCTCATACGTAAACAGTTCTTTATCCATGTATAATATATCCGATTCCTTGCAGATGAAGCTCATGCGGCTTGCATCCTTGCAACTTTCGTCAACCGTCAAGCCAAGCACACGGGCCATGGCATGCTGGTTGTCGATGAGATTACCCCATTCAGTACGTGCCTTGAACACAATCTTCAGGCCACGTCCAGAGGGTGTGATATAGATGAGGAAAATGCCCAGCTGCTGTGCCTTCTGTGCAAAGTCGGCGGCAGCAAATTCTTCTCTCTTCGCCCTTAGCTCTTCACTCTCCATGTGGTCTATGTCCATCACCACCAAACCTGTCAGCCTTGTAGCCGCCTGCTTGCGCCATCGTCCCTTTTTGCCGGTCTTCGAGAGTGTCTCGTCGAACGTGGCCTGGAAGATGAATGCAGGCAGCTTTCGCTTCAGTGTCTGATCTCCTGTTTCGCGGAACTTGTCGATGTTCTCCGCCCACTGCGTGGCCCTGACGAGCGCATAGAACTGCGCTTCGTCAACGGGCAACGTAGGATATGCAAAACTTTTCTGATAACTAAACATACGCACTCAGGTTAAACTCTGTCTAATATTTCTTCCACTTCCAACACTTCCATCGAAGACTTCAGCTCGCGATGCATCACCACGTCCACCATGCGGCGGCCCAGTGCCTTCTTCACGCTGCTGAAGAACTTGTAGCGCTGCGGCGACTCCTTCAGCCAGCCATTCTCCAACTGGCACACCACTCGTTCGTGACGGTTACGCGGCTGACGGTTGTATGCCTTAAAGGTTAAACGACCTGTCTCCTCATCAATATAGAGGACACCTTCCACTCTCTTGCCCGCGATGAGCTTCGTCATCTGTTCCAGGGCATTCAAAATCCAAATGTTCTTTCGCATAATTTGTCGAATTATGAGCATCGGAAAGCGAAGTTTTAGTTGAGCTCATTCGTACGTACACATTTCCTCGCTCATCCTCCGACTCGGTTATTACTGTTTATTGCTTATCTCTTGCTTCGTTGGGTCCGTATTTGCTCATCATGTATTTCATGTGATCAGCAAACATCAGTTCCGGCATATCCTCCTTCAGCATCTTGCTGATCGTCTTGAAATGATGTTGCGCCATCGCACTCCTGAACGTCATCTGCTTACCAGTCATCATATACACCAGCAGCGCATACGCCATGGCCGCACGATCCAGTGGGTGATAACACTTCAGCATCTTCGCCACCTTCTTACGACTCTGCTCAGTGAGCCAGAGGTAAAGCAGCTTCACCATCATCTGGGTGGCCATCGTGGTCTCCCATGAGCCCATCGACTCCTCACCGTTCGTTTTCTCTACCCAGGGAGCCAGATACCGCAACATCTGACTGACCTCCGAATTCTCACTTACCTGCTCCTCCTGTTTCTGGAGTTCGATGCCTTCTTGCTGTGCAGGAAGGACTTCTTTCAAAATTTTTTCTTCTTTCATTTTTTAGAAATTTGTTTAATGATTCATGAGAAATCCCGAGTGGAAATCTCTGGTGCAAATATTCTAAAAAACTAAAGGTGAAAACAAAGTTATCCAGAAAAACTTTGTATCGCTAATCAGCTGATAATCAAAGCTTTCCTGGATAACTCTAAATAACTCGAAAGTAACTTACGGTAATCTAATTCGTATGTTTCTTCAAAAGGCCCTCGAAGGTGCCCAGAAACACGTTCTGGTCGATGGTGGTCTTCTTGTCGCTGAGCCTCGCCTTCACAGTCTGGGCATTGTCGTAATACCCCTGAAAGGCAAAGACGATGTCTGCCATCTGCAGGTTCGTATCGTTGATGAGGTGCATTCTGATGACATGTCCGATGAAGAAGCACACCCTCTTCACTTGCACACAGTTCATCGAGCCGCCCAGAAACTCCTTCAGCTTCTGCTCGTACAGGTTCACCATGTCGTCCATCGCCTTGCAAAACGCCTCCGCATCAATATGAAAGATGTACGAGCCGGCATGCCCTTTGGCACTCGTTTCTATCCGCTGTCCGTTCTTCATAGCTGCCTTACGCATGATGGCTTTCACCCTGTCAGCAAAAGTCTCCTGGGCGATAGGAGCCGCAACTGTCTTGACTGGCTTCTCAGTCTTCTCCTTGGCCACAATCTTCCTCGTCACTTTCGCAAGGCCAGCCTCTACATGCTGCTCCAACCACACCAGCGAAAGCATTCCGATGGTCTGGTTCTTCAGCTTGGGCATCGACAGCTCGGCTATATCCCAAACCTCCCTGACCACAAGATCCACCCGATGATTGTAGGAATCCCAGAAGCCGTAGGTCACCCCCCTTCCCAGCTTTTCATAGGCTATGGTACGGAGCGTTCCGACATCGTCAGGCGTTGAGTTCTGGAGCTTATCCAACTGGCACAACCAGATTTCATCGCCCTTCAGAGCCTTCAGCCAGTCATCTGAAGAGCGATAATATGAACGATCGTTGATAATCATAGGGCTTCGTCCTCCTCACGCCACCAACCATGTCCACAACGATGGCCATGTTCCATCAGATAACTGAACGCCAACGAGTCATCAGCCAACCACCCTTGGGGCAGATACTGGTCGCGCACCTCACGAATCTTGTTGGCAAAGCGCTCCAGAATCTCTGCCGTCTTGCGTTTCACCGACTTAGGCAGGTCGTCCCACGAGGTACCCATGTAATTGTGCTCATTCTTCGTCAGCTGACCGTATAGTTGCGTGTCCATATAATCGTAGAGCTCCTGAGCGGCCTTCAGCACCCTTTTGTTGAACTGATAGGGTATCGCACCAAACAGCTCGTCGTGCAGCATCACCAGGTCGGGCCTCAGTTTCAACTTTCGTCCGCGCCACCAGTGTCTCTCTATCCGCAGCATCTCGTCGAGGAGGATCTTCACGTATTCGCGAGGGGGGATCGTCGTCGAGTAAGGTATTCCCACCAGCTGCCGATACTTCAGCGAGTAGAGATCGGCCAGCTCGTCTTGTGCTGGCAGGTAATGTCCAAACGCATACACGTTGATGGCATGTTTCTTCAGGATGTAGGTTGTGTGCATGGCTATCTGTTCATATTCTGTGGTGGTAAGCCACTCCACCAGTTGCTTGTTCATCACCCATAGATGGTCCTTGACGCCGAAGGCCTTCTTCAGGTCGAACGAATAATGCAGACTCAGGTCGTGACAAAGACCAGCAATCTCCAGTATCAGGCGCAGGTGCCCCATCTCCCTGTCTGTCAGTCCTTGCTGTTCCTGCGGCGACAGCAGCGGGTGGGGGGGCATCATCAGTTGCCTGCCTTCATCTGCCGTCCAGAACATATCCGACAGCCACATGGCCAAGGGATCGTTCCCCATCTTTTCTGTCAGCAACCGCTCTACCTGCAGGAGCCTGAAAGTCCTGCGTGCGTCACCCTCCAGCTTGCTTGCAGCTGAGAGGTTAACGCCCTTGAAGAAATCCTTCTTGATCTGTGCCAGCATCCCACTGGCCGTCATTCCTTTCCTCATCGTTATATTCTATACTCTATGTTTTGGTTGTTAATGTTTTTCTTCCTTTACTGCACTATGTGCAGAACCATTGGTCGGCTCTATAAGGAACCAACACATTGAACACCACATTCAGTTATTTTATTTAGTTGATAATACGAATAGTTGATGCAGTATATGAAAAGCAACCACAATCGTTTATTATGTTTTTATTACAGTTATTCTGTTGTATCTTAATTCGTATGCAAAGGTAAGCATTTCTTTCGAGTAAACCAAAAGTTCTCCTCAGATTTTGACTGTTACCGTTAGTGTAGCCTTTGGAGGCTTGTCATTATGGATTTCTCTCAGCACAAGCCTCGGCTTGTATGCAGTAAATCCTCTTGACGTGACGTAAAGTATATTCTTGTACTTTATTAATTAACAAATCCAATTCTTTTATTAATAGAATTCCTGATCTTTTCACTTTGACAATAAGACCTAACGTGTGAAATATCTTGATTGTGTCCATAGAGAATACTGTCAACAATCTGTTTTCGTGCAATATTCTCAATCTGACCGCCACTGAAATCATAGCTCTCTGCAAGACTTCTCGCTTCTTCACAACTAAGGGAGGGTAACATGGCGTTCCAAATTTTTTTTCTGGTGGCCACAGTTGGTTTATCAAAACATATTTTATAAAGGAAACGCCGTTCGAATGCTGAATCCAAATTATTTGTGAGGTTGGTTGTGGCAATCATTATTCCAGAGAGATTTTCCATAGCCTGAAGAATAATATTCTGACAGGCATTCTCCATCTTGTCAACAGCCGCATCGGTATTGTTTGAGCGTTTGTTTATAATGGCATCTGCCTCGTTGAAAAGTAGGATAGGACAAATATCATACTTTTTGACCATTGCCTCGTACTTACTGAAAAGTCCCTGTATCTTTTTCTCGCTCTCACCAACCCACTTTGATTTCATTTCGGATATATTGACTTGAAAGATTGGTCGTCCAGTCTTACGACTCAGTTGTAGCACAGTTTCTGTCTTTCCTGTACCAGGGGAACCATAGAAGAGACAAGTGAAGCCAGTACGCATATTTGCTTCTTTAAGCCGTAGCTGAATATCCTTGAACCTATCTATTGATAGTAGTTTTGTTAAGCGTTCTATCTCTTCTAATTCACGTTCATTGTAGTACATGCGCTTTTCTACGATAACATTTGGCATAAGTAATGAGTTACTTATGGTTTCGTGCTTTATATCGATATGTTCCTTAAGTTCTACAAGAGTAGTTTCTAATATCTTATCTGTAAGACAGAATTTGTCTGGTTCAACCATGCCATTAACGGTGTAGTTCTCTATCCACCCCTTTTTTATCAATATACAAGTATTGGCATTTAGAACGAATATGAAAGACTTGATGCCTGATTCTTCAGGGAGGATTCGTAAAATCTCAGCAGACGAAATATAATCAGAATTGTTTTCTATCTTATCCATCACTGTGAGTAGAATCACCATCATGGCAAGGTCGTTCAGTCCAGAGGTCAGCAAGTCTTTTGAAAATGTCAGATGTTTTGTTGACTCCAAGAGTCGTCTGACGTTTTTAACTATGTCTTCATAGAGCCTTTCATCGCGTTTTAGCATCTCTATCCATTTGGTAATTTTTGTATAGACATCGTATGCCGTGTAGTTTTCATATTTCTTGGGTGTATATGGAATATTATCTATGATAGCCTCCATAAACTCATCACGAATGCGGTATTCTAAGGAATATCTTGCCATACTCCATTGCACGAAGTGCCTATAATGTAAATCATTAAGTTCTTCTTTATGTATTCGAAATCTGATTGGAGAACATTTTGTATAGCTTGACATATCGTATAGGGATTTAGCTTCATCGCTATTTGCAAGTATAGCAAGCATAATCGACTGAAAAGGTGTAATGTTTAATTCCTTGCTAACAAAACTGATAGCGTCATTGCATGTATCGTAGAACTCTGGTGAAAGTTTACTATCGCAAGATTTCTCATATATCATCTCAAATGCAGAGGCCAGAGTAAAACTCTCAAGTTCCTTTTTTATCAATTTCCTTTCTTTCTTTACCATAATCAATATTTTTATTGAAAAAATTATCAAATGTATTGTACCAATCTTCCAATCTTATTGGAACGTCGAATTGTCCTGAGAGCCTTTTCACGTATCTGACGGACACGTTCTCTGGATAAACCGAGTGAGACGCCAATATCTTCAAGCCCTTCCTCCTTACAACCAATGCCGAAACTACGTAATATTATTTCTCTTTCTTTGGCTGTAAGAATATGGTTGAGTATAGCTGCTATATCCTGATGGAGAGATTCCTTGTCTAATGAATCGTCAGTTCTATAACGAGAAGGCACAAGGTCGCCGACGGAGGTATCTGTATCTTCAGAGAGTGGCGCATCCATAGACAATGTCATGTAGTTTTGCTCAATAAGCATACTTGCCTTGTACTCACTGATGTCTGCAAACTCAGCAAACTCCGCTGGCGTTGGTTCCCTTTGGTCCTTTTGTATCGTTTTATTCATCAGAATGAAATACTTGTTTAGGAGTGCTTGCTGGTTAAGAGGTAACCTGATGGCTCTGCCATTCTCACAGATAGCAGAGGAGATGGACTGACGGATCCACCATACGGCATACGATATGAACTTGAAGCCCCGTGTGTCATCAAAAAGCTCTGCTGCCTTGATAAGACCGATGTTTCCCTCAGAAATTAGGTCAGAGAGGTCCATATTGGACTGATGATACTGATTGGCTACAGAGATAACAAAGCGAAGATTTGCTTCTATAAGCCTTTGACGTGCCTTGTCTGCCTCCTTACCGCCTTGTCTAATTCTTTGTGCGAGTGTCTCCTCTTCATCTACTGTTGCCATAGGATAACGATTTACTTCTTTGAGATAATTGTTTACTGAAATGTTGTTGCGTTCGGTAATTTTCTTGGTATTTTTGAATTGTCTCATTAATTGCTGGATTTTTTATGATTTAACCACTCTACGAATTACTATTCTTACATTCTTCAGTTTGAGTAGAGGTTGACCAAGGTATGAAGAAATCTCGTATCCATTTGCTTTTATCCAGTTAATGGCTTGATTCCTAATTTCGTTATCATAGGCGATAGTCACTTGTAGAGGCTGCTGTGCCGTAAATATGTCTGGATTATAGGTGGTGCTGTTTGGTTGAGTTGCGGTAATGCCGAGGATAAATGGTACGAGGGAACCATTCAGGGAGCACTTGTCCGCTTCCTGCTCATAGCCCAGTTCCTTCTGTATTCCTTCTACTATTTTTGCCAAGTCGAGCAAGGCATCCGTTAGACCTTTTTGGCAGATGGCATCCAGTTCATTGGTCAATTTCTGTTCCATCTCCATAATCTCGATACTCTTTTGCTTTCTCATGTATTCCACCTGAAAACGGAATGATTCATTCTTTGCTCGTGTAGCCAATAGAGCCTTGCGCTTCTGATCTTTGTTCTTACTCATGATTATTGAAATTACATATAGTTAAGAGGAATAGCCCTCCATATATATGTATCTTTATACGAAAGAAAAGGCACAAAAAAGGCGTTTTTGCCTGTTGATGTGCAAAAACGCCGCAGAAGATAGGGCAAAAATGTTATTTATTAGCAAACTGCATATATCGTTTCGAGATATAGTCCTTTAAGTCTTCAGGCATTTGTTCTTCCATTATCTTCCAAAGATCGCCATAAGATTTCCATTCAGGAACTACTTTTAAGTCTAAATTTATAATTTTAGAGCGAAAATGGTCAAATAGTTCTTTATAATTTTGATATGCAGTATGCTCATCCTCGAACCGCTTGGACGGTTCAAATATAAGGGTGATAAACTTCAACTCTGCTGTTTCAAAATTAATACAAACTTTTTTAAAAGTATCGCATGGTTCAACAAATTGGCTATGAATTCCAAAAAGGTGGGAAATTAGTTGTTTGATACCTTCTTTGTATTTATATTTCCTCTCAGGAATATACTTCACAATTTCATCCCATCTAACACTATTGTCGTACCAATTACTATTATTTTTATAACTGTTACTTAGTTCAAACTTTGTTGTTTTCGTATATTCAGTAAATTTTGATTCAATAAATAAGATACGCTTCTTATCTTCGTCTATTAGTACGACATCCATATTGGCTGGGGCAGGACTGTTTTTAATTGTTTTCATCTTGACCTCAAAAAACACTTGAGTATATTTGGTGTCATCCCATATAAAAGGATGTTTTTCATCTATCCAATGAAAAAAGTTATACGATAGCATAGATGAAGAATGAATAGCCTCAGCTTTTGAATGTAGTTCTCCACCCGAACCCTCTTCAAACATCTCCTGAATTTGTTCACTCATTTGTCCTCCAAAGATATTTTCTTTATACGAATCAAAATACCCTTTCTTATTAACAGGAATACCTTCCTTTAATGCATCTATAAGTTTTTCTTTTTCCATATTATAAATAAAAGTTCAACATATTGTCAATTTTCTCTTTCATTTCTTCCCTTAGTTCCTCTGGCTCCAACACCTCAACCTTGTCTCCCATTGCCAGCAACTGGCTTACCAATTCAGGTGTAACGCATAATCTATATGTGAACTCAGCAAATTCTCCATGCTTGGACTTACCTTCTGATTGGCTTTTGTGGAGAGGAGTAGAGCGGAGATATTCTGCCTGAATGCCGTAGGCGCGGATTTTGACTCTCGTGACAGGCAAATCCTTATTCACAAAGATGCCAACAACATTAGAAAAGTGCTTGCGAGCATCAAAGTCTTCAGGCAAGGTAAAACTTTTCGTAAGCACTTTCAGCGCAAGAATGCGGTCAAGGGCTATTGTGCGCAAACCATCTTTTTCTTTAATAAATCCCAATAGATACCAACGTCGATTGAAGACTTTCAAAGCGTATGGCTGAATATGAAATGTCTGCAAATGTTCTTCGCCCTGTTCTCCCTCATATCGCTGATAGTCAATACGCAACTCCATATTCTTCTGCATGGCTTCGATGATGTCATCAAGGAAAGATGTTCCCAATGGAATCTCTTCCAATAGGATTCTGTCCTTCATGCTATTGAATGTCGCAAAATCCTGAGGGATGCTATACTTGTGTAGCAGCCACTTAGCTACCTTCTGCTTGTCCAACACCTCTGGGTTCTTGACATAATATACATTACCATGTGAACGGTCGCATACAATCTCCACACCGAACATCTCCTTGATTCCCTTTCTCTGCTCATGGAAAGTGCGTAACGGTATAGGTCCATTGCTAAGTGGACAATCCTCCCACAGCATATTTATCTCGTCAATCGTCAGAGGACAACTGTTCAACAACGTGTCGAGAAGCCAAATGTATCTGTAATATGTTTTGCTAATCATTTGTATTTAAAGTTCTGTGATAACACAGGGACGGTTCTTTGATTCGGAAATTAGCGTGTAACAAAAAGAACCGTCCCTCTGTTACCACTGTTACCATGAACTATCAGCTGAAAACTATGGCATTTACCTACGCTTTGTTAGGAAGGGTGCAACACCCTGTTAATATATCGGCTTCACCACTTCTACCCTCATACCAAGGGCGGCAATGATGCGGTAGAACACACCAACGCTGGGGGTGATGACACCATTCTCGATTTTTGAAATATACGACTTGGTAGTCTGAGTGCGCTTGGCTAATTCAGCCTGAGTCATTTTGGCTTCCTTACGGGCATCCTGAAGGATCTGCCCGGAATAGAACGAGTAGGCAGCCTCCTCAGCACGAGCACGCTCTGGTGTACCTTCTGAACCGAATTTTGCATCAAGTACAGCGTCGTAGTCAACGATTTTGTGATTGTTTGTCTGCATAATACGCCTCCTTTATTTTTATTGCTTTATCTATTTCTCCTTGCGGTGTCTTCTGAGCTTTTTTCTGGAACCCATTGAATAGCACCACAATATTGCCTTCGTCGAAGATAAAGAAAACACGGTAGATTTTTCCGCCATATTCTGTTCTCAACTCATAGATACCTTCGCGTATGAGCTTTACGAACTTCTTTGGCAATCGCCCTTGCGTTTTCAGCAGCAGAAGTCCGTACTGAACTTTCTCTTGCTCTTTCTCGGTCAGAGTTGCCATAAACGACTCGAAATAACCGCCGTATGTTCTTATCTTACGTGTCATGGTGCAAAAATAACAAAAGTTGTCGAATCGTGCAACTTTTTCGTTGGGTTTTATGATTTTGTAACACAGTAACACCTCTTTTTTCCTCGGCCCACAAGTAAGTCGTATTACCATGCCCAACATAGAAATCTACTTTACCTGTGATTCCAGTATCATAGTAACCGTTTTCCCGTTTTCCCGTTTCGTCATGTGGTTTTGGATATGTTGGATTCTCTTGGCGTTTTCCTCTTACTTTAATATATAATAATAATTATATATTAAAGTAATTATATATATTATATAAATCTTCTCTTCCGCAAAACGCTTGACGAAACGGGAAAACGGGAAAACGGCAGGATTCCGGCAGGGCGCGAAAGGGTGGGGGAGCAGTTGGGTGAGAACGGAGCAATCTCTCAGAATAAAATAATAAATCGGTGGGATTGAAATATTACGGCGATTTTCAATTTTCTCTCCGCTTCGCTTTGAGTGACCTTTGGTTCTCGCCGAAGGCGATCCCCCACAAACATCCGAAGTTCATTATTTCAGTTTCCCATTTGCTCCACTTTTATGTTCAGTTGTTTTGCTACGATTTGATTAAGTATCTGCACTCAAAAATGGATAACCGCATATTAACTTGATTTGGTTCCAGTTGGATGTGTTTTAGGCAAAATTTGCATAAATTACTCGTGTGATGCCTTATTATCGATAAAAATGAGTACCTTTGCAAGGTAATAATGAGAATTTATCTAGGAATGGAATTAAAGACTCTGATAGCAGAATGTACAGCATACGACTTCAAGGTGATGCTTGAAGAGAAGAAACCTAAGAGTTGGTTGAAGAGCGTAAGCGCTTTCGCCAATGGCTTGAGTGGTTCTCTTTTCTTTGGCGTAGATAATGATGGCATCGTTAAAGGACTTGATGATGTGCAGCATGTTTGCGAAGCTATCAGTAGTAAGATTCGAGATTACATGGATCCTCTGCCAGAGGTGGAAATGATTCCTTATGATATAGATGGTCTACATATTTTACAACTCAAAGTCAACGCAGGGCATTATACTCCGTATTACTACGTTGGAGATGGTCAGCGAATTGCCTTTGTTCGCATCGGTGATGAAAGTCTTCCTGCTACGGCAGAGCAGATGGTACGTTTGGTACTGAAAGGCTCCAACAAAACTTTTGATTCCCTTCACACAGAATATAAAGCAGAGGACTATTCCTTTACGATATTGGCGAATACTTTCAAAGACCGTATCAAACAAGAATGGGACAAGAAATACCTCTTGTCGTTTGGACTTGTTACAGGGGCAGGATACCTAACGAATGCGGGTGCATTGTTAGCCGATGATTGTCCCTTATGGCAGTCTCGCTTATATTGTACCCGATGGGATGGAACGGAAAAGGGCGATGCCATCAATGATGCAGAGTTTACGGGCAATGTCCTTATGCTGCTCCGTGAAGCCATGAACTTTGTGAAATCAAACACCAAGAGAGGTTGGGAGAAACTGCCTGATGGGCGAAAGAATAAACCAGAGTATGCAGAACGAGCCGTATTAGAAGCGATGGTTAACCATTTCATCCATCGTGACTACACTGTTATGGGTGGCGAAGTTCATTTGGATGTATTTGACGATAGGCTGTCTATTACCTCTCCAGGTGGAATGTATAGTGGACAGACCGTACAAGACCTATCTATAGAAGAAATCGCATCAGACAGAAGAAACCCTATTCTTGCAGACGTAATGGCTCAACTAGATTACATGGAGAAACGAGGCAGCGGTTTAAAACGTATCTGTAATGAGACCAAAGCCTTGGTGGGGTATAAAGATAACTTGAAACCGGAATTCAAATCAACGACGAGCCAGTTTATGACCATTATATACTCAATGGAGTATGAAATAAAAAATCAACTGAGGGAACAATATCAAGATGGGATTAGGTCGGGACTAAGCTGGGAGCAAGTTGGGACTAAGATAGGATTAAGTTGGGATGAAGTTGAAAAATTATTCATAGCACTTCGAGAACCCAAATCCATGGTAGAGCTCAAAGAAATGTATCAATGGTCTAACACAACGAAGTTCAAAGCTAAATATGTAAACCCTCTGATAGAGGCACAATTCGTAGGTATGACTATTCCTGATAAACCGACAAGCCCAAAGCAAAGATACTTTCTTACAGACAGCGGTAAGGCACTACTATCTAAAGTGACTTGTAGTCCCAATTCTAGTGATTTGATGGAAAAAGTCAATCATATGATAGAAAATCTAAGTGAGGAAGAGAAGCGTATTGCGTTGGATTTGTTAAACAAAGGATAATGAAACCGCGATAAGGAATTCCATCGACGGCAAGCCCCCCAAAATAATTGAAAATAATTGGGGGAAAGTATTGTTTTGCGCTGATTTTTTTAGTACCTTTGCATTGGAAATCAGATCTGAGGAAAGCGGGATTCGGTCACCCGATGCAGCTGGCCGAGCATAATTTAATACCATTGAAAAACACGAGAGTATGGCAAGAATTTTTTATGTACTGAGACAGAACAAGAATGAGCAGTCGAAGATTTGCGGCAAGTGGTTCGCCCACAGCAAGACCATCGAGACGGTGAACACGCGCAAGCTGGCGCAGCACATCAGCGAGCACGGAAGTATTTACACCCCTGACGTCGTTTACGGCGTACTGGAGAAGTTCCGCAGCTGTCTGCTGGAGATGCTGCTGGAGTCGAAGCGTGTGAAGATCGACGGACTGGGCATCTTCTACACCACCATCGAGAACAAGAAGGGCGGCGCTGACACGAAGGAGGAGTTCAACGTGCAGCAGAACCTGCAGGCACTCCACATCCGATTCCTGCCTGAGCAGGAGGCCGAGATGAACATCTCCAGCCGACAGTTCCTGAAGAAGGCAAAGTTCGTGAGCGTGGATGCCCTGACGGGTGAAGCACCTAACGGCAGCGACGATGGATCGAACGGCGAAAACGGCTCAGGAACGAACGGCGGCGACGACTCACCTGCCAACGGCGACGGCGAGTAAGCGAGAGTAGAAACGACCCCACGGGGTCAAGTAACTAACCAAACAATCTAATACCATGAAGAAAGACACTTGGAAGGCCATCATTCAGGTCATCGTATCCATCCTCACGGCGGCACTGACCGCACTGGGAACGACCTCATGCATGGGGCATGGACCCCTCGCATTCTGAGAATGAACGTACACGGTCATGAAGAGAGGGGTGTGCACACCCCTCCCTTTTCATTTTTAAGTTTCGGTTGTTAACTCTTTCGTTGTTTTAGTGCCCTTGCGGGCAGAATTTTCAATTCTCGCCGTAGGCGATCTCCATAAACATCCGAAAGTTCAATCATTTATCAATGTTGATCAGCGTGTACTCTCGACTGCCGAGTCCCAGCTGGGCGGCATGCTCAATGGTGTGGATGCCGTGCTGCTTGTCGATGCGGTTGAGCAGGTCGGTGGGGTCGTTCTTGGCCGTCACCTTCTGCTGGTCGATGATGTCGATGCACGCCTGGTCGAGAGCCACAGGGTCGGTCGATGCCAGGATGCCGTAGTCCTCGAGCTTCACAGGTGCAGGATGATCCACGCAGTCGCAGTCTATCGACATGTTGTTCATCACACTGATATAGATGATTCCCTCCTGCTTCTGGAAGTAGTTCACGACGGCCTGTGCTGCAGCGGCCATGCTCTCGAGGAACCCGTCCTGATTGCCGATGAACCTGGGTGTCCAGAGCTGGCCCATGTCGAGCTTCTCCATCTTTCCGGCAGAGTGGATATATGCCTTGCCGTTCTGACTGGCGCAGCCGATGGAGAGATTCTTCAGGGCACCACCGTAGCCGCCCATGGGATGACCTTTGAAGTGGTTGAGGGCAATCATGAAGTCGTAGTTGGCTATGTGACCTCCCACGATGTCGTACTTGATGTGCGTCTGATCCTTCACAGGAATGCGGATCTCATCGTATTCATCCATGATATCCACAGGGAAATACTTCGTGAAGCCGTGGCGCTCAATCACCTTCCAGTGGTTCTCCGAAGTGTTGCGCTCATCCTTCTTGTCGGCAGGACCGTTGCCATAGGCGGTATTGCACTCCACGATGGTGCCATCGACCTCATACACCAGGTCTTTGACGAGCTCCGGCTTCAGGTAGTTGGGATTGCTTCCCTCACCAGTACTCATCTTCACAGCCACGCGCCCCTTAGCGGGTACACCTAAAGCCTTGTAGATTCTTACCAGCGACTCAGGACTGATCTCCCTTGTCAGATACACCTTACTCTGTGCAAATGCAGCTGCCGATGCCACCAGCATCAAGGCAACTATAGTCAATGTTTTCTTCATAAATTACAGATGATTGTCAGGTGCAAATATAGTAAGATTTTTTAAAAGTATGGCACATGTGTGATTAAAAATGGCGAATAAAACGTACCTTAAATTATATTTTTACCCTGATGATTCGTGTGATTTGAGATTTTTATCTATATTTGCAAATTATTATTGACATACAAGAAATAGAATGATGAAGAGAATCAAATCAACAGTGAAACAGATCGTTCTTTCATCCGTATTTGTCGTCCTGCTTTTCTGCTCATGCCATCAAAGCAAGACGGATACGAATCAGCCCTCAAAGATAACGGCCGAAATGGCCTACGAGGGAGTGAACAACTATTGCCATAGCGAATATGACTGGAGTATAGCGAAGGAGAATCCTTCCATCATGTATGTGACGATGGGAGAGGAGACTGAATCGGAGTATAAGGTGGTATTCCGTAGCTATACAGGTGCGTTCGTGTATTTTTATGTCGATAAGGCGAGTGGCAAGACACGCATGGTCGAGTATGTTCCGACTTTGGATGTTGAAAGCGATGCTGGAACCATTGAGCTATCCGATTATTTGAAGAAGGAAGCCCAATGATGCCTCTTGTTCTTGACGCTGCCATCATGGTTGGACATTGAACTGAGTTATAAAAAGTAAGTATTAACAGATTAGTGGAGAGATATGAAAAAGGTATTTTTATTTGTGCTGAGCATGATGCTCCTGGAAGGAGGCCTGACCTCATGCAACGGTCAGCAGAAACAGACTCAGACAGAGCGTTCGGAATCATTGGCCTTGGAAGATTCCGTTGCAGTTCCTGACAGTCTGAACGGTGCTGTGGAAGACCCAGCTAAAAAGAAGGATATGGAGGCAGTGAAGGCCTTCGTGGAGCAGTTCTATCAGGGATGGAGCATGGATGATTTGCTTGAATATGACTATCCGAAAAAGTATATCACGCCCAAGCTCCTGCAGTTCCTGGCCGATTCATACGAATTCGACTGCGAGGGTGAGTGCCTGGCTACTTGGAAGTTCTTCTATGAGGGCGGTGGTGACGTGGCTGAGATGAAGTCACGCAAGATAACGGCCTGTGATGCAAGCCATGTCCTGGTTGAGAACAAATATGCGAACTATGAATATACCGTGCTTCTTACTGTGATCAAGGATGGCGATACCTTCAAAATCGACAGCCTTCAGCAGAAGAAATCTGAGTATATTGATGGGAACTGACCTTCTTTTTTCTTCGGAAATATAGCTATCTTTGCACCCCAAAGAGCACATGTGACTTATGAAAATACTTGTTGTTGACGACGAACAGGATATCTGTGAGATACTGCAATACAACCTGGAGACTGAAGGGTTTGAGGTAATGACGGCTAATTCGGCAGAAGAAGCCCTCCAGCTCCCTTTGCATGACTTTTCGCTCATCCTGCTCGAATTGTCATCCTCGCATTACTCCTTACATTCATTTTTGCAGGACTTGGAAAGGCATGGTCAGCTCCTTCAGTAAATCATCAAGGGCAGTGGTTGGGTTGGTGTCTATTCAGTAATAGGATATTGTACCAGCAGTTTCTCGGCCAACGGGACATACCAAGTGCGGACTTCCTCTGCCGTTGGTGTGTGACCTCCTGGGAAATGGAACGACTTGCTGTAGTGCTTCAGGAAGAGCGGCTCGAAGTGTGCCAGTGTGTCCTGCTCTCCGAACAAGCCCCAGATGCGGTCTTTGGAGCAGGGATTACAAAAGCTGAATTGGATAGCCTCCAACTCGGCAAACTCATCAATCAATGTTTCGTCGATGATGAAATCCTGATTGCCATCCTTTCGTGGTGACTTGTACTGATGAGCGCCTATGCGTTGTTTTAGAAACTCAGTCATCTGGAAGTGCGGATTACCCAGCAAGGCAGGAATGCCTACAACAGGAGCCAGCATCTGTGCATAGAACGAGCCACAGCTATTGCCTATCAGCAGGTCGGGCTTTTCACGGTCGATCAACTCTCTGACAAAGCGGAGAGCCTCCTTCGGATGCATCGGCAGGTCGGGCGTAAGCACCTCTGCGCGTCCCACAAATGATTCGCGCAATGCCAGAGCCGGCACACATTGGCCACTTGCAAAGAAGCCGTGAAGAAACAGTATCTTTTTCATATCCACTCAAAGTCCTCCTTGCCAGCACTAATCTCAAAGCGACATTTGAAAATGCCTAAATCCATCTTTGTATAACCAATCATCGTGATTATAAATTTGGGTAGTCTGTAACCGTTTTGCCTGTTGAGGGCGGCAAGACAATCTCGGCGACTCCTTCAAAGGCGATGCAAAGTTACGCATTTTCCTTGGAATAAACTTAAAGTATGTCGTAAAATAGTCTGTTCTGATAAACTATACTGCATCGACCGACAATAAGAGTTCGCGTAGTGTCATATCCATGTCCAACTAATAAAAACACTTAAACGTACTCAATGACCCTGAGTCTTTCCCGTGGTAATATAAACTATACGATAAAAGGCAACGAAGGCATGATGAAAGTTATCATACTCAACGGCAGTCCAAAAGCCAAAGGCAATACTGCCTCAGCCCTGCGTGAGGCTGAGCATATCCTACAGGAACAAGGTATTGATACAGAATGGATACATGTGGGACATCTGCAGATAGCTGGTTGCGTAGCTTGTAACAGATGTTGGAAGACGGGTATTTGCAAGTTCGGTGATATCGTCAACGAAATTTCCGACAAGATGCGCGAGGCAGATGGTATTCTCATTGGCTCACCCGTCTATTTCGCTTCACCCAATGGCACGCTGATTTCACTGCTCGACCGTCTCTTCTACTCAAATCTGCATACTGACTGGAGCATGAAGGTGGGAGCATCAGTAAGTATTGCCCGCCGTGGAGGGTCAACGTCTACGATGGACGTGATGAACAAGTATTTCCTGAAATCCAACATGCCTGTTGTACCATCGCAGTATTGGGGCATCGCCCATGGTACCACTCCTGGTGAAGTCATACAGGATGAGGAGGGAATGCAGACCATGCGGCAGCCGCAACCGCCTCTTCTCAGAGCAACGCACCCTTCATCATCACTAACGAGACCACGACGCTGAAGGCTGGCGACGGCGCAGGCACCTTCTACTACGTGCCGACAGGTGCCACAGTCACCATCAATGGCACATTGACTATTACTCCGAACGAGGGCGCCACCAGTCCGAAAGTCACCATCCTCCTGGGCGATGGTTCAGGTCTTAATGTCGAGGCTATTTCCGGCAGCGGTTGCAGCCCCGCTAAGAGTTTCAAATTCACTTACAAGCGTTCATTCACTGAGAAAGTAGCTTCAACCGTCTGTCTGCCGTTTAATGATTATGCCCCAGGCAGCGAGGGTACGTACTACACCTTTACGGCAATCGACAAGACGACAAGTCCTTGGACGGTGACGATGACAGAGAATACAGTCACTCCACTTGAAGCCAACAAGCCGTATTTGTTCATGCCTGCAGCGACAGGTGAACTGTCATTTACAGGTACAGCAACGTCTTTCGAGCCTTCGAGCATTGAAGTGAATGACCCTGTTGTAGATGGTGGCAAGTGGAACCTTATCGGAACATACGAGTATTGTTGTTGGAACGAATATAACAACACGAACGAGATAGGCTCGGTATATGGTTTCGCAGCAGGACCTTACAGTGGTGACGGCCATACCATCAATCCTGGCGATTTCGTGAAGGCTGCATCAGGTGCAGACATTCCTTCGTTCTGTGCCTACCTGAAATACACCGCTCCTGTTAATTCGGTTACACGAAATAGACGTGCAGCAGACGAAGAGGTTCTGCCTTCAAGATTGTCGGTAAGTCTCGTGAATGCTGACGGCATCGCAACGGCCATTGGTACGATGGACACCAATACGGGCGAAGTCCGCTTCGACAGCGATGCTTGGTACAGCATTGACGGTAGCCGTCTCAATGGCAAACCTGCTCAGAAAGGTGTGTATATCAATCATGGTAAAATAGTAATTGTAAAGTAAGGAGGACACTATACAACTATCATTGTTCTAATCATATCCAGAACTGGGGCCTACATCACATTTTGACTGTCAGACTTGGTGTTTTCCCGTTTTCCCGTTTCGTCATGTGGTTTTAAGTACGGGAAAACGTCATGGTCCGGCAGGGTGCGTAGGGTGGGGGAGCTGTTATAGTTAGTTCTTTCAGTATTGCCAATGATTAATAATGATTATTTGTACAAAAGTTCTGCTTTGAGTCACAAGAAATAATGATTTCCCAAGAGCGATTTACCGATTTTTGAGTATTGTCAGTTGTCTATATTCGTCGTACCTTTGCAACCGGAAGTTATCAACTATTATTATTTGAAGGTATGAAGAATTTTTTCAAGGATTTTTTCAGTCAGTGTGCACGTCCAGAAGGGTTTCTTGGGCGTTGCATGCTGCGCTTCATGAATTTCGGCCACGCCCCACTCACCAACTGGGGACTTGACCATGTATCGTTCCGCGACGGAATGACGATGCTCGACATCGGCTGCGGCGGTGGTGCCACGCTGAAGCGTCTGCTCAAGAGAAGTCCAGGCGGTAAGGTCTATGGCATAGATATCTCCGAGGAAAGTGTCGCCAAGGCGCGGAACGTGAACAAGCAGCTGCTGGGCTGTCAGGTCTTCGTGGAACAGGGCTCAGCCGACAGTCTGCCATGGGAGAAACAGATGTTCGATGTGGTGACAGCTGTGGAGACCGTCTATTTCTGCCCTGATCTGCCGAAATGTTTTCAGGAAGTGAAACGTGTGCTGAAGCCTGGCGGACAGTTTGCCATCATGCTGGAAGTGATAGAAGGTGATTCCATGTGGACGAATGTCGTTGAGGGGATGGCGGTCTATTCGCCTGAACAATTGAAAGACATGCTGGAACAGGCGGGCTTCAGCGATGTGGAGGTATTCAGGAAGAAACCGTCGTATGCAACTATCAAAGGAATACAGAAATGAAAGACATCAGGAGATACCCATCCCACAGTGGATGCAGCTTCCAGGCATGCTGACGGGTGTGGGAATCATTTACGGAAAGAAATAATAGTAAAGAAAGCAATTATGGAAAAGAAAACAAAGATCATTGTATTGTGGTTGCTGACCATCTGCGGATTTGCCGCTCATTCCATTTGTGACGTGTTGCCCATGTTCTGGGGCAAGAATATGGCTGTTGTTGCAACCGACGGCCACATTGACCAGGGCATGATCGTGTTCATGATAGTTAATCAAGATATTTTTAACAGTTCAAATCATCTTTTGGAACAGCTTTTTTTCATAAGCTTATTACTATTTATGAGCAAAATTGTGGAAATAAGCACACTTTTGAGTACCTTTGCCGAAAGTTTTAATAAGAATTGTGAAATGGACCAAAGAGGCTTTCAAAGCTTACCTTTCTTGTCTGCATCAGTTCTACCTGTTTGGAACTTCTATGCAGTTGAACAGGATTGGCTATCACATGACGAAATTGAATTGACAGATGGGAGAACATAGCATATTAAATATGGCCCCTGTGTACCTTCTTGCCATCAATGTGGTCACATTCCTTATGTATGGTTTTGATAAATGGAAGGCCAGGAAGGCGAAATGGCGCATCAGGGAAGCCTCATTGTTATTACTGGCACTATTGGGTGGCAGTATAGGAGCGTGGTTGGGAATGGGCGTCTGGCATCATAAGACCCAGCATAAGAAGTTCAGGTATGGCGTACCTGCCATCATTATTGTTCAACTCGCAATAATCGTCTATCTTTTAATAACAAATACAATATGAAAAGTTTTAAGTCTACAGCGTGGATCCTTCCACAACCCGTGCTGATTATCGGCACTTATGATAAGAACGGTAAGCCCAATGCAATGAACGCTGCTTGGGGAGGTCAGTGGGATATGCACGAAATCATTATCTCACTCGGTTCTCATGCTACAACAGACAACCTTGCTGAAAATCCTGCATTTACGGTTACTTTCGCCACTGCTGACACCATGATAGCCTCTGACTATGTAGGTATCGTTAGCGGTAGGAATACACCCGACAAGATGGAGAAGGCTGGCTGGACTGTAGAAAAGGCTCCGAATGTCAATGCTCCCGTTTTCAAAGAGTTCCCAATGACGCTTGAATGTCGGGTGAAGCAGAAGATAGACGAGAGTGAGACAGGTTATTATCTCGTCGCAGAAATCGTCAACATCCTCTGTGATGAAAAGTACTTGGCAGAAGATGGCAAACCTGATGTGGAGAAAATGGAACTTATCACATTCGACCCAGTACACCACACTTACATTCAGTTGGGAAAGACTGTTGGTAATGCTTTCTCTGATGGCAAACAGTTGAAATGAGCATATGCCGAGATTATGAGAAAAATATCATTTTCAATACTATTGTTCTTCTAGTCACAGACTGCACAATTGGCAGCATCAGGAATTACTAATGTTTAATCAAGTTAAAAAAATTGTCAGTAAAGTTTATCGTAGTTTAAAATCGATGCCATCTTGTCCTCCAACGGAAGCCAATTTGTCATTCGGCACGTTTGTTGCACCAGCGTTTAGTGAGAGCTGGAGCTTAGGCGAAGGCAATCAAGCAACATACGTTCAACTAAAATATAATTAGGAGGTATTGATTATGTTACCAGTAATGTTTAAAAACAGTTGGTTCCCAACAGTATTTGACGATTTCCTGAACACTGATTTCATGC
>CACXMM010000016.1:0-15475 GCA_902768785.1 uncultured Prevotellaceae bacterium
TTCTCCTTCGTCAAGGACATACGTTCCTGGCACTTTCGAGTAGCTGAGTCCTACCCAGCAAGTGTTCAAGCCCAGTGTTTGGGCGAGTAAGACAAGATGCTCGCCGTAGTAGCCTACACGCTCATCAAGATCCTCGGCTTTGAACTTCGTTCGAGCCTGCTCACGCTCGGGAGAGTCTAAACTAGTTTTGCTCTCCTCTCGCTGACTCGCAGCCTTCTTTCCTGCCATGACTATGTAGTTGTTGGCATTACGAAACTTGCCGTATTTGGCCATCGTTCCTTGGAATGCCTTCGGCTCATTGCGGATTAGCTGAACATGAAGATTGCCTTTTTGATTGACCACGGCAATCTCTTCCTCCAACCCACTTCATCTGCCAATGGCTGATCTTTGTAAGCCCTAACACTATGACGGGCTTCTATCGCTTCTTGTATTGTCATATACTTCTCTATTTTCTAAACTGTTCCATATTACGATAATTCTTACCGAGTATGGTGATGTAGTCGTTCTTGTTTTGTATTTCAATTTACAGTTCTTATATTCATAGCTTGCGGATAACCCGGCAAGGATTGCCTACAGCCATTGAATCAGAAGGGATATCCTTCACCACCACACTACCTGCACCGATGATGCAACGGTCACCGATAGTAACACCTTGGCTCTATAGTAACTTGCCAAGCATTCCTCACTTGAAAAGTCATAGAACTCTTCATTGCGCATTTTTTCAAAATCTGTAATATCTTACTTCTATCATTTCTAGTACCGTCCATTTCATAGTTTACTATAAATAAACCAACACGAAGCTGCTTTATAATAATGACTGACAGAGTACCGACGTGCTCTCGCCGAGCATTCTAATAAACTCCTGTGCCGACTTCTTCTGATAGACATTGCGCAAGAGACATCATTTATTTCTTTGACAGTAATGCTTCTTGTTGGTGCAATTTTCAGCATTTGGATGGCTAAGCACGATCATCTGGAAGTAATGTAAGAGAATAAAGCCTAAGCACATGGCTTTGGACTACTGAGGAACGTCTAACCGATCCTTTAATTGCCCCCTCCCAATGCCTTATACAGTTGTATGGTTGATTCCAACAGCATGAAACGGTTATCAAGCAGGGACAGTCGTGCTTCAAGCAGACTCTGTCGTGCCAACAGCACTTGCAGGTAGTTGAAGTCCTCATCGTATTTCATCCGCAGCTTCGAATTCTCAACCACACGTGTGAGCTTTTCCACCTGCTGCTCGTTCAGTCCGATGGCCTTACGGGCATACTGTCCACCCGCCAAGGCATCATTCACCTCCTTACCCGCATCGAGTATTGCCTGACGAAAGGTTATGCGTACCTCTTCCTGTTCGGCCTGAGCCTTTTGCAGTTCTGCCTTCAGTCTGCCGTGATTGAAAATGGGAGCCGTGAGCGATGCCAAGGCCTTTGCCAGCACACCCGCAGGATCCACCACCTCACCGACATCGTTCG
This sequence comes from uncultured Prevotellaceae bacterium, assembly GCA_902768785.1. Taxonomy (GTDB): domain Bacteria; phylum Bacteroidota; class Bacteroidia; order Bacteroidales; family Bacteroidaceae; genus Prevotella. Next base: position 1,473 of record CACXMM010000016.1, read on the forward strand.
TCCACCCCACACTACCCGACAGTGTGAGTGATGGGTATAGGGATGCACGCGCCTCGTTGGTAGTATAGAAAGCACTCTTCAGTGCAGCCTCTGCCTGGCGTATGTCTGGACGCTTCGCCAGCGCCTGAATGCTGAAGCCAGCAGTCTCTGGCACAGACTGGCACAATGTATTGAAATCGGTACGCTCTATATGTCCGCCTGGTCTGCCTAACACGGCACAGAGCGCATTCTCCGCCTGCTGGAGTTGCATGTTCAGTTCGGCAAGCGTAGCCTCGGCCTCCAGTTTGCTGTTTTCCGACTGGTCTATATCATCACTGGTAGCCTGTCCGACAGCCATCAGGGCCTTCTGGGCCTGTATGCTCTCCTCCCAGCTGTCAACGATCTGACGCGTGTCCTCAATCTGTGCATCCAGCATCGCCAACTGATAATAGGCCGTGGCAATGGTGGCTATGAGTTCTGTACACACAGCCTGGACATAAGCCTGCTGTTCCTCCACGGTGGCGGCAGCCGCCTTGCGGGCATTCCGCAGCTTACCGAAGATGTCAGCCTCCCAACTCACGGTAGCCCCTATCGTATAGGTGGTTTCCTCTTCATCGATATCTGAGTTGTTGAAATACGAAGTACCTGCTTCAGCACCTATCTCTAACGATGGCAGCTGTTCACCTTTGGCATTGCGCAACATGGCTTTGGCACTTTCCACATGAAGGCGCGCAATGTTCAGGTCGCTGTTATGGGCCAGTCCTTCTTTGATCAAGTCTGCGAGATGTGCGTCTGTAAACACCTCGCTCCAGCCTTTCATATCGCCGCCTGTAAGTGTCTGGGCATACTCCTGGCGCAGCAGACTGTCTGTATCTATCGCCTCACGCTGATAGGTAGAAGAGGTACGGCACGAAGAGAACAGGGAACAGGTGATCAGGCATAACAGCACAGGAGTCACATTGAGCCTTTTGATGCGCTTCACCGCATACTTCTCATCGAGGTACTGGAATGCCATGTAGAACAAGGGTACGAAGAACAGAATCGAGGCAGTACCTACGATCATGCCACCGATGACACAAAGCGACAGCGACATGCTGCCCACGGCCAGTGCACCCTGAGAGAACACCATGGGCAGAAGACCTATGACAAGCGTCAGAACGGTCATAAGAACTGGACGCAAACGGTCCTTAGCTGCAAGCAGGGCGGCTTCCTTGATCCCCATGCCTTCTTTCCGACGCATAGAGGCATATTCAGTGAGCAGGATGGCTGTCTTACCCAAAAGACCTATCAGCATGATGACTCCCACCTGCATATAGATATTATTCTCAACCTGGAACAACAAGGCGAACAAGTAACTGCCAAAGAGACCGAAGGGTACACTCAGCAGGACAGCCAGCGGAGTAAACAGACTCTCGAAAAGAGCTGCCAATACAAGGTAGATAAATACGACAACCAACAGCAGAATCCAGGTGCGGTTCTTGGTAGTCTTGATTTCCTCCAAGGCTGTTCCTGTATATTCGTAGCCGTAGCCTCGCGGCAGCGTAGTTTTTGCCACTTTCTCTATCGCCTTGATGGCATCGCCCGTACTATAACCGAAGGCTGGTGTCACTTCCAGATTGATGGCCGAATACATATTGAAACGGTTGAGTGACTGGACACCACTGATTTTCTTCAGCGAGACCAATTCTGTTACTGGGATGAAATTGGAATCGTCGGTTATCACAAAGATGTTGTTCAAATCTTCTTGGTCATTACGCAATTCAGGATCGGCCTGCATCACTACATGATAAAGACGTCCGAAGGCATTGAACTGAGTAGCATAGTTACTGCCGATGTAGCCATTGAGAACGCCCAGCACAGCAGAAGGCTCCACACCGTAGCGCTTGCAGATGGCAGCATTCACACTGACGTTGTATTGCGGGTAGTTAACCTCGTAGGAACTATAGGCCTCGTCTATCTCATCGCACGCTTTCAGTGCTTCGACAAAACGGTCAGTCACCTCCTTCAATTTCGTGATAGACAGACTGTTGTAGTCCTGTACATACAATTCTATGCTGTTACTGAAGCCATAGCCCGTAACGGTCGGCATGGCATAGGTGAACATATTGGCACTCTTGATGCTGTCCATTCTCTGTTCTACCTTTTCTACCACGGCATCGATCTCATGGTCGCTGCCAGAACGCTCATCCCAGTGCTTCAGCTTCAAGATCAGCATACCTGTATTGGCACCATCGCCACCTAGGATATTCCATCCTGATACCGATGCACTGTTCTCTATTTCATCGATATCGGCCACTTTAGCGGCAGCCCGCATGATCGACTTTTGTGTCTGTTCAAGGGTGGAGCCTGGCGGTGTGGTGATATCTACAAAGACAATACCGGTGTCCTCATCAGGAATCAAACTGGTGGGTATGACACGCGACAGAATCGCTAACAAGATGAATACAATCACAGGTACCACAACCGCCAGTAATTGATGATGCATAAAGACAGACAATGCACTCTGGTATTTCTCTGCCACAGCACGATAGGATGCGTTAAAGGCCCTGTATATGCGGTTCTTGTGGTTGCCTTCGTTTCCCATCAGGAGCACGCACAGTGCTGGTGACAGTGTAAGGGCATTAATAGTTGATATGGCCACCGCCACAGCCATGGTCAATCCAAACTGTCGATAATATGTACCTATCAGACCACTTACAAACGAAATGGGGATGAAGACAAACATGAACACGATGGTGGTGATGATGACTGATTTGCTGATTTTCCGCATGGCATTCACCGTAGCCTCCTGAGGGTTCTGCACCCCTGCCTCCAACTGACCCTGCACGGCCTCTACCACCACAATGGCATCATCCACCACCGTACCGATCACCAGCACCAAGGCAAACAGCGTAATAAGGTTCAGGGTAAACCCTATCACATACATGAAGGCGAAGGTTCCGACCAGCGACACCACGATCGCCAGGGCTGGAATCAGTGTGGCCCTGATATTCTGCAGGAACAGCAGTACCACGAGGATGACCAGTATGATGGCCTCGAAGAGCGTGGTATAGACCTCGCTCATTGAAGCATCCAGAAAATCATTCGTGTTGAGCAGTGATCGGAACACCAGTCCTGGCGGCATCTTGGGGGTTACCTCCTCAATCAGCTTGTCAATCTCGTGATTCACTTCTTGTGCGTTTGAGCCATTAGCCTGTGTGATGATGGCAACAACACCCGGATGCGAGTTGATCCAACTGTCGTTAGCATAGTTCTCCCGTCCCACTTCACAGCGGGCTACGTCACGCAGTCGCAGATCGTCTCCCTTAGACTCCGACCTCAGTACGATATTACCAAACTCCTCGGCATCTATCAACCGACCGCGGTACACCATCGTATATTGGAAGGTATTCTTCGAGTCTTCGCCAAGCGTACCGATAGCCGCCTCGATGTTCTGTGCCTCCAGAATCTCCTCAATATCCTTGGGTTCCAGATTGTAGGTAGCCATCTTGATGGGGTCAAGCCAAATGCGCATGGCATATTTACTGCCCAGCAGTTCGATGTTTCCTACACCATTGATACGCTGGAGTCGCGGACTGATGTTGATATCGAAGAAATTAGTGATAAAGTCGTTGTCGTATCGTCCGTCGGTACACTCTAATGCCAAGATCCTCAGGTAGCTTCGTTTCTCCTTACCCACTTGTACACCCGTCTCAACAACTTCGTGTGGCAAGATGCCTTGAACCTCGTCCAGACAGTTCTTCACCAAGACAGTGGCCATATCGGGATCGGTGCCTGGCTTGAATGTGATGGAGATATTCGCATTACCGCTACTGGTAGATGAAGAATAGATCTCGTCGATACCATCGACCCCATTCACAGCCTCTTCAATCGGTATGATCACACTTCTCTGCACTGCCTCGGCACTCGCACCAGTATAATCGGCACTCACATTGACCACGGGAGGAGCGACATCGGGCAACTGCTCAACAGCCAGACCGTAGTAGCCTAACAGACCCAACAGCAGGATGACAGCCGCGAGGGCTATCGAAAAGATGGGACGATCTATAAAAAAAATATTCTTCACGGTCTTACTTCCTCTTTAGCTTGGTTCCTTCCCTTACCAGTCCTCCCCCTTCGGCAACAATCACATCACCAGGCTTCAGACCGGAAGTAACAGCATAGCTCTGACCATCGTTATAGGGAAATACCTGAATCTCGGTGGTACGTGTCACCCCATTCACCACCTTCGAAACAAAATATCTGTCTTGTACCTCAAAGGTGGCCTCCTGAGGGATGACGATGGCATCCTTGAGATGATACGGCACTTTCAGCACGGCATTGCTACCATTATGGAAGATGCCATGAGGATTGTCGAACGAAGCCCTGATATAGACAGATCCCGTCGACATATCCACATGACCGCTGATGGCGTCAATATGTCCTTTCTGATCCAGTTCCTTACCCCAGTAAGTAATAATCGTTACCTCTGGCAACTTACCAGGTAACTCCTCAGGCGAGCATCCATAATACTGACTCAGATCGTAGAGCGTTTTCTCTGATATGGCCGTATAAGCCCGGATGCGACGGAAATCCGACACGATGGTCAGTGGCGTCTCCATGGAAGGATCCACTAACTCTCCGATACGGTAATCAATCATACCAATCACGCCATCCGAAGGACTCTTTACTACGGTGTACGACAAATCGTTACGGGCAGATACCAGCTCGGCCCTCGCCTCGTCAAGAGCAGCCTTGGCCTCAGACAGTTCGTTGCGTGCCTTATTCATGTCGAAGTCACCAATCACCTTCCTGTTGTGCAGCGCTTCCCTACCCTCCACATTCTGACGTGCGGTGGCCAGCTGGGCATTGGCACTGTTCACCTTTGCCTCAGCACTTCTTACAGCAGCACTATACTGCACCTGATCGAGCACGAAGAGCGTCTGGCCTTTCCTAACCCTTGCACCTTCGTTCACGCATATCTTCACGATCCGCCCTGAAACCTGAGGACGTATCTCGGCTGGTTGTTCGGTCTCTATCTTGGCAGTAAAGTCACGGCTGACGATATAATCACGCTGCGCGATGGTCATGGTGGCATAATTGCCCACCTCTTCTTCATCGTCATCATCGTCATCCTGCGAATAATACCATACTCCTGCAGCCACGACAGCAAGAGCCAACACTGCAAATAACCACTTGATCTTGTTCATTGGTAGATATTCATTATTACTGCAAAGTTAAGAAATAATATCCATTCATCAAAATTAAACTAGCTTTTTTGTACTTTTTCGGAACTATTTACTACCTTTACACCCAAAAATCACGTATGATGACAGCGATTTATAAGAGATGGTATTTCATGCTGGCCATATTCATGGCCTTGTTTTTTGTACGGAATCTCCTTCTGCCTATGGCTTCTGACGATATTCCCTATGCGTTCGTGTGGGATGGAGCCGACAAGGGCAACCTGCTCGACGGAGTAGGTCCACGCGAACGAATCACGTCGTTTACCGATATCGTCCGCTCACAATATTCTCACTACATGACATGGGGTGGCCGCATCATTGGCATCGGTCTTACACAACTCTTCGCATGGGAAGGAAAAGGTTTATTCAATTTCTTCAACACACTGGTATTCACGGCTTTGGCACTACTGCTTTTCAAGGTTGGCACGGGAAAGAAACTGAGTGAGCTCAACGGCACCTATATGTTCTGGATACTGTTCGCCCTATGGTTCCTGATACCCGACCCGCTCCTCACGGTACTCTGGATGTGCGGCAGCTGCGTGTTCCTCTGGACAGCCGTCATTGGTCTGCTCTTCCTGCTGCCCTACGCTCATGCCTATTGGTATGGAGCCGAAGGAACAGTCAGCCACAAACTGTCACCTGCCGTCTCATGTGTCCTCATGGCTTTTGCAGGTCTCTGTGCCGGTTGGGCTGTTGAGACCAGTGCTGCCGTTCTCGACTTTGTCGTTTTCTTCGCCCTGATCTGGTTCTGGCGACAGAAGCAACTTAAGACATGGATGGTGGTAGGCTTTGTGTTCCTCTGCATCGGCTCTGCCATGTTGGTGTTTGCTCCTGGCGAAACCGTCCGTCTGGAACTGCAGCGCCTGTATGAGTATAATCCAGGACTGCCAGAGGATATGTACTGGACACCGTTGATGTACTCCATCAACTTTAGAGAGTGTTTCTACCCCGTTGTCAGCAAACAGATCCCGTTGCTACTACTGATAGGCTATTATATCTGGCAGCTACCCAAGGGACAGCGGTGGAACAAGACCACCCAGTTCCAGGCACTTATGGTTGCTGGTTCCATGACCGTGATGATCATCCTGATATTTGTGCCAGTGGCTCCTGCCCGTGCCGGATTCTTCCCCACTTGTGCCGTGATAGCAGCCTCACTCTCTGCCCTTCGCGAACTGTTGAAGGAAAAGGTGGCTATCTGGCAGCGTCACCGTCGTCTGATACAGGGCTTCGTGACCGTCAGTCTGGTGCTGTGGGTAGTGACAACCTCTATCTGTTTTTATATCGAATGGGATGTGCGCCAGCAGTGGATGAGCCGCATCGACTATATCAATGCCCATCAAGATCAGGATGTGGTGGTGGTGCATCAGATTGACTTACCGCCGATAGCCGATGAGTTGCCCGACTGGTGGCTGTACAACTGTGTATCTTGGAATACCGACGTATTAGCCTGGGGCAGTGACTTGGAACCACGACCTGAAGGCAGTCACAATCTGATGTACGCACAGTATTACGGATGGAAAAAGGTGATTACCGATGGTGAGGATCGGCGTAAAAAAAAATAAGGTGCTCTGTGGGGCACCTTATTCCTTGATTCGAATATCCTTCAGTTTCTTTCTTTGGTCACCGATCAGTCGTAGTGTGTATTCTGCTGACAGACGGGCCATCGTGTCGAGCTGTTCCTGTGTATAGAGCGCCTCGCTGCCCTCAACGTTGAAGGTCAGACCCTCCTCACGTATCTGCACCACCAAGAAGAGATGCTCCTCGCTCTCCGGCATCTCAATATGAAAAACAGGATAGTCAATGCCGTGAATGTCGGCATACTCATAAATGCCTGCTCCACTGACGTTCATCTCTGTGCCCACCTGGTCTTCGGGAGGAACCTGAAGGTCTTTCATCTGGTGGAGCCAAGGGTAGATGAGGGTGCGCATCGTGCCGAAGAGTGCGGTGCGCGTCTGGGAGATCAGCTCTGCTACGGTCAGCTCGGAATTCACGTTGATGCGTAACGACAGACTCTTCAGGAAACATCCCAGAACGTTGCCACGCAAGCGTTTGTCCATACGTCCATGATTGGTCGTCATGAAGACTACATCCGTTGTTCCTGCCATCTGTCCTAGAGCCATGGCGTATGCAGCCACGCAGATAGTGGTCATCATCGTGTGCTGTTGCTCTTCCGTCAGGGCACCGGCATTCAGACGGATGTGTTTCATACGGTCATAATCCAGCAGATAACAGGCATAGAGTGTCTGCCCCCATGGATTATCAGTCTGACGGCAGATATCCGTGTATTTGTGGCCTTTGAACTTCTCGCAGACTGTTTGCTTGGCGCGCTGATAGGTGTCGCTCTCATAAGAGGCAATCTCCTCCCGGTTCCATACGGCAGCGATGTCATCCTGATCCTCTATGGGAATGCCGTTAATAATATTGCTGATATCAGAACAAACCAATTTCATGGAAAAGCCATCAAAGAAGATATGGCAGTACGAGATGCACAAGATTGTATGATGCTCAGTCTGAATGACGTTCAGTCTGACACCTGGTTCCTCCAGCAGTTTGAAGGGACGTGCGAATTCACTTTGGCGTGCTTCCCACTCACTATGTTTCATTTGATAGCGCCACACGTTGTTGGGCATATCCGTACTTTCACTGATCATCAACTGCCCGTCCTCCTGTCTGACCAGATGGACATGAGCATAGTGATTGGTGTCGAAAAACTTCTGACAGGCAGCAGCCATCTCGTCTGCACTTAAACGATTAGAAGGAACTTCAAAATAAGCCGTTACCTGGAATCCGTTCTCCATTGTCTCCATGTTGCTCTCACGCAGCATGTCTTCTTGAGTCGCATTTAAAGGATATACATTCATCTGTAGTTGTTTTATATGCAAAAGTAGCAAAACAACACATAATAAAAGAAAAAGGAGACACTTTTTTTGACTTTTTTAGCAATATTGCTTACCTTTGCAGATAATTTACTATTGCAATCATTTTATGACGAGATTTACACATGCGTTGATGGAGTATTGGAGGCGTACCCCCTGGCAGGTGGTACTGCTATTATTCGCAGTGCCGTTTCTCATCCGTAACCTGCTATTACCGATGGTGGGTGATGATTTCTCCTACGCTTTCATCTGGAACGGGAATGATCTGGGAAACTTGATGGATGGCATCGGCCCGCGCGAACGCATACATTCGTTCTACGACATTCTTGTATCGCAGTGGTCGCATTATTTCACATGGGGCGGTCGTACACCATCCATGATCTTTATCCAGTTGTTTGCCTGGCTTGGCAAGATCTGGTTCGACCTGTCCAACACCGTTGTGTTCGTCCTGTTGATGTTGATCCTCTACTGGCTCTCCGTAGGTGACACGATTTCTCCTGCCCGCCATAAGGGTGTGTTCCTTTGGGTGATGGTGTGCATGCTCTTTGGGGTGATCGACTATATTAGCACGATGCTGTGGATGACGGGAGCTTGCGTCTATCTGTGGTCAGGATTCTGGGAGTGTCTGTTCCTGCTGCCCTTTGTCACACGGAAACATCCCCCTATGCTCCTGATGGCGCTGTTGGGCCTGCTGGCAGGATGGTCGGAGGAGGCAGGCAGTATGGTCACCGTGATCCTGACGGCCTCGATCCTGTTTTTCCTTTGGAAACAGAAACGGCTTGAAAAGTGGATGGTGGTAGGTTTCATCTTCCTAATAATAGGTTGTGGCATCCTGATGTTATGTCCTGGTTCCATTCATCGTGAAAACATCATGCTCGAATATGCACCAGAGTATGTGTTGCCTGCAGAGGATCTGTTCTCTGTAAGGATGTTCTGGGACAATTTCACAGGCGGTTTCCTGCCCATCCTCATTTGGGAGAGCTTCCTGTTTATCCCTATCATCATCTGGTTCCTTAAGAGAAAGCACACTCCACACTCCACCCTCCACACTCCACACTCCTCACTCCACACTCCACCCTCCACCCTCCACACTCCACCCTCCTCACTCCTCACTCCACACTCCACCCTCCTCACTCCACAAATAACCCTGTTCACAGCCGGCGGACTGCTGGTGCTCTGTGCCATGATGTTTGCGCCTGAATTTGAACTGCGCACGGGATTCCATTCAACCCTGTTCCTGACCGTGGGTTCTGCCGCCGCCCTGAAGGAGATAGCTCCCTGGCTCAAGCATGCCCTGGTGTCCACCCCAGGACGCAGGACGACAGTACTGACCATCGCCGGTATATCATGTGCATACTGTCTCTTCGTGTTGATTGGCTGTTTTATCGTTGAAGGGTCCTACCGCAAACAATACAACGAGCGTCTGTCCTACGTCATGCAGCATCGCGATTCAGACAGTCTTGTGGTGAAGGCATACCATATCCCATATGACCTTGACAGTTATCTCGGTCCGCGGTCAATCACTGAGTTCCATATTATTTACGGTGCCGACATCGAGTCCAAGACCACCGACAACCGTTCCCTGATGTATGCACGTTATTACGGACTGCCTCCCATCCGGATTGACCGTGAAGTAGATTGGAAGAAACGCAATGGAGAATAAACGCAACTCATATATCATCTCGAAAGCACTGTACCGTTTTGTGTTTGCTTCGATCCTGACAGCTGCTGCCGGGCAATTGGCCAGTACCTTTGATGCCATCGTCGTGGCTCAGTTCGTGGGCGAAGAAGCCGTATCGGCACTGAGTCTGGTGATGCCTGTCACCACGTTCATCAGTTGTCTGGGACTCCTGATGGCCTTCGGAGCGAATGCCCTGGCTGCCCGCGAAATCGGGGGTAACAACCTGGAAGGGGCGTCGGATTTCTTTTCCACTGCCGTCTGGTCAATCCTGACCGTGGGTATTGCCTTCTCGATGCTGATGTATGCAGGAATACCTGTCATCATGGATATCATCACGGATGAAGAGAGCCTTCGTGCATTACCAACGGAATATCTGAGGGTTTATGTGCTGGGGGCCTGGCTCGAGATGCTGTCATACGCCCTCTGTCTCTTCGTGGCCACAGACGGTCATCCGCGCAGGGTGACGATGGCGGTCATGGCAGGAGTATTGGTCAATGCCATCGTCGATGTACTGGCTGTCGGCTTCCTCGACTGGGGTATGAAGGGTGTCGCCTGTGGCTCACTGGCACAATTCGCCGTCAATATCCTGTTACTGTCCCTTTACCTTCGTCAGCCAGCCTGCTCCTACAGTCTGAAATGGCCAGGGCGGAAAGGCATTCAGTGTTTTGCGGAGAACGTCAAAGAGGGTGCCGCCGTATCCATCAGTAACATCCTGATGGCTGTCACCGTGCTCCTGATCAGTAATATCGTTTTCGATGCCCTTGGCGAGCATGGTCTCTTCTTCTGGTCTGTCTGTCTGCAGATGCTCCTGGTATCGGTGGTCTTCATCAACGGTGTGATGGAGTCGCTGTTCGCCATTGGCGGTGTGATGCTTGGCGAACACGACTTGAGCGGCTTCGATTTACTTACGCGGAGGGCACTGATAACAGTCAGTCTGCTGGTCGTGGTGATGATCGTCCTGATGTACATCCCAGGAGTCGTAGGTGTGATGTTTGGCGTCGAGGATCCGCAGGAGATGGCGGCCCTGGATCACGTACTGCGCATTTTCTCCCTGATGATGCTCCCCTTTGCCATCACACTGATCTTAGTGGCTGTCTATCAGGTGTTCGAGTACATCCTTCTCAGTGTCGTCTGTGTAGTAGGTCAGCTGACGGCGATCATTCTCGCCGCCTGGCTTTTTGCCGCCTATAGTCCATCGCTGGTATGGTGGGGATTCCCTGTGGCTGCCTTCCTTTTTCTCATGGGACAGCTGTTCTTCTCCTATCTGTACAGTCGCCGTCAGGCCTGTCGTGTCTCTGCCCTCACCCTGATACCCTATCGGGAGGGCGGTCGTACGTTCGACGGCTCCGTGCGCTATCAGTCGGATGAGGTCAATACGATGCTCATGAAGATCAGTGATTTCCTCAAGGAGTCAAAACTCAGCGAGAGTGACATCTTCCACATGAGACTCTGCTGCGAGGAACTCATGACCAACATCGCCCAGCATTCCAAAGGACATGTGATACATCATTCCTTCGATGTTCACATCTATTCTGATGATGAAGAAACCTGCGTGGCCCTGAAGGACGGTGGTCAGCCGTTTAATCCGGTCCTGGCGGGCAGGATGGCTGATCCCGACACCGGTTCTGAAGGCTACGAGCATCTGGGCTTGCGCCTGATCAACAAGATCGTGGATGATATCTCTTATAAATATATGTATGGCTTGAATATTGTATTAATTAAAATATAGACAAATGATACTATTAAGCTTTGATACAGAAGAGTTTGACGTGCCTCGCGAGCACGGTGTTGACTTTACATTAGAACAAGGTATGGCAGTGTCGAAGGTGGGCACCAACCGCATTCTTGACGTACTGAAGCAGAATGGCGTGAAGGCTACTTTCTTCTGCACGGGAAACTTTGCTGAACAGGCACCCGAAGTGATGCAGCGCATCATGGACGAAGGGCACGAGGTGGCCTGTCATGGTGTGGACCACTGGCAACCTAAAGAGACCGACTTCGCCTGCTCGAAGGAGATCGTGGAGCGTGTCACCGGACGCACCGTCTATGGCTATCGCCAGCCTCGTATGTTCCCTGTGATCGAGTCGGAGATCAAACGCGTGGGCTACCGCTACAACTCATCGCTGAACCCTGCCTTCATCCCAGGACGTTACATGCACCTGACGGAGCCGCGCACCTGGTTCATGAAAGACGGGGTGATGCAGATTCCTGCCTCCGTCACACCGCTCATCCGCTTCCCCCTGTTCTGGCTCTCACTCCACAACCTGCCCGAAGGACTCTATCACTGGATGGTGCGCCGCGTGCTCAAGAAAGACGGCTACTTCGTAACCTATTTCCACCCGTGGGAGTTCTTCGACCTGAAGGAGCATCCTGAGTTCAAGATGCCGTTCATCATCAAGAACCACAGCGGCCGGCAGATGTGCGACCGTCTTGACCGTCTCGTCAAGATGCTCCTGGCCAAGGGTCATGAGTTTATCACCTACAATGAGTTTGTGGAAAGAGTGAAAAAGTAATAGGGTAAAATATAAATCGTAGAGAAATGATCAGATTAGCAACCGTATCGCCATGTTATAATGAAGAGGAAGTGCTGCGCCACAGTGTGGAGCAGCTGACAGCCCTCTTCGAGAGAATGATAGCCGAAGGACTTATCAGTAAAGATTCTATGATGGTGTTCGTCAACGACGGCAGCCGTGACCGTACGTGGGAGATTATCCGCGAACTGCATGCTGAGAATAATTTTGTCCGTGGCATCAATATGTCACGTAATGTGGGACACCAGAATGCCATCATGGCAGGTATGATGACTGCCCGTGCGTGGGCTGATGCCGTCATCACCCTCGATGCCGACCTGCAGGATGATATCGAGTGTATCCCCAAGATGGTGAAGGAATTCGAGGCAGGCAATGATGTCGTCTATGGCGTCAAGGTATCACGAAAGGCCGACTCCTTCATGAAGAAGATGACCGCCCAGGGATTCTACAAGATCCAGGCATCGATGGGTGTCGAGAGTATCTACAACCATGCCGACTTCCGCCTGATGAGTCGCCGCGCCCTTGACATGCTGTCCAGCTATAAGGAGCATAATCTCTACCTGCGCGGACTGATTCCGCTGATCGGACTGAACCACTCCACTGTCGATGATGTGATCTCCGAGCGCTATGCAGGAAAGTCGAAATACACCTTCGGCAAGATGATGCATCTGGCCATGAACGGCATCACGGCCTTCTCCGTGCGACCGCTCTTTGCCATTTACAACATCGGCATCCTCTTCCTCATCATCGCCTTCCTGATGGGCATCTATGTCGTCTGGTCACTGATCGCCGGTCATGTCGTGAAGGGATGGGCTTCCCTGATGCTCTCTGTATGGCTTGTCGGTGGCTTCATCCTGATCTCCCTGGGAATCGTAGGCACCTACATCGGACAGATATACACCGAGGTGAAGAGCCGCCCACTGTACCACATACAGGAAATCCTCTCATAGTCATTGGCAACAAACGACTAATGAGGCTCGATGACCTCAATATAGAAGCTGAAGGGCCGGAAACCGTCATTGCAACTGATCATGGCACTCATGGGATTCTTCATCCACCCATCGTAGAAGTTTCCCTCGCCTCGGGCCAGCGACTCCACGAACGCGCGCATGGAGGCCCAGGCTGAGGGACACATCCCCTCAGGACATTTCCCGTCATGGGAGATCCATTGCTGTCCTTCCACGACATCACACGTGTGCTCGATGGGGTTCTCGTATTTCTCCATCAGATCGGCATAGACGGTCTGACGGATGGCTGTAATCCTGATTTGCTTTCCCATATCACTGGTCTTTTCTTTCATAAGGAATAGATTGTTGGGCAAAAGTACGCAAAAAAACTCACCAACGAGTACCTTTGCCAAAAGTTTAAATAAAATTGTGATATAAGATGGCATAGGTAGGAATCATTTCCATCACCAAGCTGTTCATATCTGCAGCCCCTTAGGGAGCGAACATCAAAAATCGGGTGCCACGGCACCCGATTTTTGATAATCCTCATCTTTTACTGTTGAAGCTATAGAAGCTATAGATGCTATAGATGCTATAGATGCTATAGATGCTATAGAAGCTATAGAAACTATAGAAGCTATAGAAACTATAGAAGCTATAGAAACTATAGAAGCTATAGGCACGCGTGCCCGCCCCCTTAGGCCCCTCCGCATGGCAAGCCCCTCCTTTTGGGAGGGGTTGGGGTGGGCTCTTTGGGGTGGGCT
>CACXMM010000016.1:15482-72403 GCA_902768785.1 uncultured Prevotellaceae bacterium
CTTTGGGGTGGGCTCTTTGGGGTGGGCTCCCTTTATCTTAAAAAACCCTAATTTCAACTGTTAAAATTCCCCAAAGTGACAGTATATAGCTGTCACTGCTTTTCTCACATACTCTTCGTACCTTTGCCCGAATGAAAAAAATGAGAAGAAACAGCATATGAATGCGCACATTCTGAAAGAATTGGTTGAGATCATTCATGGGTTCCTGTTAAGGCACTCATGGGTCACGTTAGGGCGCGAGACAAGTCGTATGAGATTCCAGAAACTGCTGCATCCGCAGGAAGCCAACGATATCATCCGACTCATCGTTGCCACAGTCTATATCATCCGTACCAGCGGAAAGAAACAGGATTTCCACCAGCTGATACGCTGCTTCCACCAGTGGATAGACAACCTCTATACCTGTCCGCTCGATGAACTGGAACAATACCTCGACCATGCCGCCGAGGACAGCAAGCGCCGCTTCTTTCATCAAGCAGAAAAGAAGGATTAGAAACAATTGGAAAACAAAATACCTTTTCGCCTGCGGCATAATTATCTGGAAACAAATTTGAATAATATGAATAATTTATTCCACAAATAATAATAGATTCTGCAGCCATTGGAGTCATAAAACATGCAATATCATTTAGTTAAAATGATTATTTTCATTAAAAAATTTATTATTCAAATTCGTGGAATAAATTATTCATATTATTCATATTTGTTTCCAAGAAAAACGCCGAAGGCGAAAGTATAATTCTCATTCATTTCAATCCTCGCCGTAGGCGACCCTATACTATAACAATTTTAATATCAACTAACAATTATATTATCAACAATGAAGAAAAACCAAAACGTAAAAAGAGAGAACGCCCAGTCGAAAACACACAGAAAGACACTCGATGACTTTAAGTCAGACATGGGCGAACGTTTACAAACCCGCCTGAACATCATTTCAGGAAAGTATGAATGCAGATGGCTGGAGCGCACGGATGGTGACATGCCCGAGAACTTCGGAGAATACGGGGAATTCGGTAAGGAATGGCATGAGATGACCGACCGTGAGGAGAACGCGCTGTGGCGACTGGTGTGTCCGAAAAGGGAGGGACGACTGCAGGATGTGGTGAATATCCTGCGGTCGGACTTCACCCCACTCTACGACCCCATCAAGGAGTTCCTCGCCTACGCCTTTTCCACGTACAACCTGGTGGACGACACCATCGGAGAACTCACCAGTCATGTGCACGTCAAGACGACCGAGGCTGATCCACAGACCGACAAGCTGCGCTACGAGGCTCTGTGCCGCGAGGAACAGAAACGTTTCAACGAGTACTTCAAGAAATGGTTCGTGGGCATGCTCGCCTCTGCTGGTGGACGAAACGTGGTGAACAACGTGGTACTGGTGCTCATCGGTGAACAGGGCACGTACAAGAGCACATTCTTCGCCCATCTGCTGCCACCGAAGCTGCGGAAATACTTCTACGTGAAGACCGACAACACGGTACTGAACAAGGACGACCGACTGCAACTGGCACGGAACATGCTGATCTGTCTGGAGGAGATCGACGTGCTGTCGAAGAAGGAACTCAACCAGCTCAAGGCGATGGTCACCCTGCCCACCGTCAACGACCGACCTGCCTACGCGCGGAACTTCGTCAACCTGCCGCATATCGCCTCGCTCTGCGGCACGGGCAACAACGAGACGTTCCTCTCCGACCCCACCGGATCGCGACGGTGGCTCCCCTTCCTCGTGGAGAGCATCGACGACCCGCGTACCTACGACATCGACTACAACAGTCTCTACGGACAGGGCATGTATCTGCTGGCCGACCAGTACCGCTACTGGTTCACGCAGGAGGAGATCAAGAAACAGAACATCCGCAACAAGGCGTTCGAAGCCGACTGCATCGAGGAACAGCTCATCATGAAGTACTACCGCGTGCCTGACGATGGCGAAACGGGCGTCCTCCTCTCACCTGCCGAGATCCTGGAAAAGATCAATGGGGGGATCAAAAAACCACTGTCTACATCCGTTGTTGGGAGCATGATGAAGAAGTTGAGGTTTGAAAAAGTTTATATTAAAGGAAACAGAAAATACAGGGTGATCGAGCTGCAATACGATGATATTCAGAGAATTAGAAAAGAGGAGGCCATCGATACTGATGACCGTCCTTTCTAATGATTGGGGTGGCGGGGTGGCGGGGGTGGCGTCATTTTCTATAAATCCCCGCGCGCGTGAGAGAAAAAAAAGTTTTTTATATAAATGTTTGAAAAATAACGCCACCCCCGCCACCCCGCCACCCACCTGCTCCTGACTTCCCCACCCTCTTTCCAACGTCATCTATCCCCCTTTCCGCCGTCATCTAAGGGGGTTAAGTGACGGCGGAATGAGGCATAGGGAACGGCGGAATAACTCGTAGATAACGGGGGAACAACACGTAGGGAACGGGGGAACAGAGATCGCCTACGGCGAAAATTGAGAATCGACCCCTACGGGGACAAATACACTTCTTTTATTATATATACAAAGTGATAGATTTTGTTAAAATTTGTTGGATTTCTCGCCGAAGGCCACTCTTTTTCTGTTCTAAACCGTATCTTTGCAGACGAAAAACAAAGAATACTGTGAATGATACAGAAAGCAATATGACGGAAAAGAAGAAAAAGGAGATGCACGGCATCTACCGAACCGTACCCAGATGGCAGGATCTGTGGTTCTACCAGAAGTCAGAGGTGCTGTTCCAGATGACCTTCGTGTTCTGCACACGGTTCCTGCCCAAATATGGTGACCGCACCGTTGACCAGATGATTCAGGCGGCACGCTCGGGCAAACAGAACATCGTCGAAGGATCGGAGGATGGCAAGACATCCACGGAAATGGAGGTCAAACTGCTCAACACCTGACCCTGTGCTACCAGGTGGATGCGATGATGAACAAATACCTCCAAGGACTGGAACAGACCTTCATCCAGGAGGGAGGCATCAAGGAGCGCATGCACAAGGCTCGCACCGACTATCGCCGCCAGCAGGACGAACGCCTGGCCGAACTGGAGCGCACCCTGCCCCTGCTGCAGCAACAGCTGACAGCAGCCCAACAGGAAGCCATCCGCTGGAAAGCCGCCTACGAAGACCTGAAACAACGCGCCCTGAAAGCCTACTACAGCCAGCAGGCACAGATTCAGGCGCTGCAGCAGCGCCTGAACGAGAGCGAGCAGCCATAGCCCCTATAGCCCCTATAGCCCCTATAGCATCTATAGCATCTATAGCTTCTATAGCTTCTATAGCTTCTATACCTATGGCTCCCCCAGCGCCTCCACTATCGCCCTCACCTGCGGGGGCGAAAACATGCGTGTGGCATCCGTCTTCCCCAGCGAGGCAAGGGTCTCGTTGAGGTGGGGATAGTAGTCGATCCACGATTTCAGCTTCTTCCACGCCGACCGCGGCTGGACATCGGGGCAGTAGAGCTGGGCGAGTTCCATGCGCCCATAGCTGCGGATTTTGAAAGTCTTTTCCATCATGTCTTTTTCATTGTTCTCTTTTGCAAAGATAATCATTTTTTGGCAGAATACCAAAGATTATCTGATGAATAAGTGTCCGTAACGACCCGCAACCCACACCTTTTGTCGCACAACCTCACACAACGCGATTCCCGCCGGAAGAATGTTGTACCTTTGCCAATGGAAAGCAAGAGGGAGACAACGGGCGCCCCAAGAGATCAGCTCCCACTCGGCTGCCAAACAGATTATTTAACTATTTAAAACCAAAAGATTATGAGTCAGAAATTTATCAAAACCAAAAACATGAACAGTAGCAACGCAAAATGCTACGGTAAGTACTATGCCAAGCCGGTGTATGACCAGAAGTTCATCGACACCGACAAGATCGCGGATTTCATCCAGTCACAGGCCTCACTGAAGCGCTCAGACATCAGGGCCGCCATCGATGAGCTGGGCTGCGCCATCAAGCACTTCCTGGAACTCGGACAGAAGGTGAGACTGAACGGCATCGGCATCTTCAAGGTGGGATTCTCAAGCCTCGGCGTAACGGATCCCGACGACTGCACCGCCTCGACCATCACTACGCGCCGCGTCCTGTTCCAGCCGGAGACCGAACGTATCGTGGTGGGTGTGAACAAGGACGATGACAAGGTGTCACAGCGCTTTGTCAAGGCGAACAGCCTCGTGAAGGATGTAATCTTCGAGGAGTTGCACGACAACCCCACGCCCAATGCACAGTCAGGCACCAGCACCCCGGGTGATGACCATAACCCTGACAACGGGTAAGCGAGCGAGGAACGGTAAGTTTGTAAAACGGAAAGCAACAAACGTATGAAAAAGACAAAAGTCATCCGATTCCTGATCCAGTCGATCATCAGCGTGCTCTCAGCAGTACTCACCGCCCTGGGAACAACGAGCTGTATGGGATAAATGAGAACGATCACCCTGATCATCGTCCACTGCTCCGCAGTGAGACCGAATGAGACCAGTTCGGCGAAAAAGATCGATGAATGGCACAAGGACAAGGGATGGAAAGGCATCGGCTACCACTACGTGGTGAGACGCGACGGATCCATCGAGAAGGGGCGACCTGATGAACAGGTGGGTGCCCACTGTGTGAACCACAACCGCCACTCCATCGGCGTATGCTACGAGGGCGGTCTTGACAGCAATGGCGAAGATGCCGACACGCGCACGGAAGCACAGAAACGCGCCCTCGTCTCCCTCATCACCCGCCTCCATGCCCAATACCCCCGTGCGGTCATCGTGGGCCATCATGACCTCAATCCCACCAAACCGTGCCCCTGCTTCGACGCCGTCTCAGAATATTCACATCTGCAGCCCCCTTAGGGAGGGAAATTAAAAAGATCGGGTGCCGGTGGCACCCGATCTTTTTGTATTGTGGAATGCGGAATGAGAAATCATGAGCGAGTATTCGCAAATCGTTTAATTTGCAAAATAAATCTAAAATTCAACACTTAAAGTATTGTTGTTTGAAATAAATATATATATTTGCAGTTGTAAATATTTCATATCATTCCTACCATCTAACCAATGGAGGATGCAGTAGTACAATAGACTTGGTATAATAGGTATATAAGTCATTCTGTCAAATATCTCGGGCACAACCGACAAAATAAGCTCTACTCTCTTGGAATAATGCTGAAAAGCATTATAAGTAATACCAGAACCCATTTTTTATATTATTACCGACTTTATGAATTTGAGAAAGATTATTTTCGCATCACTTATGCTAATTAACTTCATTTGTGTATATGGCGATGTTTATGAATATGGCAAGATAACGATGACTGTTACTGGCACCGAAGTGATTCTTCATTTAAATGAATCAGGAGGATTTGCCTATTATTGTGGTTATGAGAATCCACGACCTGATGGTTTGTATCCCATAAACATAGAATTAACTAACATAAATCCTACAAAAATTACATTTCAAGGAGGCGATTGGACATCCACAGACATAACGGCTTTTTGCAGCTGGATGAGAGGTAATACTTCATGTAAGATATATGACTGGAGTTATGCGCAACTTGTGTCTGATGATGTTTTCTATTTCGATGAAGTAAATCATGGTGTTATCGAGAATATCATATTTCCTCAACATTTAAAGAAATTAAGGGCTGGGGCATTTAAGGGCTTCACTGGATTGAAAACGGTCACTTGGAGCTATGACTTGGAAGAAATCGGAGATGGGGCTTTCTGGAATTGTGATGGATTTACCAGTTTGCATATTCCTGAAGGTGTTACCACAATTGGAAGCCAGGCATTTGGTTGGATGGATCATCTGAAATATGCTGTACTACCATCAACATTAAAGTATATTGGATGTGATGTTTTTTTGAGCGATCCCTTATTTACAGACTTGTATTCTTATGGAACGCCAGCTCAATTTCAATTTGTAGATAATATAGAAGGTTCTACAACGTATAATCAAACAATAACTAACCCCACTGTAGGTGAATATACAAATTTTGAAGAATTTAATTCAACCTCAGGATGGAATACTGCAGCTGGTCATGACAGACGGGAGAATTATTATACTTGGACATTGCATGTTCAAAGTGAATACGAGGATCAATATAAGGCAGCGTATGCCTGGCGGTTGTTTTTTAATATCCAGAATGACTTTCCCGATAAAGACCCTGACGATATTCACTATGTAATTTACCTTCTTCCGTCAGACTCACAAAGACCACCATATACAGGAAAGGTTGAGAACACGAAGTCTGTATATATCAAGACAATGGATCCAAGCAAATATTACACAATTTGCTTACCTTTCTCTATACCAAATGCAATTATAGCAAAAGTGTTCGGCAGTGAAACTAAAGTGTATAAATACGGTGGTATAAAGAATTCCAAAATATTGTTTACAGAGTCCGTCACCGACATGGAAGCAAACACACCCTATTTAATCAAGACAGGAATTTGGTCTGACAGATGGGAATTCTCTTATCATGATGCTAACTATTCGGATCACACGGCTGCAGAACAGGCAAAATCCATTCCCGTGCGTGGAGATGGATATCAATACGGCTCAGAGTTCGTGGGGAATTTCTCCATGAAGGGAATCCCGTATCAGACATATTGTGTGAGCAGCAAAGGAGAACAAACCCAATTTGTTTGGTACACAGGAAGAAATAACACCAATGGTTGGAAAGCTTATAATGCCATCATTTTTGTTGATGGATACAGCACTAATAACTCATCTGCTAAATTGAATTCCTTACCCTTAGATCTTTTAGAAGAAGATGCTGGTGTGGCAACAGATCTCATACCAATCCAACATATGCGCAATGCCAATGATAAGATTTATAATCTGCAGGGTATTGAGGTGAAGAATCCTTCTAAGGGAATATATATTTCAAATGGCAGAAAAATCGTTTTAAATCGGTAATGACATGAAAAAAATATATATTAAGCCCTATATTGAAAGATATCGTCTTTATGAGCCGATATGTGCAGGTCCTGCTTCCAAATGGCAAGCAGGAGGTGATGGTGGTGACACAGGAGGAAATGATGATGATGATTTCACAACTGATGCAAAAATCAATTTCTCTATTTGGGATGAAGTAAATTTAAGTTACTCTCTTTGGGATGAAGTGGAAGAAGAGGAAGAATGGTAATAATAACGTGAGTTCGGAATATCAAAGATCGGGTGCCATTGGCACCCGATCTTTGATATTCCTCATATTTTTACTGTTTTACCATTTTCCTGTTCCCCTGAATTACGATACCTTTGTAGTTGTTGCCTATACGCTGTCCGCTGAGGTTGTAGCGCGGTGCATCGTTATCACCGGCGGTTTCTATCTGGTGAACGTCGGTAGGAATGACGATTTTACCACCATACAGCTGCCATCTGCTACCAGTGAACCAGTAGGAATCCCAGTTCTTCCGCTTAGCATCGCTGACATTCTGGGTGGTGCAGACATTCTCTTCTGTGGTGGATGTCGAGTCATAAACATAGAACAATCCGCTTTGCGTCAGGTTCTTACGGTTGGAAAGCCCTGCCACAAGAGCATCCATGTCGGCTCCAGCGATACGGTTATCAGAACAATACACCCGACTCAGGCTCGTGCTTCGCGGCAAATTGAGTTGGGTGAGCTGATTCTTTGAGCAATCCAGAGTTTGCAGCTGATTGCAGCCTGAAATAGACAGCGTGGTAAGCGAATTAGTGTTGCACTCTAATGATACCAGATTACTGCATTGCGACATGTCAAGGCTTTCGATTTTATTTCCGGAGCAGTTAAGCTCAGAAAGACTGGAGAGTGACTCCACCTCTAAACCTTTCAAATTGTTATTGCTGCAGTTCAACTCAACAAGGGCATTACAATTCGTGACGCTGAGATTATAGAGATTTATGTTGGGACAGTAGAGATACCACAGCAAGGGATTATTGTCGCATCGAAGAGTCACAATATTGGAAGCTAATTCAAGCATTTCAAACTTGTTGTTTTTGCAGTTAAGCAAATTCAGTGCACTGCCGCTGAGATTGATCGATGTCAGCATATTATTTTCGCAATTAATCACATTTAACTTTTTAAGGTTGACTGCTTCAAGCACTTTTAACTGATTGTTATTGCAATTAAGCGTAGTCAGACCATTACAGCCACTGATGTTGAGGGATGATAACTGATTATAACTGCAATTAAGCGTTTTCAAAGCACTATTGCCACTGACATTGAGGGATTGTAGCTTATTGTTACTGCAATCAAGCTCTTCCATAACGCTACAGCCACTGATGTTGAGGGATGTCAGCGCGGCGTCATAACAGTTGAGTTCCTTCAGTTGTTTGTCGCCGTGGCAGTCGAGCATGGCCAATTGGTTGTTGTAAGTGACGTAGATCTGTTCCAGCTCTTCATTATTGTAGCAGTTCAGTGAAGTCATCTTTGGATTATATCTGCAGTCGATTTCTTCCAGTTTTGCATTGTTGCTGCAGTCAACCGTGATCAAGTTCGGCTTATTTGTCAATTTTAAGGTGTAGAGATCGTTATTCGAACATTTCACCGAGGTAAGCTCGTCATTATCATCAAGATCCAGCATCGTGAGATGGTTATTCTGACAGTTGAGGTTTTTTAGGTGTGTAAGGTACTCGATGCCCTTCAAAGAGTGAATGTTCTTATTATTCACGTTGATGGTGCTGAGTGTTTGCGTGTCACCTGAAGCTATATATCTCTGGGGGCACTCAACTTCCAGATAGATGAAGAAATTTGGATCGGGGAAGAAATCCCTGGTGATCAGCACATCATAGCGGGTGCTGATAACAATGTCCTGATCGTAAACGGAAGAACCGTGATAAATGACTTCCCTGTTATTATTGCCATGCTCGGCACCCCATGGCTTTAAGATTACAGGTGGTTTTAAGTGAGTGATTTGATAGGGAGTAATCCGTTCGCCTCCAATAGTATATTCTTCCATATCTGAGAAGAAATACAAAACAGTCGAAGAAACTACAGGATAGCTGCTGTTATTAGTCGCTTTGAGAGTTAGTTCAACATTACTACCATCTTTTACTTTAACATCTCTCAAAGTGCGCAAAGCCCCTTTTCCTCCCTCGAATGTGGCTGTGATTCCATTATTGAGGATGATGCTAGACCAAGAAGTACCTTCCATGGCATAACTGTTTCTTGACTTTACGTTTAACGTTCCTGGGCCATCTATATTGCATTGCGTAACACCATCATCCTCTTGGAAGCAAATGGCACTTTTGTTTTTGCTTTCAATGGTTGTGATACCCTCTACTCTGATATTCGTCTCCGGTTTATTATTTTCGTCTCGTGTAACCACGGCGTAGTCGTCTTCGGAATACAGGTAACAGTTTCCTTTGAGAACCACTGTAAGGCCATCACATGTCTCGTTATCGATGCAGTTTTTGCCGCTGCCACTGCGAGTAACCTTCACATCGGTCAGGGTAAGGGTTTTGGTGGTGCTGTTGTACGTTGCAGTACCTTCTTCGAAGATATTGTTTTGGTGCGCAATAGGGTTACAGTTATTGCTGTTCACGTAAACGCCCGCAAAGTAGAAGCCGTAGTCTTCAGCAGCAACCGAAAGGACTGATGCATAGAAAAGCACAAAAAGACATGCCAGGCGCCTGGACCCTGAAGATGCTGTTTTTAATGTCGGTAGTTTCATAATTTAAAGGCTTTAATGTTATGATGCCGCAAATATACGAAAAATATTTGTTATTCGATTCAAAAACCAGCAGTTTTTGTTCAATAAAATATCGGGTGCCGTGTAGCACCCGATTTTTTATTGTGTGGATTGTGGAATTAGTTGAAATAGTATTTCACACCGAGCTGCAGTTTCCAGCACTGGTCGTAGTTGTGGTTGAAGCTCCACGTCTCCTTCGGTGCATTACCGTTGGAGTCCTTACGCATAGAGAAGTAAGGCACGCCGTTCTCCACCTTGTCAACCTTCAGGAACTGACCGCTGAAAGAATCCAGCATGTTCTTCTCCACGCCCCAGCGTGAGCTGAGCAGGTTACCCAGGTTCATGAGGTCGGCAGAGAGCTGCAGCTTGTGCTTGGTGTTACCGATCTTCAGGTCGAAGTCGTGAGCCCAGCGGAAGTCGAAGCGGTGCACGAAGGGAGCGCGAGCAGAGTAAGCCTCGGCATACTCACCCTTGTGGTTCTTCAAGTACTTGTCCTGGTTCACGAAGTCCCAGAAGAGTTTGCGGTCACTTTCATCGGTGAACTTGATCTCACTGTCGTTGGCAGGGATATACATCAGGTCGGTAGCCACACCGTCGCCGTTCACGTCACCGTTGTAGAAGAAGCTGTAGCCGGCAGGACTGTAACCTGTGTAGAACAGGGAGAAGTGCTCCTTGCCATACTTATACGATACACTGGCGATGATACGGTCGGGGATCACATACTGAGAGTTCTGCACCTTACCACTGTTAGGTCCGTCGATGGTATAGAGACCGTTCCAGGCTGATGTAGCGTTGGAACCCGGCATACCCGACACCTCCTTCATCACGGTGTGCGTATAGGCAGCCATGATGCTCAGGTTCTCGATGGGCTCAGCATTCAAGGTGAGGTTGGCTGTCCAGCCGTAACCCTTGCTGGTGTTCACGAGCATACAAGCATCGCTCACATTGTTGTAATACTTGTGATCAGCAGGATAGAGCAGACGGTTGTCGGCACCCTGGAGGTGAGGCCAGCTGCTGGTATCCTCCTTGATGTTCCAGTTCACCAAGCGCACGTCGTTGATCTTCTTCGTGTAGGTGAACTCAGCAGTAGCCGTGAAGGGGAAGCTGACGGGCAGCTGATAGTCAACGGCGATGCTTGACTTCCACACCTGCGGCATCTTGAAGTCAGGATCCACACCAGCAATACTCTTCTGGAAGAGACCCTGGTCAGGCGTGATATTGGCAGGAGCGATGCCCTCGCCCATCCGCTGACGAATCTCCTCAACGGTGGTTACCAGGCCCCCTGCGAAGTTGTCGAGAGCAGCATCACGCTTCTTGATGGTACCGTCGGAGTTATAGGTGGTGCTGAGCACCGGACGGTTCTGGATCATACCAGAGGCAGCGGGCATGTTGGTGAAGAACACCAGGGGCAGACGACCGGCGAAGAGACCGGTACCACCACGCACCTTCAGTGACTTGTCGCCGAAGACATCCCATGTGAAGCCTACACGCGGAGAGATCTGCACATTGGACTTCGGCCACTTACCGGTGTCGATATGACGACCGCCGAAGTCGAGATCCTTGATAGCGTTGTTCGTGATGATATCATCCTCGTTGAACATCAGGTTATCGAAGCGGATACCTGCCGTGAGCTTGAAGTTGTCGCGGATGTTCCACTCATCCTGCAGGTACAGGCCGAGCTGATTGAAGGTGACATTCGAGGTAGCCTGACGACCGTTGTAACCATAGTCGATAGCCACGGTCTCAGGAGCAGCACCGTTCAGGAGGTCATCGATTGAACGATAACGATAGTATCCCGTACCACCGCGCAGATAACTGTTGTCGGCGGTCTGGTGCTCGAAGTTGAATCCTGCCGTGATCTTGTGCTGGGGCAGGTAGTAAGTGAAGTTATCCGTCACGGTGGTGATCTTGTTGGTCACACCGTTCAGGTAAGAGAACAGCTCGTAACCCAATGACATATAGGGCTCAAGTGTCTGCTTCACCGTCCCGTCTTCCAATACAGAATAGCCGTTCAGAATGTCCACGAAGGGGAACATGCTGGAGTCACTGCCACGCATATCCTCGATGTTCGAATAGGTGAAGAGCAGCTGGTTAGCCATCTTATCACCGAAACGGCTGTTCAGGTCGGCTGACCATGACTGCACCTTGTTCTCCATGGAGTACATGGAGTTGGCGAAGGCCATCGAATAGATCGACATACGGTCGAGACGGATACGGTAGCTGGCCTGTGTGGAGTTACCGTTCACAGAGTTCCATGCGGTGTTCTTGGTGTTGTTGTAACGAACGGCCAAGTGATGGTTATCCGTGATGTTCCAGTCGATGCGGGCCAGGATCTTGTTGTTGCTCTCATCGGCGGGGAAGCTGGTCCACGAACCGGTGTTGTAGCCATACTTGCTCTTCATGAACTCGCTCACGCGCTGCATGTCAGAGAGTGTGGTACGGGAGATATAGTTCGAGGCATCAGCCTTACCATCCTCAGAAGCCTGCCAACGGGTAGCCACGGTAGGTACGGCAGAGTGCTCGTAGTTCACGAAGAAGAACAGTTTGTCCTTGATGATCGGACCGCCGAAGGTGAAGCCGTAGGTGGTCAGACGATCCTTACCGGGATCGGCAAGACTCTGGTTATCCACACGGTTTCCGTGCATGTTCTCGTTGTTGTGATATACATAGGCCGTACCCTTGAAGGTGTTGGTACCCGACTTCGTGACGGCGTTGATACCACCGCCGATGAAGTTGGTCTGGCGCACGTCAAACGGAGCCACCACCACCTGCACCTCCTCAATGGCATCCATGGAAATCGGGTTACCACCGCCCGGCAGCTTGTCGGAAAGACCGAAGTTGTTGTTGAAGTTGGCACCATCCAAGGTGAAGTTCGTGCTACGACCGTCACCACCGGCGAAGCTCATGCCATTGGCATAAGGAGACACACGGGCGATGTCGCTGATCGAACGGTTGATGGTTGGCAACTCATTCATCATCGTGTTTGAAATGTTCGTAGTAGCACCTGTCTTCTCTGCTGCGAACTTTGATGCCTTACCAGTGATCACCACCTCGGCGAGCTCATTGGCATCTTCTTTGAGCCATACCTGCAAGTTGTAGGTCTCACCCAGCTGAAGGTTGATGCCTTTCAGCATCTTCGACTGGAAACCGATGTAACTTACAGTTACAGAATAAGGACCGCCGGTACGCATACCCTGAATATTAAAGCGTCCGTCGATGTTCGTGACCGCAGCGTAACGGGTTCCCGAAGGCTCATGAACAGCCTGTACGGTGGCGCCGATCACACTCTCGCCGGTAGCCGACCCGATGGTCACCTTACCCGACATACTCGAAGTGGTCACCTGTGCCATGGCCGATGAAACTATCATCAGCATAGAGGCAATCAGAAAGAATAATCTCTTCTGCATGTTTTAAATAGAGTTGAATTAATAATTATAAAAATAGTATGAAAAAAATAATTTACGACTGCAAAGGTAAGGAAAATAAAAGAATCCACCAAACTCTCCCCTTAATAATCCGCTAAGGACGCGTAAAATTGTCTTATATCAAGTGACATGCCCCCCTATTCCTTGCGTTTCCAGATAGAGAGCACCTTACGCCGGATGGCGAAGACGTTGATGACGGAGACCACCAGCAGCAGGAGGAGTCCGACCACAACAGCAGGGAGCAGGGTTCCCGACGCCATCTCGGGATAGAGGGCGGTGACGAGTTCCATGTAGTAGCCGC
Organism: uncultured Prevotellaceae bacterium; assembly: GCA_902768785.1. Taxonomy (GTDB): domain Bacteria; phylum Bacteroidota; class Bacteroidia; order Bacteroidales; family Bacteroidaceae; genus Prevotella. The sequence goes on from CACXMM010000016.1 coordinate 28,859, forward strand.
GCACGATCCACAGCACGAGGAGGGCGAGGACGAACACCAGGAGGTTCAGCACCAAGGTGAGCAGCTGGTAGGGCCGGGCCGTCCGTGCAGGGGAATAGCCGATGAGCATCAGGTTCTCTAACTTCTCCGCATTCTTCTGGACGAGCAGGTAGATGCTGAGCATGAGGATATAGAAGCTCAGGACCGTGATGACCAGTCCGATGGCGAGCACGATCATGATGATCATCTTCAGGAAATAGGCGGTCTTCTCCGTCTGCGAGCGGTCTTCCTCCAGCTCATAGCCATGAGCGTCCAAATAATCGGAGACAGCGGGATCGGCAGGGTTGGCGACCTGTACAATAAGACGGGTGGTCTCGGGGGTGTCCTCGGGCGCATACTCGCTATTGCTCCAGGCGATGAAGCTCTCGGGCACGAGGATGGTATTCAGACGGTTGGAGAAGCCGATCACCCTACCCTTCAGCTCGGTCTCGCGACCGTTTCCACGGATGCGGATACGCACATCGACCATGCCCAGCACGCTCTCGTTAATGGCGGGGAGGTGATGACTGCGGGCGAAGCCGAAATTATACATGTTGACATAGGAGCGCGGGAGGATGATGGGCACGGTGGCTGTCTCACCAGCAACGTAGCGCCAGTCGCGTGACGACACATCGACAAAGGCATCGGGAACGCTCTCGAAGAACAGCTCGGTGCTCATCATGCTCTGTCCGCCAATGCCCAGTGAGGCCTGCACCTGGTACTGCGCACGGATGAATCTACCGGTCTTCTCCACAAACGACTGTCCTTCCAGCTCATCGATCTCGGCACCACTGAACACGTTACCATGGACCGACAGACTGTTCGCCATGCCGATCTTCTTACTCACGATGAGATAGTCTTGTTTCATGAAGGAGTCTTCAGAGGTGAAGACGGGCAGGACGTCACGGTAGAACTGCACACCGAGCATGACGATGAACATGCCCACCAGGTTGGCGAAGAAGAAGCCCGCCAGCTGCGGGATGCTGATATGTTGTCTGAGGAGTTTCCAAACTAAGTTCATGATCTGTGTGTCTTAGAGTTTGACAATAGCATCGTAGGGAATATCCATGTGCTTACCGATGCTGGTGATGATCATTCCGGCACCCTGGCGACGGGCTTCCTCGGTCATGATCTCCCCCATGATCTGGGCATTCTGGTCGTCGAGATGACTGATCGGCTCATCGGCCACCAGGAAGTCGAAAGGCTGCACCAGACAGCGGATCAGGGCTACACGCTGCTGCTGGCCGAACGACATCCTGCCGATCTTCGCATCCGTCTTGTCGGGAATGCCCAGCATCTCGAACCAGCGCACGATCTCCTCACGGGTCTTGTAGCCGGTGAGGTTGTTCTTGATCATCACGTTCTCCAAGGCGGTGAGCTCAGGGAAAAGACGGAGTTCCTGGAACAGATGACTGATCTTCTGCTGACGGATCAGGGTCCAGTCGGCTATCTTGAACGAACGGGTATCGACCTCATCGAAGAGGAGCTGACCGGAATAGTCGTTTCGATAGCCCAGGAGATAGCTGCAGAAGGTGCTCTTGCCTTTACCGCTCTCGGCCTCTACCAGGTAGGTCTTACCCCGCTCAAAAAGAATGTCCTGCTGCCACACGTCACTATGCTGCTCTTCGCGGACGGCAAAGACCTGGGGGATCACATATTGAAAATGGATAGTATTCATCATTTCTGCGTTTGATTCTCATCGGTCTGCGGGGTGTCCAACGAATAGATCAACGTGGACACCTGACCAAACAACGGGGTGAGGAAGGAGCTGACGGTCTGCGACAAGCCCTCGTCGAGGGCATGGAGGTTCAGGACCATACACAGGCGCTGTCCTTTCAGTCGTCCGACAACGGAAGCATTCATCGCGGGTTCCGAACGACGTGACAAAGAGACGACCGGCTCGTTTCCACACAGGAACTCCACCTTCTGTGACGGATCCGACTGATCCAGCGTGAACTGGAAATCACGCGGAGCGGTCTTACGCCAGTAGTCGGCCTGCTTCCAGAAATCCGTGCTTCCCATCTGCGCACCCATCACCATCTTCAGTCGTCCCTCCCCGATGGTATTCAGCGAGAGCAGCAGGTCACCGTCAACCGAACGGATGACACTGTTCATGTCGATGGCGGTGTTGACACCCATCAACAGGGTGTTCAGGGCTTTGTTCTCTTGAAGCAAAGGCAGGAACTGGGAGCCTTGCACCTGGGTGAGCAAAGAGAGGACTGCCTGTGGGTGAAGGTTATTCACGAAACGACCTTCCATCGGACGGAAGATCTCTGTCGCAGCTTTCAAGGAACGGTCGATGGAGGTGTTGAACGAGAAAGGCGCGCCCTGGATACAGAGCACCTGATCCTCTGCCAGCAACGACGCCGCTATGAGCACCTGCGAGGCATCAGCCGTCTTGGGTGCTCCCAGCATCAACGGGGCAGCGAACTGCTCCGGCAGGGCAGCCACCTGTGCCACCATGGCGATGGCCGAGGGGATGGAATCGAGCTTCTGGAACATCCGCGACTCGGTGATGCCTGCTTTCTTGTCTTGCCTCAGGTAACGCGCGATCTGCTGTTCCGTCTGTGTCTGCCGGGCCGCGACCACGGGTCCGAGCATCAGCAAGGCCTGGTCGTTGAACCCCACCACCCACTTGTCATCAACAAAGGTATAATGGATATCCTTTCGTTCGGTAACCGTCTGACAGACACCTTTCTTCGCCAGATCATTCAACTGTTTTTCCAACAGCCGGCAATCCTCTACCCTGACCGTCATGCCCAGGTTACCGTCGGGCGAAACAAAGAGGTAGTATTTGGAAGAAGTGTCAATGCCCGATGACTCACCGGCTGACAGATGGAGAAGGGTCTCCAACACCTGAGGCTGGTCGGAGCGGTCAGTAACCATCGCTGCCGGATCCACGGAGACAAGGGCCGTGCTCCCCTTGGGAATGGTGTTCAGATACTCGTCGCCCGAACATGATGAGAGCAGCATGGCGAATGCTGCCCCAAACAGAATGCTTATCTTTTTCATTTGATTATATTCCTATTCTTCTGGACAGATGTCCTATCATCGTGGCCGCGAGGGCAGCAGTCTCCGTGCGCAGTCGCTCACGTCCCAGTGAGATGCTGCGGTAGCCGTGAGCGATCGCGTCGTGCACCTCATCGATGGAGAAATCTCCCTCCGGACCGATGAGGATCGTGATGTCATCCTCCCCCGTCGCGATGTCAGACTGCTGGAGGATACGGAACAGGTCCTCACGTTCCACCTCGGGATAGCAATGGGCGATGAACTTCTGTCCTTCCCGCGGCTGATGGATAAAGTCCTTGAAGTTAACCTGCGGGTTGATAAGGGGTTTCCAGGCCTTCCTGCTCTGCTTGACGGCAGAGATCACAATCTTTTCCAAGCGCAGGGTACGCAGCAGCTTGCGTTCAGAGAAGCGGCAGTTCAGAAAGCTGAACTCATCGACACCAATCTCCGTGGCCTTCTCCACGAACCACTCCACGCGCTCCATCATCTTCGTGGGAGCCATGGCAATATGCAGTCGTCCGCGCCAGTCACGCGCCTGCGGTATCTCCTCCGTGATCTCGTACATACAGCGCTTGGTGGCTGCGATGGTCACGACGGCACGATAGAAGGTGCCCTGACCATCCATGAGGATCATCTCGTCGCCCCCCTTCAGACGAAGCACCCGCAGGGCATGCATCGCCTCCTCGGACGGTAGTTCTGTCTGCGAGGCAGCATCAGGCACATAGAAATAACGCTCTTCCTTCATGAATCCTATCTTTTCTCCGGCTTAAAGACCAATGCGAACAGGATGCCGACCACCAAGGCGAAGGCGGCGAAGATAAACCAGCACGTCTGCCAGTCACCTACCAGGAAGCCGTCAACCCAGGAACAGTACTTATTCACGATCTCTCCTGCCGCCAGCGTACCCACCGTGGCACCGATACCATTGGTCATCATCATGAACAGACCCTGTGCGGAGGCTTTGATCGAAGGCTCACACTCCTGATCGACAAAGATTCCTCCAGAGACATTGAAGAAGTCGAAGGCGACACCATAGACGATGCAGGAGAGGATGAAGAACAATACGCCGGGCAAGGCAGGATTCCCCACGCCGAAGAAACCGAAACGGAACACCCAGGCGAACATCGACATGAGCATCACGACCTTGATGCCATAACGCTTCAGGAAGAAGGGGATCATCAGGATACACAATGCCTCACTGATCTGTGAGATGGAGGTGAGCAACGTGGCATTATTCGCCGCAAACGAGGTGGCGATGGCCGCATCGGCACTGCCCTTGAAGCTGGTGATGAACGGTCCGGCATAGCCATTGGTTACCTGCAGACACATGCCCAGCAACGCCGAGAAGATAAAGAACAGGGCCATCTGCTTCCGTTTGAACAGCTTGAAGGCATTCAGTCCCAGACTCTCCGCCAAGGACTTCTTCTCTCCCTTCTTCTCCACCTTGCACTGCGGTAAGGTCATACAATAGGCGAAGAGTACCAGACTCAGGATGCCCGACACAAAGAACTGCATATAGGTATATTGGAACTTATGCGCACTGTCGGCCAAGGTCATGGAGAACGCCCCGTCCTGCCATACCGCACAGTTCACGAACCACATCGTAGCGATGAATCCCACCGTTCCCAACACACGGATGGGCGGGAAATCCCTCACAGTGTCCAGTCCGTTGTTCTTCAGAATCGTGAAGGCAGTGGTATTGGACAAAGCTATCGTGGGCATGAAGAAGGCGACGCTGAGGGTATAGACGGCGATGAAGGCCGATTTGGAGGGCAGCTCATTGCCAAAACCTGCCTGCATGCCCATCCACCAGCAGCCGAGCATGAAGGCACCGGCCACCAAATGACATAAGCCGAGTAAGCGCTGGGGCTGGATATACTTATCTGCGACAATACCCATCAGGGTAGGCATAAAGATGCTCACAATACCTTGGATGGCATAAAACCAGGAAATCTTATCACCTAATCCGGCTACTCCCAGATAATTACCCATACACGTGAGGTAGGCACCCCATACTGCGAACTCCAGAAAGTTCATCAGCGACAAACGGAATTTCAGATTCATACGCAAGAATTCTAATTTTTCCGCAAAGATAGCTCAAAATCTTTATAACAGCAAATATAATGGCAAAAAAAAATTGATTGTCTCACGACAACCAATCTTAATTTAACCTTAATAATCTAATACCATGAAAAACACTCTGCAAAGATAAATCTTTTCAATGAATCCACCATATTATATGACGGATTATCCTACAGAATTAATATTCTTTAAAAGTTTGTCCGTCCCATTTAAAAGATATTTGCTTTATAATGGGCTGAATATCATCTCGTTCCTGTCGGGTGAGCGCAGGGATGGACAACTGCATCACAAGGGTGGAGGCAGCGGGTGACAGCATGACGTGGCACATCACGGGATCGATCATCTTGCGCAGTTCCTCAAAACGTCCCTCCTCCATGTCAGCAGGCTTCACCGTCATCCGTGAGAGCAAGGCTTCGGCCGACTCTTGCAAAGGGAGTCCGCTGGGGATGTCGAGCGATTGCCAGTTCACGTCAAAGAAACGCACCTCACTTTCCGCCTCGGGGGCCATCACTGTCTTCACGAAACAGATTAGCTGGGTGGAGTCAGAGCGTGTGAGCAGTTTCAATGATAATGTAGAGTATTCTGACAAATGCAGGAAAGTATAATCCGTTGTAAGCGTGTCCATTACACTTGTACCACTCAATAGGTTCTTTACCTCGGGTTTCACCTTCATATCGTGTAATTCAAGCAGCTCTGTCCGAAGGTTCTGATGGAGGTAAGGAAGGAGATGGTCGGGCATCGACTGCCAGACATCACGCATAGTGACCTGCGCCCTGACAGTGGTCATCAAGGCACAGGTCACCATGATCAATAACATTCGTTTCATATCCAGACACACGAAAGATTAGGAACGACCCTCACGCAGGTCCTTCACCCTGACGGCCTTGCCTTCGCTGACGGGCAGAGAACCTTTCTTCACCAGTTTCACACGCGGTGTCAGCAGGATCTCATCCTTCAGGGCACGCTGGATGTTGCGTGTCATCTTCTGGAGTTCGGGATAGACATCAGTGCTGATGTCATCCAATTCAACCTCCACGGTCATGATATCGTTATCATCCTCAGTATCGAGAGTGATCAGGTAATTGCTTCCCAGACCCGGATACTGCACGAGGATCTTCTCCACCTGCATCGGGAAGACATTCACGCCCTTGATGATGAACATATCGTCGGTACGACCCTTGATACGGTCGATGCGGCGGTGGGTACGTCCGCACTTGCACTCACCGGGAATGATACGGGTGAGGTCACGTGTACGGTAGCGGAGGATCGGCATCATGGTACGGTCGAGCGTGGTGAGCACCATCTCACCGATCTGTCCGTCGGGAACGGGCTCCAAGGTGTCGGGATCAACGATCTCCAGGATGTAGTTGTCCTCCCACAGGTGCATGCCATCCTGCTCCTTGCATTCAAAGGCCACACCGGGTCCGTTCATCTCAGTCATACCGAACGAGTTGTAGGCTTTCACGCCCAGGAGTCGCTCGATGCGACGGCGCTGCTCATCGGTATGGGGCTCGGCACCGATAAACAAGGTGCGGAGCTTCGTGGTGCGCGGATCGACACCCTCCTCCTGGAACACCTCGGCCAGACGCACTGCATACGAGGGGATGGCGTGCAGACAGGTGGTACCGAAATCCTTGATGAACATGATCTGTCGCTTGGAGTTACCGGCAGCAGCGGGCACCGTGGTGGCTCCCAGTTTCTCGGCTCCATACTGGAAGCCCAGTCCGCCGGTGAACATACCGTAGCCGGAGGAGTTCTGGAAAACATCCGTGTCGCGGCATCCCACCATGTACATGTCACGGGCGATCATGTTGGCCCATGAGTCGATGTCGTGGCGGGAATAGGTAACGACGGTGGGATGGCCTGTCGTACCACTGGTAGAGTGGATGCGGATGGCATCCTTCATGTCACCACCCACCAGTCCGAAGGGATAGTTATCCCTCAGGTCCTGCTTCGTGGTGAAAGGAATTTTACGGATGTCGGCCACTGTGTTGAAATCATCGGGGGTGAGTCCTAACTCAGCAAAACGCTTACCGTAAAACTCACTCTTCATCGCCACCCTGATGCTTTCCTTCAGTTTCTTTACTTGTAGTTTCTCTAACTCCTCGCGTGGCATGGTCTCCAGTTCTGGCTGCCAATATTCCTTGATATCTTTCATTTTTATGCTATTTTTTCTTTTCAGCGTGCAATATTACACATTTTTTGCGAGATGAGCAACTATTTGGAGGAAAAATGTAGGGTTTGCTCCATTTTTTGTCTTTCAGCCTTCACGTGGAGTGTGATCGGACCGGGACGCGACGTTGACCTCACCACGATCACCAGCTTTCCGTTGAACAGTTTCATCCTGGGCTGGGTGAACGGTTCCAATGACTTGGCATCCCCATTGCACGCGGCCTGGAAACGACCCTCACCCTCCACCTCGAAAGTCAGCGACTGGTCAGCATCCGGTATGAGGTTCCCCGCCTGGTCCACCAGACTCACCGTGACGAACGACAGGTCCTCCCCATCGGCACAGAGCACGGTCTTGTCGGCTTCCAACAGCAGATGATCGGGTTTGCCGGCAGTCCTGACGACCTCCTCACCGGCTGCCCTACCCTGCTGGTCATATACCACCACCTTCAGTTCACCGGGCTGATAGACAACATCATTCCAACGCAGACGGTAACGGTCCATCTTACTGTTCCTGTCCTTCGTGCGCCTGCCCTGACTCACCCCGTTCACGAACAGCTCGGCGGAGGGATAGTCGGTGTAGCAATAGACGGGTGTCACCTTCCCTTCCCTGCCCGGCCATGTCCAATGGGGCAGCAGATGGACGGTATGACTGTCGCGGTTCCACACACTGCGGTAGAGGTAGTACCTGTCCTTGGGCAGTCCGGCCAGGTCGCAGATACCAAAATAACTACTGCGCGAGGGCCAGTACTCATCATAAGGCGTGGGCTCTCCGAGGTAGTCGAAACCGGTCCACACAAACTGTCCGATGGTATAGCTCAGGTCATCCTGCGCGATGAAATCATCCTCGGGGAGGTTGCTCCATGAACAGTACTCCGTGTCGTAGCTGGAACACTGTCCGTCTTTGGTAATGGGGCTCACCATTTCCTTCACGGGAAAGCGGTAGAAGCCGCGGCTGCTCACGGTGGAAGCGGTCTCACTGCCTAACAGGAAGCCTTGTGGCAATTGTTGAATATTCCTGGGATACTTGAACACCCTGTAATTGAATCCCGGCACGTCCATCACCTGTGCGAAGCCGCTCTTCAGGGCATCCTCCGCCTTATCCATACCCTGGGTAACCGGTCTTGTGGGATCCAAGTCATGACAAAGCTGTTGCAGATGGGCAGAGATCTGACGACCTTCCTCGCTCCACTGCTCAGGAATCTCATTACCGATGCTCCACATCACGATCGACGGGTGGTTCCGATGAGCCCGAACCAGTCGTTCGATGTCTTTGTCGCTCCACTCCTTGAAGAACCGGGCATAACCGTTCTTGCACTTCGGGTAGATCCACATGTCGAAGCTCTCGGCCATCACCATCATGCCCAGCGAGTCACAGAGATCCATCTGCATCTGCGAGGGCATGTTATGACTCGTGCGGATGGCATCGGCACCCATCTCCTTCATCAGCTGGATCTGACGGGTCAGGGCGGCCTTGTTCACCGCAGCACCCAGCGGACCCAAGTCATGATGCAGGCACACCCCCTGGATCTTCCGCGACACCCCGTTCAGCTCGAAGCCCTTCTCCTTACTCACCCGGATGGTGCGGATACCGGTCTTGAACCGTTGCTCATCGATCAGCTGATGGTCTTGGTACAGGTTCACCACGACCTGATACAGATGGGGCGTCTCGGGGGTCCACAGCTGTGCCTTGTTCATCACGAACTGCATCCCCACATGACCGTCGGCAGCGACATCATCATGAACGCCAATGACCCGTCTGCCACGTGGGTCATAGAGGGTGACCTCGGCGGCAAGACCTTCCATCGGCTGTGCGCCGGCACACACCTGTAGATCCACGTCAACCCACGCACGATCCCCCTCGATCCGGGTGGTACGGACAAACGTACCCCAGTCATCGAGACGGGTGTTCTGGGTACAGATCAGTGTCACAGGACGGTAGATGCCGGCACCGGGATACCAACGACTGCTCTCCTCCACGTTCCGTAGTTTCACCCATACTTCGTTGGAATCGCCCTCCTTCTTCAAGAAAGGTGTGGCATCCACACGGAAACAGTTGTATCCATAGGCCCAATGACCAGCCTCATGACCGTTGATATACACCACGGGCTCACTCATCGCACCATCGAAGAGCAGCTCCGCATGCGCATAACCGCGAGGTACCTGGAAGGTGGTCTTGTATTCCCCTTCACCGATCCACGGCAAAGCTCCCGAACGACCGGATTTCTCCGTGGCCACCTTCTCACCGTTCTGCTCGATGGCCACCACCTGAAGATCCCATTTCTTGTCAAAAGGACCGCTGATGGCCCAGTCGTGAGGTATCCTCACTTCCTCCCAGTGGCTCCCGTCGCGCGAGAACTGCCAGCCATCACTCATCGTTTTCTCCACTCTCGGTTGCGCATAGCCCAACAGGACCACACCCAACGTCATCATCAATATCCTTGTTCTCATCTTGTTATGTTTGATGGGTACAAAGTTATATAAAAAATCCGAGATTTGGGTCTGTTGGGATTAAATCTTTTCCAGATGGTAGTGTTCCGACGGCATCTACCACTCGTTCCGAAGTCATCTATAGGGGGTAAAGTGACGGCGGAACAACCCTTAGATAACGGCGGAACAACCCTTAGATAACGGCGGAACGATCATAAGAAACGTCATCAACGACCCTTAGACAAGTCATCTACAACCAGAAGTTACGACAGGAATAACGTGTAACGGCATCACTAACGAGTCATCCTGTTTATCAGGATATTTGACAAACGTTTGCACAAAGAAACTCTTAAATAATCTTAATTTTAATACATGTGCGCCCACACAACCCAATTAAGTAAAATTAAGTAAGAAAATCTTTTGGATAATTAAAAAAAGTAGGCTACCTTTGCAGCGTTATCCTGAAAACAATCTTTTTACCTTAAAAACTAATACCTATTGAGATATGAAGTGATCAGCTGTGAAGCTAGTCACTTTTTTTTTGTTTTCCCGTAAACCAAAAAAAAAAAAAAAACAATTGCCGCATAGTCTATCATTTCTTCAGTCTCCGGTAGAAAGCAGACAAGGCCGCACGGGGTACGCCCAACGACACCAGCAAGTCGAGATCCTCACGTGCCTCCGTGATCCGTCCGAGGAGGATCCTTATATCAGCTCTTGCCAGCAGGTAATCCGTATTCTGCGGTTCAAGGACGACAGCCTTGGAGTAGTCGTATTCCGCCAGCGAATACAGTTCCCGTTCCTTCTCCATGCCAGCCCTTGCCGCAAAGGCGATGGCACTGTCAGGGTGTTGCTGTACGAGCACATTGATCTGGTCCATCGCTTCCTGGTAGCGTTTGTCCTTCTGGTTGAGAAGAGCCAGTCCTAAGCGTGCCTCGAAGTTCGACGGTGCCTGTGTGAGCACGGTCTCATAGTCATACCTGGCAAAGCGGTAGCGGAACAGTTTTTCGTTGGCATAGGCCCTATAGTAATGCGCCGTAAGGTTCTTCGGCTCCAGTCGGATCACCACATCATATTCATCTTTCGCGTATTCCCATTGTTCCAGCTGCATGTTCAGCGCAGCCTTCTGCAGTCGCAGTTCAATGGAATCCGGATGATATTCCACCTGCTCCGTCACCATCTTCAGACTGTCACGGAGCAGGCGGTTATCTTGAGCCTGTAGTGAGAGTGTCGTCAGCAGACACCCCCACATGATCAAAAGAATCTGTTTCATCGCCGCAAAAGTACGAAAACTTGGTCAACGATGCAACAACTATTTGTTTTTTTCACAAATATTACTTTTGATTGATATAGTTGACGATCCACTCGCCCACTTCCTTCGTGCCGTACTTCTCTCCCCCTTCCACCTGGATCTCGGGGGTGCGCACATGGGCATCCAGACTCGCATTGACAGCCTCACGCACCAAAGCCCCCTCATCTTTCAAGCCGAAATGCTCCAGGAGCATCGCTGCCGAGAGGATCTGTGCCAACGGGTTCGCGAGGTTCTGTCCTGCCGCCTGCGGCCATGAGCCATGAACGGGTTCGAAGAGCGGTGTATGCTCTCCCAGCGACGATGACGGCTGCAGTCCCATACTTCCCGTGATACAGCTGGTCTCGTCGGTGAGGATATCGCCGAAGGTGTTCTCCGTCACGATCACATCGAAGAAACGCGGTTCGGTGAGCACACGCATCGAGGCATTGTCGATGAACATATAATCGGTGGTCACATCCGGGTATTGCCCTTCCATCTCCTTGGCGATCTGGCGCCAGAGACGTGACGATGCCAGTACGTTCGCCTTATCCACCACGGTGAGATGCTTCTTCCGCTTCTGTGCTGTCTCGAAGCCCACCTTCAGGATCCGCTCAATCTCCGGACGGGTATAGATATCGGTGTCGTAGGCCTTGTCATTGTCCTGATACTTTTCACCGAAATACATACCGCCTGTAAGCTCACGGATTACCACAAAGTCAGCTCCTTTCAGCAGTTCGTCCTTCAGTGGACTCTTATGGAGCAGACAGTCGAAGGTGGCGACAGGACGGATATTGGCAAACAGTCCCAGTTTCTTGCGCATGGCCAGCAAGCCCGTCTCAGGACGGATTTTCGCCGTGGGGTTGTTATCGAAACGCAGGTCACCCACTGCAGCAAAGAGCACAGCATCGGCTCTCATACACGTCTGGAACGTCTCCTCCGGGAAGGGATCGCCTACCTCGTCGATGGCATGAGCACCACAGATAGCCTCCTCGTAGAGGAATTCGTGGTTGAATTTCCTGGCAATCGCATCCATGACCGCCACACCCTGTTTCATGATTTCCGGTCCTATACCATCACCCGGGAGGACCGCTATTTTCAGTTTCATACTATTGGATATTTGATTGATTTGATTGTTCTGACTCAAAGATATTCAGCATCTTAAAGGTAGCCTTGATGGCAGCCTCGGTCTGGTCGGCATCCAGTCCACGGGTACGGATCAGCTTTCCGCCATTGTTCCAGGTGATAACCGTCTGCACCAAGGCATCGGTACGTCCTCCCGGTGGGATGGTCACCGCATAGTTCGCCAGGATCGGGAAGGTGCGGTTCAGGTATTTCTTGTAGATATACCGCAGGGATTTGACGAAGGCATCATACTGACCGTCGCCCGTGGCGGAGGCCTCATATTGCTTACCGTTGATCTCCACCTTGACGTTTGCTCCCGGCTTCAGACCATAAGCCGTGGAGACCACATAGCTCACCAGTTTCACCTTGTCCTCGGGGGCATCATGTTTCAACACATCCGACACGATATAGGGCAGGTCTTCCTGTGTCACCAGTTCTTTCTTGTCCCCCAGTTCAGTGATTCGTCGCGTCACCTTCTTGGTCTGCTCAGGTGTCAGTTCCAGTCCTAACTCCTCCAGGTTCTTGGCAATATTGGCTTTCCCGCTGTTCTTTCCCAGTGCGTACTCACGTTTCCTTCCGAAACGTTCCGGTTTCAGGAGGTTGTAATAGAGTTCGGCCTTATTGTCACCATCGGCATGGACGCCAGCCACCTGTGTGAACACATTCTCTCCGATGACCGGCTGGTTGGGAGCAATGGCGATGCCACTGTAGCCCTCCACCAGTCGGCTGATGTCATTCAGCCGGTCCTCCTGGATATTGGTCTTGGCATGGAACTGGTCCTTGAGGATCACCTGCACACTCGACAACGGGGCATTGCCACACCGTTCACCCAATCCGTTCACCGTGACATGGAGTCCTTTGCAGCCGCTCAGCACCGCCGCCAGAGAGTTACTCACCGCCAGGTCGTAATCGTTATGGGCATGGAAGTCGAAGTGCGTGTTCGGGTATCGTTTCTGCATCTTCCGCATATACTCGATCACCTGCAGGGGATTCAGCACACCGAGCGTATCCGGCAGCATGATGCGCCTGATCTTCGTCTGCGTGAGGGCATCCAGCATGTCATACACATAGTCAGGTGAGTCCTTCATGCCATTGCTCCAGTCCTCGAGATAAAGGTTCACCGTCATCCCCTTTTCCTCTGCATAGGCGATACATTTCTTGATATCAGCCACATGCTCGGCTACGGTTTTCTGGAGCTGTCCCCGACAGTGTTTCTCACTACCCTTAGCCAGCATATTGATTACCCTACAGCCCGTTTCCGCTATCCAGTCGATGGAAGCCCCATCGTCCACAAAACCCAGTACCTCAACACAGTCGAGCTTATCGATCTGCTTGGCATAGCGGCAGATCATCATCACCGCTTCCTTGTCGCTGTCGCTGACCTTCGCTGAAGCCACCTCGATACGATCGACATTGATATCCTTCAGCAACATACGGGCGATCATCAGTTTCTCATGGGGTAAGAAGCTCACACCGGAGGTCTGCTCCCCATCACGCAACGTACAGTCCATGATCTCCACGAACGGCTGTATGCGGTTGTACGAGTTGATTTTCTCGCTGGTTCCCATGACTACTGATTCTTTTCTTCCCAACGCTCGATCTTCTCCTTGTTCTGGATCAGGTAGTCGATATCGTCAAGACCGTTCATCAGACAATGTTTCTTATATCCGTTGATCTCGAAATGTTCCTGTCGGCCCGTCGCCTTGTTGGTCACCGTCTGCTGCGGTAGGTCAACCTCGACGAGGGTCTTCGGATCATTCTTGACCGACTGGAACAGTTCCTGCAGGAACGCCTCGCTCACCACGACGGGCAGCACGAAGTTGTTCAGTTCGTTGTTCTTGTGGATATCCGCGAAGAAGCTGCTGATCACCACACGGAAGCCATAGCCCGCGATGGCCCAGGCAGCATGTTCACGTGAGGAGCCGCAGCCGAAGTTCTTCCCTGCCACGAGGATACATCCTGAATAGGTGGGATCGTTCAGCACGAAGTCGGCCACGGGACGGTTCTCCTTGTCGTACCTCCAGTCACGGAAGAGGTTATCCCCAAATCCTTCCTTGTCGGTAGCCTTCAGGAAGCGTGCCGGGATGATCTGGTCGGTATCTACATTCTCCAGCGGCAGGGGTACACACGTACTTGTTATGATATTGAATTTCTGTTTCATTGTTCTTGAGATTAAATAACGGACTATCCCTCATCAGAGGAACTCTCTCGGGTCGGTAATCTTTCCTGTGATGGCAGCGGCAGCAGCCGTCAGCGGTGAAGCAAGGATGGTTCGTGCACCCGGTCCCTGTCGTCCTTCGAAATTCCTGTTGCTTGTAGATACACTGTATTTCCCTGCAGGAACCTTGTCATCATTCATGGCGAGACATGCCGAGCACCCAGGCTGACGAATCTCAAAGCCGGCTGTCTCCAGTATCTTATCAATACCTTCCTGACGGATCTGACTGTCCACGGCCCACGATCCCGGCACCAGCCAGGCAACGACATTCTCCGCCTTGCGCCGTCCCTTCACGATGGAGGCAAAGGCGCGGAAATCCTCGATGCGCCCGTTGGTACATGCCCCCAGGAACACATAGTCGATGGGATGTCCAGCCAATTTCTCCCCAGGGGTGAAGTTCATGTATTTCAGTGCCTTCTGGAAACTGGCCTTACCAGCGTCATCGATTGACTCTATATCGGGAATGCACTCCGAAATGCCGATACCCATACCGGGATTCGTCCCATAGGTGATCCTCGGCTCGATATCCTCAGCGTTGAACACCAGTTCCTTGTCGAACACGGCATCTTCACCGCTCTTCAGTGTCTTCCAGTAGGCAACCGCCTTCTCCCAGTCCTCTCCCTTCGGAGCATACTCCCTGCCTTTCAGATAAGCGAAGGTAGTCTCATCGGGAGCAATAAAGCCGCCGCGGGCCCCCATCTCAATGGAGAGGTTACACAAGGTGAGTCGTCCCTCCATCGACATGATCTTCACTACATCACCAGCATACTCCACGAAGTAACCTGTAGCTCCGCTGGTGGTGAGCTGTGCCATCAGGTAGAGCGCCACATCCTTGGCGGTTACCCCCTTACCCAGTTTTCCGTTGATGCTGATACGCATCGACTTCGGTTTCTGCTGAAGGATGCACTGTGAGGCCATCACCATCTCCACCTCGGAGGTTCCAATGCCGAATGCCACGGCTCCCATGGCCCCATGCGTACTGGTATGGGAGTCGCCGCATACGATGGTCATTCCCGGCAGCGACAATCCCTTCTCCGGTCCTACCACATGGATGATCCCGTTATTCTTGTCCATCATCCCATAGTGGGTCAGACCGAACTCCGCGGCGTTCCTGCTCAAGGTATCCACCTGCTTCTTCGACACGGGATCGGCGATGGGCTTGTCCTGGTCGTGTGTCGGAGTGTTATGATCGGGCATACAGAAGATCTGCTTCGGACGGAAACATTTCAGTCCACGAGCCCTCATGCCGTCGAATGCCTGCGGACTGGTCACCTCATGACAGTACAGACGGTCGATATACAGTTGTGTGGGACCATCCTCCACGATCTGCACCACGTGCTTGTCCCAGATCTTGTCAAATAATGTGTTCATTGGCTATGTTTTATGTCTATTAATGATAACGGAAC
Organism: uncultured Prevotellaceae bacterium; assembly: GCA_902768785.1. GTDB lineage: Bacteria > Bacteroidota > Bacteroidia > Bacteroidales > Bacteroidaceae > Prevotella. Next base: position 44,601 of record CACXMM010000016.1, read on the forward strand.
AACAGGATGATTATTACATCCCCAGCCTGTCATTTTGGATTAGTTCCGGAACTTGTTGATACAGTCGATGTAAGCCTCCACCGATGCCGTGACGATATCGGTGTTCGCACCGAAGCCGTAGTACATGCCGCCATCGTATTCCACCTGCATGTGGACCTTACCCATATCGTCGGAGCCCTTCGAAATGGCCTGGATCGTGAACTCCTTCAGGGTCATCTGCTTCTGGATGATCTTCTTCAGTCCTTTGATAGCGGCATCCACCGGACCATTCCCCGTGGCAGCGGCCTCGAATTTCTGTCCGCTGATGTCCAGTCCGATACTGGCCACGCTCCGTACCCCCATACCGGTGGTTACCTGGAGGAAGTCGAGGCGCACGGCCCTGTTCTCCGACTGATCGGCTCCTGCCAGTGTCAGGATATCCTCATCATTCACCTCCTTCTTCCTGTCAGCCAAGGCCAGGAACTTCTGGTACAGCTTGTCGAGCTTCTTCTCGTCATCGATCTTCACACCCAGCACCTCCAGACGGTATTTCAAGGCGGCACGACCGCTGCGTGCGGTGAGCACGATGGAGTTGTCGTCGAGACCCACATCCTTCGGATCGATGATCTCGTAGGTCTGCACATTCTTCAGCACCCCGTCCTGATGGATTCCACTGGAATGGGCAAAGGCGTTCCGTCCCACGATGGCCTTGTTGGGCTGGACGGGCATGTTCATCAGTCCGGAGACCATACGTGAGGTGGGATAGATCTTGGTAGTGTTGATGTTCGTGTCGATATTCAGGTTCTTATGACATTTCAGGATCATCGCAATCTCTTCCAGTGAGGTGTTTCCCGCACGCTCACCGATACCGTTGATCGTCACCTCCACCTGTCGGGCCCCGTTCATCACACCACTGAAGGTGTTGGCCGTGGCCATACCCAGGTCGTTATGACAATGGGTGGAGATCACCGCTTTGTCGATGCCATCGACATGCTCCATCAGGTACTTGATCTTCTCGCCATACTCCGAAGGCAGACAATAGCCCGTAGTATCCGGGATGTTCACCACGGTGGCACCCGCCTTGATCACCGCCTCAATGACCCGTGCCAGGTACTCGTTATCCGTGCGCCCCGCATCTTCAGCATAGAACTCCACATCCTCCACGTACTTCTTCGCATAGCTCACGGCAGCCACCGCACGCTCAATGATCTCCTCACGGTTGGAATTGAACTTGTAACGGATATGTGGGTCACTCGTGCCTATGCCCGTATGGATACGCTTGTGCTTGGCATACTGTAAGCTCTCTGCCGCGATGTCGATATCTTTCTGCACCGCACGTGTCAGCGCGCATATCGTGGGCCATGTCACTGCCTTGGAGATCTCGATCACCGAGTTGAAATCCCCAGGACTTGAAATGGGGAAGCCGGCCTCGATCACATCCACGCCGAGCTGCTCCAGCTGTTTTGCTACCTGAATCTTCTCCACTGTGTTCAACTGGCACCCGGGAACCTGTTCGCCGTCTCTCAGTGTCGTGTCGAAAATAAACAATCTGTCACTCATCTTTTTACTCTTTTATGCTAATCTATATGGTTATCAAATAAAAAAACCTTTCGCACTGCGGAAGTGGAAAGGTTTTCTATATCAATGATTCGGCATAAGTTATATGCACACCCTCTCACTTCCGCCTGCTCCCTGCAGTCGAATAATAATAAGGTGTAGGTTCAAACTCTGCTTCATTGTTGTCATGATCACTCTATGTTTGTAAATCGCGTGCAAAGGTATGGAGTTTTTTTGAAACAAACAAATAATTCGTAACTTTTTTACTTAAAAAGATAACAATTTCTTGGATTTTGGCTTATTTTGGTTATTATCAAACACAAACAGCAGCATCTCCCCACATGAGAGATGCTGCTGTAGGATTCAGATAGCACTGTCTGTCGTGGAAACAATTCCTGTCAGGCAGCACTATTTCGGTTTATTTTGCATAGAGAGCCACGATGGTCTCGTACTTCTCCTGCTTACCGGAAGTCTGCTTCGGCTCTTCCACCTTCTTACCGTACTCGTAAACCTGCTCGAGGGTGAGCTTACCATCCTCGAAGTCCTTGCCGATGCCCTGGTCGAAGCTGGCATAGCGTGCCTTCTTCATCGCGGGCAGTTCGCTCTCCTCAAGGATTGCGGCGGCATTCTCCAAGGCGCGAGCCATCGCATCCATACCACTGATATGAGCGATGAAGAGGTCCTCGAGATCAGTACTGTTACGACGGATCTTGGCATCGAAGTTCGTACCACCGTTGCCCAGACCACCGTTGCGGATGATCTCCATCATAGCCTGTGTCAGCTCAAAGTTGTCGATGGGGAACTGGTCGGTATCCCAACCGTTCTGAGCATCACCGCGGTTGGCATCGATAGAGCCCAGCATACCAGCGTCAACAGCGCAAGCCAGCTCGTGCTCGAAGGTATGACCAGCCAGTGTGGCGTGGTTCACCTCGATGTTCACCTTGAAGTCCTTGTCGAGATTGTGGGCTTTCAGGAAGCCGATCACGGTCTCTGTATCCACGTCATACTGGTGCTTCGAAGGCTCCATGGGTTTCGGCTCAATGAGGAACGTGCCCTTGAATCCCTTGGCACGTGCATAGTCGCGAGCCATGGTCAGCATGGTTGCCATATGCTCCTTCTCGCGCTTCTGATCGGTGTTGAGCAGACTCATATAGCCCTCACGACCGCCCCAGAACACGTAGTTGGTACCACCCAGCTTGATGGTAGCATCGATCGCGTTCTTGATCTGTACGATGGCGCGTGCCACCACGTCGAAGTCGGGGTTGGTAGAAGCACCGTTGGCATAGCGTTTGTTGCCGAACACGTTGGCTGTACCCCACAGCAGTTTGATGTTGGGGAACTGCTTCATCTTCTCCTGGGCATAGTCGGTGATGGCCTTCATGCGAGCCTCATACTCAGCGATGGTAGCACCCTCTTCCACGAGGTCGATGTCATGGAAGCAGAAATACTCGATGCCGAGCTTGTCCATGATCTCGAAACCAGCATCCATCTTATCCTTGGCACGCTGTACGGCATCCTCGGCCTTGTCCCACTCGTAGGAACGGGTCTGTCCACCGAACTGGTCAGCGCTGGCTCCACCCAGCGTGTGCCACCATGCCATGGCGAACTTCAGCCAGTCCTTCATCTTCTTTCCCATCACGACCTTCTCAGGCTCATAATAGTGGAAAGCCATTACATTCTTACTGTCTTTTCCTTCGAAAGGAATCTTACCGGTAAACGGAAAATACTCTTTTGCCATAATTTTGATTGATTTGAATAATGAATAATTTGATTTCAGTTTCATGAGCCCCCATTCCCTTCTTTCGAGGAAATGGAGGTACGAGGAAATGTGGGAGCGATCAGATCTTTGCCAGCTGCTCCTTCCAGGCTGCGTAGGCAGCGAGGTATTGTGGACGTTTCTGATCATCAGGCTCGATCACTGCCAGCTTCTTCAGTGTGGCGAAGGCCTCGTCGTGGTCTTTGTAGATGCCGCAGCCCATACCGGCGCCCTTGGCAGCACCCACACTACCATCCGTCTCATAGAGCTCGATGGTGGCACCGCTCACGCCAGCCAGGGTGTTACGGAAGATCTCACTGAGGAACATATTGGCTTTTCCGGCATGGATCTTCTTGATGTCCATACCCATCTGCTGCATGATCTCCATACCATAGCAGAAGCTGAAGACGATACCCTCCTGGGCGGCACGCATGATATGTGCCTTGGAGTGTTTGTTGAAGTTGATGCCGTTGATCGAGCATCCCACCTCACGGTTCTCCAGCACACGCTCCGCTCCATTGCCGAAGGGGATGATCGTGATGCCCTCGCTACCAATAGGAATGTTCTCCATCATCTCATTCATTCCACTGTAGGAGATGCCATCGGGAGCTACGTTGCGACGCACCCATGCATTCAGGATACCCGTTCCGTTGATACAGAGGAGAACACCCAGACGGTCCAGATCGGTTGTATAGTTCACATGGGCGAAGGTGTTCACCCTACTCTTCTTATCGTAGTTGGCCTCACCGAGCACACCATAGACCACACCCGACGTTCCGGCGGTAGAGGCGATCTCACCTGGGTTGAACACATTCAACGACAGGGCATTGTTGGGCTGGTCACCACCACGGTAGGAGATCGGTGTCCCCTCCTGCAGTCCCAGCTCCTCGGCAGCAGCCTTGCTCACTGTGCTCTGCACGCTGAAGGTGGGCACGATGTCAGCAACCAGACGCTCATCGAAGCCGTAGTAGTCGAACAGGAACTTGGCGGGAGCCTTCTCCTTGAAGTCCCACATCATACCTTCGGAGAGACCGCTGATGGTGGTGTTCACCGTACCGCTCAGCTTCATGGCCAGGTAGTCACCGGGAAGCATGATCTTGTCGATCTTCGCAAACAGCTCCGGCTCATTCTCCTTCACCCATGCCAGTTTCGCAGCGGTGAAGTTACCGGGAGAGTTCAGCAGATGACCCAGGCACTGGTCGGCACCCAGGGCATTGAAAGCCTTCTCACCATAGGGCACGGCACGGGAGTCGCACCAGATAATGCTCGGACGGAGCACCTGCTGGTTCTTGTCCACGCATACCAGACCATGCATCTGATAGGAGATACCGATGGCCTTGATCTCCTCGGCCTTGGCACCCGCCTCAGCCTTGATCTTCTGGAAAGCGAGCTTTGCATTGTTCCACCACATCTCCGGATCCTGCTCAGCCCAACCGGCCTTTACTGCCATGATGGGAGCCTCTGTCTCGGGGAAAAAAGCTGTTGCAGCGCATACACCTGTATCCGCGTCAACCAACGATGCCTTGACAGACGAACTGCCGACATCAAATCCTAATAAATATCTATTTGCCATAAATACAGTATATATATAACCTTTTTAAATATAATACGTATCAAGATTCAAATCCCCCGCCGGCGAGGAAAAAACTTTTCCTTGTCAAAAGTTTGTTATTTCACTGTGGTATGCAGCGGGGCGTGGATGGCATTGATCGACTCCTCGGCACGGAGTTTCCATTCGTTGAATGTGCGCACGTCGTTCTTGCTCCAGGCAGAGCCGAAATAGTAGGTGTAGCGTTCACCCGACTTCACCGTCGTCACACCCACGGCATGTCCGGCATTGCCGTTCACCACCTCCTTGTTCATGATCGTCCTGGTGCTGCTGACACCGTTCGGGAACAGACAGCCCACATAGATCTGGAAGTTCTGTTTCGCGGGGTTGTCCGTGGGATCGGCATACAGCACCATGTCCTTCCCCAGCAGGACCGTCTCCAGGTCTTCCTGATGCATCACCACACCCATGGCCAGGTTGGTCGGCTTCGACAGTCCGTCGTACCATACCACACACTTGTTGAAGTTCGACCCCTTGTCCAGTGAGATGATCCTGTTCTCCACCACCTGATCACCTTGTATCGCCGTGGGGTTGTACGACACCTGCACCGTGAAGCGCAGCGGTCCGTTATCGAGGATCCGGTAGTCCTTGTAGCAATACGGCAGGATCAGCTCCTCACCGTTCATCAGTGCGGGAGCTCCTCCACCGAGCGTGGGTCCCACCTTATAGCAGTCGAGTCCATAGCCATGATCGAAATGGTAGGTCGTGGCCTCTTCCATGGCCAGTGCCTCCTCCTTCTTCCCCTCTGCCTTCAGAGCTTCGATTGTCGGATGGTTCGACAGTTCCGTCACGTATCTCTTCTCCACCTCCAGGTCGGGTGTGTTCTTCACCCACACATCCACGCCGAAGGCCCGTTCGCCACTCTTCTGGAGGGCAGGACCGTAGATACGGTATGCCGTACGGTCGTTCTCCCAGGCGATATCATCCACACGCTCCGGGTATTGCTTACCTGTCACGAATGACTTCATGGCACGCGGCACCCCTTTCATGACGGTGAAGTCGGCGGTGCCACAAGGACGAACCGATGCATCCAGCAGCAGCTTCCCGTCGTACGACACCTGATAGATCACCTCCTGTCCCAGCGCATTCTTCACGAGGAAAGGTTCACCGGCTTGGATGCCCAGGGCCCGATAGACCGCTTGGATATCCACCTCCACCACTTCCTGCCGCTGCACTTTCTCATCATTGGTGACGGTGATCGTCACCTCCTGGGCTCTCATCCCCTGTGGTATCAGCCACATGGCCAGGACGGCCCACATCATTCTTTTTGATTTGTTCATCTTCGTAATTGTATTTAAGTTTCAGTTGTTCATTCGTTCGTTGCTTTATTGCCCTTGCGGGCAAGGTGCCTACCTACTTCAGCGTCTGGTTGAAATGATTCACGATCTGTCGCAGCAGGTGGTTGCGGGTATTCCCCCCATAGATACTGTGGTTCCGGTTCGTATAGACATTCATCCGGAAATCCTTGTCAGCCTGTACCAGTGCCTCCGTATATTCGAAGGTATTCTGCGGATGGACATTGTCATCAGCCAGACCATGACAGATCAGCAGGGCACCATGCAGATTCGGAGCCCACTGGATCGGGTTGACATCATATCCCTCAGCATTCTCCTGCGGGGTGCGCATGAAACGCTCCGTGTAGATCGTGTCATAGAAGCGCCAGTCGGTAGGGGGTGCCACGGCCACTCCGGCCTTGAACACTTCCCTGCCCTCGCTCATGCTCATCAGGGTGCAGAAGCCGCCATAGCTCCATCCCCAGATGCCGATATTCTCTTTGTCGATATACGACTGCTTACCCAGATAAAGAGCTGTCTCCACCTGGTCACGCGCCTCTTTCTCTCCCAACCGCAGGTAGGTGCATTTCTCGAAGTCGGCCCCACGGCCACCTGTTCCCCTACCATCCACACAGGCCACGATATATCCCTGTTCGGTGAGGTAGTTGTCGAACATCGCACCACTGCCCATTGATCCCAGCGACCAGCTGTTCGTCACCTGCTGACTGCCCGGTCCGCTATACTGCCAGAGGATAACGGGATATTTCTTGGAAGGATCGAAGTCCACCGGTTTGATCATTACGCCGTTCAGCTGCACCCCTTCCGATGTGGTGAAGGTAAAGAACTCCTTCTTCGGCAGTCGGAGGTCTCCCAGGCGCTCGTTCAGCGCCTTGTTGTCCACCAGGGTCGCCAGGGTCTTGCCTTCTGCCGTACAGGTGGTATAGATATACGGGGTATGACAGTCGCTGTACTGGTTCACGAAATAGCGGAATCCGCTACTGAACATCGCCGTGTTCCATCCCTCACGGTTCGTCAGCCGCTGGGTCTTTCCGTTCTTCAGGGTGACATAGACCTCACGGTTCAGGGCGTTCTCACCGGCAGCCTGATAGTAGGTGGTGCCCGTCTTCTCGTCGTAGCCATAGACACTGCTCACCTCCCCCTTCACATCCGTCACCTTTCTCATCAGCTGACCGTTCTTGTTATAGAGATACAGCTGCATGGAACCGTCGCGGTCACTGGGCACGAGGATGAAGTTATCGGTGAAGCAGATTCCCTCCACCGCCTCTTCCTTCACGTATTTGTTCACCTTTTCCTGAATGAGCAGCTGTGCCACGGTGCTACGTGGGTTCACGGCATAGATGTTCAGCTCGTCCTGATGACGGTTCATGGTATAGACAATCATCCGCTGGGCATCAGCCGTGGCCTTCAGTCGCGGGATATAGCCGTCGGCATCCACCGGTACCTGCAAGGTACGCGTCTGACGGCTCTGTATGTCGAAGCTATGCACGCTGACCGTAGCGTTCTTCTCCCCTGCCTTGGGGTATTTGTAGGCGTAGAATCCAGGATAGGTGGCATAGTCGAACTTCTCCGGTCGCATGCCCTTGTACATCTGCAGACTGTACTGCGGTACGGCCGACTCATCGAAGCGCACCCAACAGATCATCGTACCGTCGGCATTGAAGGCCATGGCCGAATTGAAGCCGAACTCCTCCTCATAGACCCAGTCGGGCACGCCGTTGATGACCTCATTGAACTTCCCGTCTTTGGTCACCTGACTCTCTGCATTGTCATAGAGCAGCTTCACCAGGAAGATATTGTTGTCACGCACGAAGGCCACCTGCTGTCCGTCGTTGCTCCATACGGGTGTCTGCTGCGGTCCGTAGTCAGAGAGCTTCTCCATCAGTCGGGTCTCCACATTATAAATATAGTACACCGCCGTGAACGAGCGCCGGTAGATGCGTTTCGTCTGTGTCTGGATGAGCATCTTCTTCCCGTCCGGACTCAGGATATAGTCATCGAAGTCGTTTACCTGCTCCTTCTTGGTGTTCGCCACATCGAAGAGCACACCCGTCTGCTTACCCGTCTTATACGAGTAGCTCACCACCTGCTTCCCGTCCTGACTGATCTGGGCATAGCTCTCACCGTCGGGCAAGGGGGTTACCGTGCGCAGATACTCTGCGGCATAGACACCTCTGTTGATATCGTTCAACACGATTTCCTGTGCGGATACCGTTGTGGCGCACACCAGAAGCAGGGCACCACACAGCCATGAGATTCCTTTCATAACGTATATATTTTTCATCTTTGGTGCAAAGTTAAGCATTTTCGTTCAAAGAAAAGAGCATTTATGTTTTTTTTAATTTTAATGATGTTGGTGCCCTTCGGGCAGAAATCGAACAAAATCTAAACAAAATCGAACAAAAATATAAATGATTAGACAAAATAATTAACACATAACAACTATAGATTTTGTTGTTAGATTTTGTTTAGATTTTGTAGGATTTCTCGCCGTAGGCGACTCAAAACGATATTTCTCGCCGTAGGCGACCCCAAACATTACATATTTATTCCAACAACCTCATACACATCACTGATGATAGTAAGCTGACAGCCATCAACATCCTCCAGGGGCCTTGAGGTGATGAGCCAGAGGGGGTTGTCAGGGTGGTAGCTATTCAGGATGGCAGGATCCGTCACCATGCAGAAACCATTGCGGCGGTACAGGTCCATGCGCCGTTTCTGGATCTCCGTCACAGGGGGCTCCACCTCCCCCAGAATCGGTTTGTCGAAACGGTTGAGCAGCGTCTGCAGCACCTCGGTGCCCAGTCCCTGACAGCGGTATGCGGGCAGCATGGCGAGGTATTCGAAGAAGCAGAACGAGCCAAGGTCCCACCACACCGCCATACCCTGACAGATGCCGTTGGTGGCGATGACATGAAAAGCCATCTGCGGCAGCTGGTCGATAAGTCGCAGATAGCGGTCCGTGGGGAAACGTGCCTCGGGCGGGAATGCTGATTCATACAGCGCTGGTATCTGTGCCAGCAGCGGGTCCTGGCTATTCGTAATTCTGATCAGTTCCATGGTGTGTGCAAAGATACTAATAACTGAGAGAAGTACAAAATAAATACAATAATTTTTACATCTGAACGACAGTATGATCTACAATAATTTTTCGCCTATGGCGAGGATTTAGAAACGAATGTGAATAATATGAAGAGTGCCTTGAGCGTAGCGAAAAATTTTACCCACGAATAAGAATAATAATTGTCGCCTGCGGCGAGAGTCTTAGAAAGAAATTATCATAATTAGTATAATTTAATCCAGAAATTTTAATATAAATTGGGTCTATGGATGTTAGTATAATAAAGCATTTTGTATCAATTAGTTAAAATGGTTATTCTCATCTGAATATTTAATTGTTCTCATTCATAATAATATTATTCTCATTTCTGGATTTAATTATACTAATTATTCCAATTTCTTTCCCCCCAAAACGCCGTAGGCGAAATAAATTATTCTTATTCGTGGGTAAAATTATTTTAATTATTCATATTCGTTTCAAAGCCCGTCGTTCGGAACGACCCGTAGATGACGTTTCTACGACCGAGAAGAGCATGTTTCCCCCATGTCAACAGCATCTTTGCTAAATTTAACAGTCACAAAGCACTGATTATCTTTTTTTTTCGTATATTTGCAAAGAAATCAGATAATTACGAATATTCACAATTAAACTATGACAATATGGACAAAAGAATCATGACCCTGATCATGCTGCTCGTGGCGATAGCCATGGGCACGAAAGTGATGGCGGCTAATGAAGAAGCCTACGCCGTCTATACCTCGGGCGACCGCACCCTCAGCTTCTACTACGACGACAAAAAGAGCCAAAGGGAGGGCGACAAGTATGGAGTGAACCATGGAGATCTTATTCCAGGATGGATTTTCGACGGGAAACAATTCGAAAGGGTGGTGTTCTCAGGATCGTTCGCCAGTTATAGGCCGACATCCACTAATCTGTGGTTCAAAGGGCAGACAGAACTGAAAACAATTACCAACATCAAGAACTTAAAGACAGACGATGTGAAGTATATGAATGAGATGTTCTATCAATGTAGCAAGTTGGAAGAAGTTGACGTAAGTGGTTTCAATACGAGCAAAGTGACCAACATGAGTGGTATGTTTTATAATTGCCACGATCTTACCACCGTCGATGTAAGCAAGTGGGATACGGGTAACGCGACATCCATGGTTAGTATGTTCCATGGTTGCAGTAGCCTGACAAGCCTTGACGTGAGCAAGTGGAATACAGGCAAGGTGACTAGCATGTCTGGCTTATTCTATGGTTGTAAAAAACTTGAAAGTCTTAACGTGAGTAAATGGAATACGAGCAATGTGGCATACATGTCTTCGATGTTCTATGAATGCGAAGGCCTGACAAGCCTTGACGTGAGCAGCTGGGATACAGGCAACGTAAATAGTATGACCAAAATGTTTTATGGATGTAGCGGCCTGACAAGCCTTGACGTGAGCAGCTGGGATACGGGCAACGTGAATTATATGGAGGGAATGTTTGGAGAGTGCCAAGTTCTTACAAGCCTTGACGTGAGCAGCTGGGATACGGGTAACGCGACATCCATGGGTAGTATGTTCCATGGTTGCAGTAGCCTTACAAGCCTTGACGTGAGCAGCTGGAATACGGGCAACGCGACATCTATGGGTAGTATGTTCTATGGTTGCAGCAGCCTGACAAGCCTTGACGTGAGCAGCTGGAATACGGGCAACGCGACAATCACGGCAAGTATGTTCAATGGTTGCAGCAGCCTGACAAGCCTTGACATGAGCAGCTGGGATACAGGCAACGTAAATAACATGTACCGTATGTTTTATGGATGCAGCAGCCTGACAAGCCTTGACATGAGCAACTGGGATGTAAGTAATGTTAAAGATATGCAATATATGTTTTATGGATGTGTGGACTTAACAACCATCTATGTGGGACCTAAATGGACTTTAAGGAGCGTGACTACCGGAAGCATGTTCGAACTTTGTCGTAAACTTCGTGGCAGTGCGGGCACCACCTATGATTCTAACCACGTGAATGGTTCCTATGCACACATTGACGGTGGTCCGTCGAATCCCGGCTATTTGTCAGAAAGGATATACAATCTGTGGGTGGGCGGCACCAGGGTTACGTCGACGAACAGTCAGTCACTGCCCTCCACGACAGGTAGCGTGACCTACGATATCACGAAGAAAACGCTGACACTCAACAATGCAACCATTAGCGTGACAGGACAAAGTACACACGCCATCAGTAACGGAGACCCGTGGGAGCACAGCGTCGACGGCATTGACGGGCTGACGATTGAAGTCATCGGCAACTGCCAGCTCAAAGCCCAGAGCATCGGGCTCCTCGTCAACGGCAACACCACTCTGACCGGTACAGGGCAGCTCAACGTAAATGCAGGAGAAGAAGGTGTGTGGATTCAGGGCAAGAACTTTACAAGCAAGGTGAAGAGCCTCGCCGTAACTGCCACGAGAGAGGCGGTGAAAGCTACCGGGTTTGGCGTCCTGACGATTGAGGCATCTAACTTTGAAGCGGTGACGAGCACGCCAGATCTGTTCCATCCCATCAAGGACCTGTTCCGAATGTACCTCACCGACTGCCGGTATGCCGATCCAGGCGGTGCGTGGAAATATGCCGATGCCAATAAATACTACTACGACGAAGACCGCGGCTTCATAATATTCGGTGATGAAGACTATCGTGGAAAGGTGCTGATAGAACCTGCCGCAGCGCCAGTGAACTACCGACTGTGGGTAGGAGGCACAAGAGTGACATCGGCAAACAAGGATGCCATCAGCGTGGCTTCAGGAACGGCAAGCTATGATCCAACCACACATAGGCTGACGCTGAACAATGCAAATATCGTGGCCGAAGGCTATGATGACGGCATCAGCAACGGTCTTCCCGATTTAGAAGGAATGGCTGATTTCAAGATTGTCTGCAAAGGCACGAACAACAGTATTGATGCTGTCAACAGTGATGGTTACGGACTGGCATTATATGGCAACACCACTATCAGCGGCAGCCGACTGGGCATCAAAGCCTACGACAAAGGTATTTATCTTGAAGATTTCAAGGATCTGAACTTGCTGAACGCTGACGTCTATATCGAAGCCAGCTATCCCGTTTATTGTGGCTACAATACCTTCGTCTACGTTCGTAACTCAAGACTGGTAGCTGATCCGGGAACGTCGCAAAACTCTCCTGTCGAAGGTGCACGAGAGTTTGATTTGATAAACAGTGAATACCAGGATCCTGATATTGATATCGACCCAGACCTGCTGTACTACAACGAGCAGGCAGAAAAGATGTATTACGACGGCTATATCTACGACGGGCCGATACTGATAGTTCCCACAGGGGTCAGCATTGCCACGGGCCTTAAGGCAATGGACAATGGACAATGGACAATTGATAATTCATTGCCGCTGTACAACCTGCAAGGCCAGCGGGTAAGTCATCCAGTAAAGGGACAGATCTACATACAAAACGGGCGGAAAGTCAAATTCTGATTTAACCCCGCCCCCCTTGTCAGGAACCCCGCCCCTAAGAGGGGTGGGGAGCCGAGAGAGCGAACGGTATACTTTCCCTATGGGTGGGGAGCTCAAAAGGCTGTTGTGAAAGATTTACTTCGCTGACTTTATGTCGCGACAAAAACATCGAAGATATGAAACTAAGAGTTTTGTTGACAATCGCAATCCTCATGCTCTTCTGTTCTTATAGTATAGGGCAGCAGAAGATATGTTATGCTGTTTATACAGAAGAAGACAAAACCATTACTTGTTACAATGACGAATTGATGGATTCCAAAACAGGAACCGAGATACTGGAATTAGATGATGTCGATGGTAGGAATGGTGGGATTGATTGCTTTCAATATGAAGTGAAGAAAGTGGTGGAGAGAGTGAAGTTCGATCCATCGTTTGCCAGTGCCCAATTCAGACACATCTCATATTGGTTCTATTTCATGGAGAAACTGACAACCATCGAAGGTCTCCAGTATTTTGATACCAGTGAGGTGACAACGGCAAAGTCGGCCTTCCAGGGCTGCTCATCGCTGAACATTCTTGACTTGCGCAGTTTAAGTATGCCCAAATTGAAAAATGCATCCGGAATGTTCATGAATTGCGGAGCCAAGATCATCAGACTGTTTCAGAGCGGGAACAAATTAACAAACGCGGAAATGATGTTTGCTCAATGCACAAATCTGGAAAGCATCAACTTCTTGGATCATCTGGACACCTATTCGGTGACCACGATGAAAGATATGTTTTATCTATGCAGCAGTCTGAAGATACTTGATTTGAGCAGTTGGAATACTGGCAATGTTGAGAATATGTCTGATATGTTCAATGGATGTTCTTCTTTGACAACCATCTATGGGGGACCAAAATGGTATTTAAAAAGTGTAAATGAAAGCAAGACCATGTTCCATAACTGTACCCAACTTACCGGAAGTGAGGGTACTACCTACAATATCTACAAAACAGACTGTTCCTATGCGCACATCGATGGCGGTACGTCAAATCCTGGCTATTTCTCTGCAAAAAGTGCCGACATATGGGTGGGCGGTAACAAGGTGACATCCGACAACTGCACGTCGCTGCCCGTTGAAAGCGGTAGCGCGTCGTACGACTTCGGGACCAAGACGCTGATGCTTAACAATGCAACCATTAAAGTGACGGCTCAGGGTGACTATTGCATCGCCAACGGACTCTCTGCAGAACAGCGCGTTCAAGGTATCGACGGACTGACGATTCAGGTGAATGGTGATTGCAGACTGAATGGTTCTGACATCGCTATGATGATCAATGGCAACACCACATTGACAGGCACAGGGAAGCTGTTTGTAGATGGTACAACGGCCGTATGGATTGAAGAAGGAAAGGGAATGACGGTTGCCGTGAAAGATTTCCATGCCTCTGCGACGCAAGAAGTAATAGAAGGGAATTATGGCGGTCTCTCTATCGATGGCACAAAAATCAATAGCTTTGTGTGCGAGCCAAAGACACCTAACTGGCGCTACATTACCATTAAAGGATTGTTTATGGATATGACGAACTGCCATTTCGCCGACCCAGAAGTCTCGTGGAGCTATGGAGATGTAGAACAATTCAATTATTGGAATGGCTATTATATGCGTTACGGTAAACAGCAATACTGTGATAAAGTGGTGATAGAGCCAGATTCAAAACCTCTGAACTACCGACTGTGGGTAGGCGGCACAAGAGTGACATCGGAGAACAAGAACGCCATCGGCGTTGCTTCAGGAACGGCAAGCTATGATCCAACCACACACACGCTGACGCTGAACAATGCAAATATCGTGGCCGAAGGCTATGATGACGGCATCAGAAATGGTCTTCCCGATTTAGAAGGAATGGCTGATTTCAAGATTGTATGCAAAGGCACGAACAACAGTATTGATGCTGTCAACAGTGATGGTTACGGTCTGGCATTGTATGGGAACACCACTATCAGCGGCAGCCGACTGGGCATCAGCGCTTATTCCAAGGGCATTTTTGCGGGCGATGAAGCTTCTCTGACATTACAGGATGCAGACGTTTATATAGAAGCCGTCAATCCCATCTACTCTCAGTACGGTGTCATCAATGTGAATCATTCAAGACTTGAAGCGCTTCCGACATCATTGAATGAAAGAATATCTGCAGTCAGTGATGCGAAAGCGTTTAATATGACATCCTGCGTTTTCGCTGATCAAGGCGACGGGATAAACCCTGAAGACCTGTATTACGATACAGATGAGCAGATGCGGGAGATATGTTATACAGGCGCCCCCTATCACGGTCGTATAGTGATTGTTCCCACGGGGATCAGTATTGCCACGGGCCTTGAGACAATGGACAATGGACAATGGATAATGGACAATTCAGTGCCGCTGTATAACCTGCAAGGCCAGCGGGTAAGTCATCCCGTAAAGGGACAGATCTATATACAAAACGGGCGGAAAATCATATTCTGATTACCCCCCTTGTCAGGAACCCCACCCCGTAATTCATTAACAACCATAAAACATTTACGAATATGAAACTAAGACTTCTTTTAACAACAGCGCTGCTGATAACCATCAGCTCTATTTGCACGGCACAGGAAGCCTATGCCGTTTATACTCCTGCCAATAAAACCCTCTCTTTCTATTACGACAACAACCGCATCTACTACGACAGCAACACCAATCAGATGGAAGCAGAAACATTTTCATTAAACGATGTTCATGAAGAGCCGGAGTGGATAGATCGGAGATTTGAGACTGTGGTTTTTTCGTCTTCGTTTGTAGATGCCCGTCCCAGGTCAACGTATGCTTGGTTTAAAGGACAGGAGGATTTAAAGACGGTGGTAGGTATAAGCAACTTGAATACAAAGCAGGTAACCGACATGGCATATATGTTCTCATACTGCCTCTCACTTACAAGTCTTGATGTTACCCATTTCGACACAAGTAATGTGACCGACATGTCAATTATGTTTACAAACTGCCAGTCTCTAAAAAGGCTTGATGTTACCCATTTTGACACGAGAAATGTGACCAGCATGCGCTATTTGTTTGCCGGCTGCAAGTCTCTTACAAGTCTTGATGTTACTCATTTTGACACGAGAAATGTTACCAACATGTCAAGTATGTTTTCTGACTGCCCCTCTCTGACAAGTCTTGATGTTACCCATTTCAACACAAGTAAAGTGCAGTCCATGAATTATATGTTTAACGGCTGCCACTCTCTTACAAGTCTTGATGTTACCCATTTCGACACGAGTAATGTAACGGATATGGCTAATATGTTTTCTTATTGTTTTTGTGAAAACCTTGATCTGAGTAACTTCAATACGCAAAAAGTAAATACTTATTTCTGCATTTTTTCAGGCTGCATAGAGCTATCAACCATTTATGTGGGGCATGAATGGGTAATCAAAGATGATGCAAGAACGAGCCAAATGTTCAGGCATTGCTCAAAGCTTGTAGGCGGTCAAGGCACGGCTTATACTGATGTGTACGACATGACGAACACTGTCTCTGATTTACAGTATGCCCATGTTGACGGTGGCGAGGATCATCCTGGATTCTTCACAGAGAAGAAATACGGTTTGAAAGTATCCAACAATGTGTATGAAAGGGAGGTGACGAGCATGAACTGCAATAACATCCTGGGCACCTCGAGTGCAGTATATAACCCCCGCACCCATACGCTGACACTCAACGGCGGTACCTTCGGCAGCTATAGAAGAACGGCAGTCACGGTGACAGAGGATTTCGATGAGGACTATTCCCTCAATATCGAATTGAACGGGAAGAACACGTTGAACAGCAATCCCTATTACGGCATCGTGTCTTACAGGTCACTCTGGATCACAGGCAACGGTTCTATCAAGGGCGATGGCATCAACATGGTGAATGGTAACCTGTGGATCAACAATTGTACGCTCGATGTGAAAAGCATCCATGCTACAAACACGGAGAAGGCTCAGGGCTTCTGGATGAGAGGCCCCTATGCACAGGTCTCGCTGAAGAGCAATATCTATGGTTTTGAAACCTTCGACCTTGAAGAGGATGACGGTCTGATGATTCTTGTTCCCGAAAACGGCTACTACGACACAGTAGATCAATACGTGAAAGACGGGTACGGAAACGACATCACTGGTGGTGTGGTTATCGGGAACCCCAACGGCATCGCCACAGGCATCGAACAAGTTCAAAGTGCAAAGTATAAAGATCAAAGTTCAAAGTATAAAGTTCAAAGTTCAAAGTATAAAGTTCAAAGTTCAAAGTTCAAAGTTCAAAGTGATAACTGGTACACGATAGACGGTAGGAAACTGAGCGGGAAACCGAATGCCAAGGGCGTGTATATTCAGAATGGCAAGAAGATCGTTGTGAAATGAGGCCACCCCTACCCCTTCTTACTGAGAGGGACCATTTTGCATGCTTTGTCCTTTATGTTTGGTAGTTTGCGATAATATTTGTATCTTTGCATCGTAAACCTTTGAAATAGAACAAGTGAATGGTGATAAAAGGACATTCTGACAAGGAAGATTATCTGTCGAGCACACAGAACCCGAAGATCAAGCAGGTGCTGAACTTACAACAGAAGTCGGCCCTGCGACGCAAGACGGGTTTGTTCGTGGTGGAAGGGAAACGTGAGGTGCAGCACTGCATGGATGCTGGCTTCGCGGTGGAGACACTGTTCGTGACAGCCGACAACAGCGACTGGGACGGCTGGCAGGGACAACGGTTCCGGGTGTCTGCTGAGGTGTATGAGAAGATTGCCTACCGAGGCAGTACGGAGGGTGTGGTCGCCGTGGTGAGGAGCAAGGCGCTGACCCTCGAAGACATCCCCCTGGGTGACCACCCCCTGCTGATGATTTTGGAGAGTGTGGAGAAGCCCGGTAACTTAGGTGCCATCCTCCGCAGTGCCGATGCTGCAGGTGCCGATGCCGTGATCGTCTGCGACCCCCTCACCGATCTCTATAACCCCAACCTGATCCGTGCCTCATTAGGAGCGATCTTCACCGTGCCCTGTGTGGCCTGCAGCTCCGTGGAGTGCATCCGGTTCCTGAAGGAACGCCATATCCGCATCCTCACCGCGCAGCTGCAAGACTCCCACCTCTACTACGACACCGACATGCAAGGGGCCACGGCCATCGTGATGGGAACGGAATCGACGGGACTCACCGACTCCTGGCGGCAGGCCGCCGATGCCCATATCCGGATCCCCATGCTGGGGGAACTCGACTCACTGAACGTATCGGTATCGGCAGCTATCCTCTTATTTGAAGCAGTAAGACAGCGGAATGGGTGATCATTATCGGGAGTTCGGCACCTGGCTCAGAGAACAGTTCCCTTTCCGCGTACAGAAGATCTCTGTCGATGCAGGGTTCAGCTGTCCCAATCGCGACGGAAGGATTGGCAGCGGCGGTTGTGTGTATTGTGACAACCGGACGTTCAACCCCGTGTATTGCGACCCGAGGAAGGGCATTGCCGAACAACTCGCGGACGGCAAGCAGTTCTTTGCCCGCAAATATCCCGACATGAAATACCTGGCCTATTTCCAGGCTTTCACCAACACCTATGCACCGACCGACCGCTTGAGACACTTGTATGAGGAGGCACTGCAGACGGAGGATGTGGTGGGTATCGTCATCGGCACCCGTCCTGACTGCGTATCGGATGCCCTGCTCGACTATCTGGAGGAACTGAACCAGCGGACGTTACTCATCATGGAATACGGCGTGGAAAGTGCCAACGACGAGACGCTGAAACGGATCCACAGGGGACACGACTTCGCCTGTGCCGCCGACATCGTGAGGAAGACACGGTCGCGAGGGATCATCACCGGCATCCATCTCATCCTGGGACTGCCCGGCGAGGACGAAGAAGAGAGTCTGCGGCAGGCACCCCTCATCGCAGCCCTTCATGCCGATATCGTCAAGATCCATCAGATGCAGGTGATTCGTGGAACGCAGCTGGCCGAATTCTTTCAGGAAAGGCCCTTCAAGATCTACACCGTTGACGAATATATCCAATTGATTGCCAACTACATCCGTTTTCTTCCTCCAGAGATGATCCTGGAGCGTTTCGTGTCGCAGAGTCCGGCCGACAAACTGATCGCTCCGCGATGGGGATTGAAGAACTATCAGTTCACCCATCGGCTGAACAAGTACTTGGAAGAAAAAGGAATCTATCAGGGAGATTTGTTCCAGGAGGAAAGAGCAGGAAGGATTTAGTGCATCTGCGAATAGTCGGTCATCTTCAGCAAAGCCTCCACAGTGATGCCGGGATTGTTGATCATAAAACGGTCGATGGCCTTGACGAAAGGAGATTTGAAGAAATGCTTCCCGATGCAGCGGTTACACACCCACATCACCTTTCCCATGTGGAGGTCACGGTCTTCCTGCGTGCGGATCTCAAAGTCTTTCATGGGATAGAGACTCAGCAGGTAGAAGCTGAGACAGTCGGGAACGATATGCTGGCGGTCCATGGTGGCACGCGTCTGCTCAGGGTAATACTTTGCGTACAGGGGATAGTCGGCACCCAGGTATTTGTCGAGCGAGATGCCCACGCTCTCATCACCCACCACGATGCTCTGCCCCAAGGCACCGATCTGTGCATAGAACCGCGGAATGGGTATTCCCGGCACATCGTTTTTCAGTCGGGTCACGGCCTCATCCAGCTGCTTATTCAGGTCATCCATGTTGGCATATTGTGCCTCTGCATCACTGAGAATCACCTGTAAGGTGGTGTCCTGATAGAAGGCCAGGAACTTCTTGTTGATATCGGGTGAATCGATGGCCCCCAACATCAGCACGTTCTCGATCAAGGCGCGGGTCTCCATGGGGTAGTTGGTCTCCATCTGCTGCAGGGCGGCAAAGTCGGCCGTGGTGAGGTACATGCTCTGCAAACGGTCATAACGCTGTATCTCGACGTGCTGCTGCAACACGTCGTCTTCGTTCGGTTTCAGTTTCCACTCGCAGGCCGAACAAATCACCAATAGCATCATGAATAGGGCGTAAGTTTTCCTCACCTTAAGTCAAAAAAGCTAAAATAACGGCACAAAAGTACTAAAAAATATTTTATAATGCAAATTTTTTGCTAAAAAATTTAAATTAGAAAGTCAAATGCACTAATTTTGTGTATGAATTGAAACCATTAAAAGGATTATGAACAAATTACTGACTACCCTACTCCTCGCTGCCATGTGCTCACCGATGGCGGCCCAGACAGATCAATCGCAAGAATTGCAGGTGACCGTGAGCAATCCCCTGAAAAACGACCGCAGTGACGTTCCCGTGGTGATCAGTCTGCGCGACCAGCCTCTATCTGTCGCATCGGCCCTCGTGACGCGCAACGGACAGGAGATTCCTTGTCAGCTGGATGACCTGAACCACGACGGACGGTTTGATGAACTCTGCTTCCTCACCGACATGAAGAAGAAAGAGAAGCAAACCTTCCATATCCTCCTGACAGAAACGGGTAAGCCCCGTGAGTATCCAGCGGAGGTCTATGTGGAGATGATGCTTAGTAACAAGAAGATCAAGGAGAGTAACAAACAGGACCTCTACATCTCCCAGCTCACCGTGGAGAACGGAGTGAACGCCTATTGGATGATCCATCACCACGGTGCGGCTTTCGAGAGTAAGAAGGTGGGCTACCGTATCTATTTCGACCATCGGCAGACTGTCGATATCTATGGGAAATACCACCAGGGACTTGAGTTGAAGGACACCCAGTTCTATCCCGATGCCCAACAGAAGGCAGCAGGCTATGGGGATGACGTGCTCTGGGTGGGCAGCACCTTCGGTGTGGGTGCCCTCAGAGGATGGGACGGGAAGAAGCCCACGATGCTGGAAGATGTGGCACACCGCAGTCAGCGGCTCATCGCCCGAGGACCGTTACGTACCATCGTCGAGGTGAAGGACGAAGGATGGACGCCGCAGCCGGGCATGCAGCCCATCACCATGACCACCTTATATATCCTATATGCCGGTCACCGTGACTGTGCCGTGGAAATCTCCTTTGACCGTCCTGCCACCGACTATCAGTTCGCCACAGGTATCATCAACGTGAAGAACTCCACGGAGTATTCCGACCAGAAAGGACTGCGCGGCTGCTGGGGTACCGACTGGCCCGTATCGGAAAAAGACAGTGCCGGTCATAAACGCGAGACCGTGGGCTTGGGCATCCGCATCCCACAACGGTATGTCGTGAACGAGCTCCCTGCCAACAAGGACAACTACGGATATGTCGTAGCCACAGCCGACAACCAGTTGAGATACGACATCGTGTTCGGCAGTGACAACGAGGACTTCGGCTTCCACTCTGCAGAGACATGGTATGCCTTTCTGCAGACCTGGAAGCGAGAACTGGAGAGTCCGGTATTGATTGACGTAAAAAGGAAATAAAGCATGGAACGGGATGTGTTGATCGCCATCGGATCGAATCATCTGGCACCGGCCCACATGGAACAGGTGAAGCAGCTCCTCACAGAGGTCTTTGGTGAGGAGATCCTCTTCTCCTCAGTGATCCGGACGCAGGCGGTGGGTATCGACAGTCCTGATTTCCTGAACTGCGTGGCGGCCTTCACTACCCCACTCGACTATTCCCATGTGAGAAGTCATCTGAAAAACATGGAGACGGTCTGCGGCAACACCCCCGCAAAACGGAGACGTAACAAGGTGGAGATGGACATCGACATCCTTGCGTTCAACGGTCAGCGCTATCACCAGAAAGACTGGGACCGCGACTATATCCAAGGTTTGGTGAAGGAGCTGGAGTATCATGAAGTGAAACTTACATAAGAAATGATGAGACGGAAGATAAGTATTGCGGTAGTATTCGCACCCTTGATGATGTGGGCACAGGACACACAGACGGTGGGGACTGTAGCCTTTGACCAGTATTTTGAAGACAAGACCCTGCGTATCGACTACACCTTCTCGGGCGATGCCACCAGACAGGATATCTATGTGGATCAACTGAATATGATCCCTCGGTGGTACGGAAAACGTCACCGCCTGGCCGAGGTCCCCGTGGAGGGAAACGGACAGATCATCGTTCGTGACCACCATACCCAACAGGTCATCTACAAGAACTCGTTCTCCACCCTCTTCCAGGAGTGGCTGAGCTATGACGAGGCCAAGACTATCAGGAAATCATTCGAGAACGTCTTTCTGGTACCGATGCCGAAGGATACCGCCGATATCACCGTGAACCTGATGAACAACCGTCGCGAGGTGATGACCACCCTCTCGCATCAGGTGGTGCCGACAGATATCCTCATCCGTCATATCGGCGAACGGAACATCACACCCTATGAGACACTGCAACAAGCTGCCGACACGAACCGCTGCATCCATATCGCCTATATCGCCGAGGGCTATCAGGAAGAGGAGATGTCCACCTTCCTCGAGGATGCCCGCATTGCCATGGATGCGCTCTTTGCCCATGAGCCGTTCAGGAGCATGAGATACCGCTTCCAGATCGTTGCCGTCAAAGCACCTTCGAAAGAGAGTGGAACCAGTGAGCCCGCCCAGGGAATATGGAAGAATACCGCCCTGCATTCCCACTTCGACACCTTCTATAGCGACAGATATCTAACAACACTGAACCTAAAGGAGTTACACAACTGGCTTGCCGGTACGCCCTACGAGCATATCATCGTCTTGGTGAACACCGAGAAATACGGGGGCGGTGGTATCCTGAACTCATATAACCTGTCGATGACCCACCATGATCAGTTCCGTCCGGTGGTGGTGCATGAGTTCGGACACAGCTTCGGCGGATTAGGCGATGAGTATGCCTACGAGAACGAGGCCATCCCGATGTATCCTCACGATGTGGAACCCTGGGAGCCGAACCTCACGACCCTGAAGGATTTCCATGGGAAATGGGAGGACATGATCGACAAGAATACCCCCGTCCCCACCCCAGCCACGGAAAAGAACGAGAAGAAGGTGGGTGTGTATGAAGGAGCAGGATACAGTCTGAACGGCGTGTATCGCGGCATGCAGGACTGTCGGATGCGCACGAATCAGAATCCCGAATTCTGTCCGGTATGCCACCGTGCCCTCATCCGTCTCATTGAGTTTTATACCGGAGAGTGAGGTTTCTCAGTCTGAAAGGTTACAAAGAGCAGGTTTCCCCGTTATTCTGAAAATAATCTTCAACAAATCAGAAAAATGAAAAGGGAAAAGAGATACCATGGCGTCGTTGTGCCCATGGTGACACCACTCAGAGAAAACGGAACCATTGACACGGAAGCGGTAGAACGCATTGTAGAGAACTTCGCCAGACACCAGGTGTCCCCACTGATCATGGGAACGACCGGCGAGGGCAACTCCGTGAGCACCGAACAAGGTGTGGCCATGATCGCCGCTGCGAAGAAGGCCGCAGGTGACCGGATTACCATTTACACCGGACTGGCGGGCAACTGCGTGAGTGAGCAGTTAGAGGCTGCCCAGCGGTTCATCGCTGCGGGGGCCGACGTGATTGCCGCCACCCTGCCCAGCTACTATATGTTGACGCCCGAGCAGATGTATCAGTATTACAAGACACTGGCTGATGCACTGACCGTTCCGCTGATGCTGTACAACATCACCATCACCACCCATATGAGTATCCCGCTCGATGTCATTGAGCGACTCAGTAAGCATCCCAATATCGTGGGACTGAAAGACTCTGAGAACAATGTCCCCCGACTGGAAGAGGCACTGAAGCTCTTTGCCGATAGGGATGACTTCAGTTATTTCTGCGGATGTGCCGCCAACTCGGCCGTGGCCCTGAAGAATGGTGCCGACGGTATCGTGCCCAGCGTGGGTAACTTCCTGCCGGAAGCCTACCAGCAGCTCTATCTCGCCGGTATCGCCGGAGACGAGAAGAAAGCCAACGAGCTACAGCAGAAAACGATCGAGATCGGAAAGGTGAACACCGTGGGGATGACGCTCGGAGAATCGCTGGCCGGACTGAAGGTCATCATGAAGCAGTACGGTCTCTGCGAGGAGTATATGCTTCCGCCACTCACCCGACTGTCCGAGGAGAAAGCCGAAGCAATCCGACAGGCGATCAAGCCTTTCCTCTGTTAACACTACCGTTTCATCCTAAACACAGAATCACATGATACACAGCAGCATCCATTGGATCGACATGCTCATCGTCATCCTGTCGCTCATCGCGGCAGTGGGCGTCGGTGTGTATTTCTCCAGGAAACAGAACTCCACCGAGAGCTATTATGCCGCCAACGGCAACGTTCCGGCATGGGCAGTGGGTATGTCTATGTTTGCCACAATCATCAGCAGCGTCACCTTCCTCGCCTACCCTGGCGCCGCCTATTCAGGCAACTGGATCCTGCTGGTACAAGGACTGATGGTTCCCATCGTGCTCCTGGGCATGATCTGGTTCATCGTCCCCCTATTCCGTCGCGTCATCCGACTGAGCACCTATGAGTACTTCGAACGGCGCTTCGGCGTTGTGGCCCGTATCTACAGCTCACTGGCCTTCGTCCTCGAACATTTCTCCAAGATGGGAACCATTCTCTATCTGATGGGCATCGCCATGGCTGCATTCACCGGCTTGGACATCACGTATATCATCATCATCATCGGTTTGGTGGTGATCATCCTCACATATCTCGGAGGAATGGAAGCCATCATCTGGATGGATGTGGTACAGGGATTCCTGCTGATCCTCGGTGGTGTGCTCACGGTAGGTATGCTGTTCTACCTCACCGACGGTGGGGCATCCACGGTATTCAGCGTGGCCAAGGAATACCATAAGATCGATGTGGGACCCTACGACTGGGATCTCACACAGCTCACCTTCATCGTGATGGTATTGAATGGTATCTTCTATGCCGTGCAGAAATATGGAACAGACCAGAGTATCGTGCAGCGATACCTTGCGGCGAAAGATGAGAAGAGTGCTAAGAAAGCCAGCTACATGGGTGTGCTGATGAGTGTCCCCGCCTGGGCGTTGTTCATGTTCGTGGGAACCTGTCTGTTCGTCTATTACCACATCAACTCGGGTGCCCTTCCCGAAGGGATCAAGAGTGACGAGGTGTTCCCGTTCTTTATTGCTACCGAGCTGCCGATCGGTATCACAGGACTGATCATCGCAGCCCTTGCAGCCGGTGCCATCTCCTCCATCGACAGTGATGTGAACTGTATCTCGGCCATTATCGTGGAGGACTATTACGGTCGTATCAACAAGAATGCCACGGATGCACAGAAGCTGAGGGTAGGACGGATATCCGTATTGGTGATCGGAATCCTCAGTATCTTCATTGCCCTGATCTATGTGGCCTGGGGCGGCGAAGGTGTATTGGGAACCCTGTTCGGTCTCTATGCCATCGTGTCTGCCGGTATCGTGGGTATCTTCCTCTTAGGACTGTTCTCACGTCGTGCCAACTGGCAGGGACTGTATATCGGTATTGCTGCCGCTATCCTCTTCACCGCCTACGCTGTACTGACATCAAGCAGGTTCGAGACGGGCAACGGTGAGAAGGAGCTCCTGCTCGATCTGGGGGGCTGGAATTTCACACACCATAAATATATGTTAGGCGTCTATAGCCATCTCATCGTTCTGGTGATCGGCTATGTGGCCAGTCTGTTCTTCCATTCGCCACCTGCTGACAAGGAACTGACGGTCTATGGCTATCTGGAAGAAAGACGGAAACTAAAGGAAAATCAAAACAAATGATATGAAACCAATCATCGCCATTACCATGGGTGATCCTGCAGGCATAGGTCCTGAGATCATCGTCAAGGCACTGGGCCTTGAGGAAACATACAACAAATGCCGTCCGATTGTCATCGGCGATGCCAAGGTGATGCAATGGACGGTGAACCAGATGAAGAGCAGTCTTAAGGTCAATGCCATTCACCATGTGGAGGAGGCCGCGTTCTCACAGGGTATCATTGATGTCTATGACCTCGGCTGCATCGACATGGAAACATTCCAGCAAGGTGTCGTCCAGCCGCAATGCGGACATGCGGCATTCCTGTTCGTCACCAAAGCCATTGACATGGCCATGAACCATGAGGTGGACGCCACGGTGACGGCACCGCTGAACAAAGAGGCGTTGCATAAAGGCGGTCATCTCTTCGACGGTCATACGGAGATCTATGCCCATTTCACCCACACGAAGAAATATGCCATGCTGCTCGCCGATGAGTTCCTGCGGGTGATCCACGTCTCTACCCATGTCCCGCTTCGTGTTGCCTGTGACAGAGTGAAGAAGGACCGTATCATTGAAGTGACCGAGTTGATCAACGATGCTTGTCATCAGTTCGGCATTGCCCAGCCCCATATCGGCATCGCAGGATTGAATCCTCATGCCAGTGACGGCGGACTGTTCGGATGGGAAGAGGAGAAGGAGATTGCACCTGCCGTGGAAGCGCTCAAGGAAAGAGGGTTCGATGTCGATGGTCCTGTGCCTCCTGACACCTTGTTTGCCAAAGCCCGTTGCGGGAAGTACGACGGGGTCGTGGCCATGTACCACGACCAAGGACATATCCCTTTCAAGGTTGTGGGATTCCAATGGGATCAGAAGACAGGACAGATGAAAGCTTCCAAGGGCGTGAATATCACACTTGGTCTGCCGATTATCCGCGTCAGCGTGGATCATGGTACAGCCTTCGATGTGGCAGGAAAAGGCATCGCCAGTGCGGAGGGTATCCTCCTGGCCATCGACTATGCCACGAAGATGGCTATCAACAGAAAGAACAACCCATCATAGAGATACTGTATGATCATTGTCATTGCTGATGACATGACGGGAGCTGCCGAGATTGCCGGCGTGGCTCACAGGTACGGCTTACAGGTAAGACTGCTTTCTTTGGAAGAGTCTGCCTGTAACAGCCCGTGCTTTCCTGACGATCATGCGTCTGGAGACGATGTGCTCGTCTATGCCACTAACACACGTTCCGGTTCACGGGATGCTGCTGTTTCCATGATGCGCAGGATTGTTGGGAGACATCAAGGAGAACATGTAACGTTCTTCAAGAAGACCGACTCCGTGATGCGCGGTCATATCATGGCTGAGATACAGACGCTGATGGATGAGCTCTGTATGACACGGTCGCTGCTCATTGCACAGAATCCCTCGAAAGGAAGAATCGTCCATCAGGGTATCTACTCCATCCACGTCACTCCCCTATCAGAGACGCCTTTTCGGGATGACCCTGAGTTTCCTGCATACACGTCGAATGCCGTTGAACTCTTAGGCGGTGGACATATTTTAACCATCGACGGAGATATCCATGATGGTATCAATATTGCTGATGCCCGGAATGAAGAAGAAATTGAAATACAGCTGTCTAAGGCTCAGGAAGACACGCTGTTAGCTGGAGGGGCTGACTGTTTTAACTCGGTACTTCAACGCATCTCTTTCTCTACATTGGTTATATGTGGGAGTACACAGAGTAAACCGCTGCAGATTAACATCCCTTGCATGGCAATACCGCTACAGGTATTCCACGGGGGCGCTGCCCATGTGTGGCAACAGCAAGTGTTGAATGAATACCGCAACAAACCATCCCTCATCCTTACCGTTGGTCATCCCGATGAGATAAACAAGGACTATTCCGAGCGTCTGAAACAGATCCTGGCGGAGACAGCCGGGATACTGATCAAAGAACGATGCCCCCAACGACTTATCATCGAAGGGGGAGCCACCGCCTTTGCCGTCTTCAAGACATTACAATGGGATCATTTTCAAGTAACGCGTGAGATTTCCCCAGGCATTGTTCAACTGTCTTATCTCCATGAGAAGAACGGGAAAGCACAGTCTGTCTCCATCATTCTCAAGCCGGGAAGCTATCCATGGGATGGTCTATTTTGATCTGAACTCTACATCGCCGACAAAATTGACAATCTTTTCTATTTTCTTTTCATTCATACGCTATAAAAACGGTCACGGTCACAGCTGTGATCATGTGACCAATTTGCTCTTATAAAAATGTCTTGCCCTGAAAAACGTTGAATCAAAAACAACGTTATAAAATGGAGAAAAGAGAAGATCAAGATTTGTTGGAGCTACAAGAACTAGCCCTGAGTCA
>CACXMM010000017.1 GCA_902768785.1 uncultured Prevotellaceae bacterium
CTACAAGGCGCTGCATCGTGTGGATTTCGACAATCCTTTGCTGCTGACCAGCGACAGCTATCCCATCACCCTCAACCGCATCCAGTATGCCTGTCCTGTAAACAGGCAAAAGTACGAAGGGTTGCTGGATGAGAATGGTGGATATGTGAACAGTCTGGGAAATGCAGAGAAGATTATTTCCAATAATGTTCTGGCCTTGCGAAACCTGATGGGAACAGACCACGATGGCTTCATGGTGCAACTCTGCGCCTATAAAGACATGGCGGGCAGTTTCGACAACTGGCGCAGTGACGAGGATGAACTCCAGCGCGTCCTTGCCGACACAACGATGACTGCCGATGAGCGCAAGGAAGCAGAGGCCAGTTTTCAGTCACCTGGCAAGATGATGCCCCTCTATCTCAGCAGACTTTCTGATGCCTATCTCCACCAGAAGGCGGAGGCTTTCTATGCCGCAAAGATGGCACAGACGGAACTCTCCACGCCATTGCCGGCCGATAACCCCTCAGCCGACCTTATCCGAAAGCTCTCTGCCAAATATCCTGGCCGCTTCCTGATGATCGACTTCTGGGGAATGGGCTGCGGTCCCTGCCGCTCAGCCATCCAGAACAGTAAGACCCTGCGGGCAGAGGTCGCCAAGCGCGATGACATCAAACTCATCTTTATCGCCGGCGAACGAACAGCCGAGGGTAGCGAGGCCTATCATAACTATGTAAAAGAATGGCTTGCCGACGAAGAAACCATCTGTCTTTCCAACACCGACTTCACCCGTATGCAAGAGCTGTTCCGTTTCAACGGCATCCCCCACTACGAGACCATCACCCCCGATGGCCGCCGTGTGCGCGACGACCTCAACTTCAACGGCTACTACAACTTTGACTTCACGTTGAACAGGCTGAAAGAGAAATTCAAATAAAACATTTGTCTTTAAGGATAACACATATTATAAAAAATTCGTACCTTTGCAGCAGGAAATCAATATCAACGATGAAGAAGTTTTGTGATTTTATAGTCCGTTGGATGGGTATCATGGTATTGCTGGTCGCAGCCCTGTCCTTGCTTTGGCCTGCATCGTTCCTTTGGATTGACACATGGACCATCAACCCTCTGCTGGGAGTCATCATGTTCGGCATGGGGCTGACTCTTTCACCGCATGATTTCAGAATCGTACTGAGCCGGCCCAAGGAAATTCTAATAGGCTGTCTAACACAGTTTACTGTGATGCCTCTGCTGGCATGGTTGCTGACATGGGCTTTCGACCTTCCCAAGGCACTTGCTCTTGGTGTGATTCTTGTAGGCTGTTGTCCAGGGGGTACGGCATCCAACGTCATCACATATCTGGCTAAAGGAGACCTGGCCCTGTCTGTAGGAATGACAGCCGCTTCTACCCTACTCGCCCCTCTGCTTACCCCTCTGTTGGTATGGCTTATAGCGGGTACAATGGTGGATGTTGACACCTTGGGCATGTTGCAAAGCATCCTTTATGTAGTGATAGCACCTATCGTGGGCGGACTGCTCTGTCAGCGGTTCCTGCCATCTTTGACAAAGTGTATTGTTCCCTATCTCCCTTCCCTCTCATCGATTGCTATCGCGATGGTGGTAGGCATCGTTGTATCACATAATGCCGACCGATTAATGGTCGGTGGTCTGCTGGTGGTCTTCGTGGTGATGGCCCACAATCTGTTAGGTCTTGCCATCGGCTTCCTGCTCGGTCGTCTGTTACGGTTATCCAGCCCCAAGAATATTGCCCTTAGTATCGAAGTGGGCATGCAGAACTCCGGACTGGCCTCTTCGTTGGCTGTCCTCCATTTTGCGGCCTATCCCCTTGCAACCATTCCCGGTGCCATCTTCAGTGTATGGCACAACATCAGCGGAGCGCTTGTTGCCAAGTTCTTCCAGTCGAGAGTCCAGAGGACAGTGTAATGTTGGGAGATCTTTTTTTTACACCTCGAATATTGTAACAAATAAAGATATGTATAAGAAACTTTTATTGATAGTATCCTTCGTGACAGTTTGCGTACAGGTTCATGCACAGTCACTGGCTCAGGAGTTTAAGCGCACAAGCAATGGAAATCCCATCAGTGGTAGCGTATTCTGCGCAGACCCCACAGCACTCGAATACAACGGACGCCTCTACGTCTATGGTACCAATGACCATCAGGAATTCATTGCCAATGGTAAGAAAGGTGATAACACCTACGGTAATATCAAATCGATCGTTGTCTTTTCCACGGCCGATATGGTAAACTGGACATTCCACGGCACAATCGATACGAAGAAAATTTGTAAACAATGGGTAACCTCTCCATGGTATCAATCCTATGGAGTCTCATGGGCACCATCCGTGACATGGCGCACCACTGAGGATGGTACTGACGAGTTCTTCCTTTACTTCTGCAACAGCAGTCACGGCGTTGGCGTGCTGAAGGCTAATTCTCCTATAGGTCCCTGGAAATCGCCCCTGAACAAGTTGATGATTCACTACGATTCTCCTGGTGCTTTCCCAATGGGTACCTCTGCTAATTTTGACCCAGGTGTGGTCGTTGACGACAATGGTGTTGGATGGATCTCTTTTGGTGGACTGAATGATGATGGTAAGATCCTTCCCGATAACGCCCGTATTGCAAAACTGAAGCCCTCGATGACCGAACTCGACGGTAAGGCTGTCCGCATTCCAGCCCCCTATCATTTCGAGGCCAACGAGTTGAACGTCATCGGTGGGAAATATGTCTATACCTATTGTTCTCATTGGTCGCGCAATGATGCTGATTGGAACAACTATAAGAAAGAGAAGGGTATCAACGCCACCATTCCAGGAGGAGGCACCATGTGCTATATGGTCAGCGATAATCCTTCCGATCCTGACTCTTGGGTTTACAAAGGCGCTTACGGACCAGGAGTATCAGGTAATAACCACTCGCACCTTCAGAAATTCAAGGGCAACTACTATCACATCTACCATAACCACGGAAGTGTCCTGTTGGATGAAATGAAAAAAGCAGGTGCCGTGGACGGCAGTGCTGGCGATTACCGTTCTATATGTATAAACAAAGCGACAGTGAGTGAATCATCAGCCACTGTTAATCCCGTCACGCTGAACCTTGAAGGCTGCGACGCCATCGACACGATGAACCCCTATGAATTGCAACAGGCAGAAACCATGGCTACTTCTGGCGGAATTGAATACGATGACTTCTCGAATGTGAAAAAGAATACCAAAATCAGCGACCTGGGTAACGATGCATCCGAGAATATGCAGGTGAAGATGTCGGCGGGTTCTTGGACATATGTGCGCCATGTGGATTTCGGTACCAATGGCGCATCGAAAATCATGCTGCGCGCCAAGGGGGAAGGAACAGTCGAGCTTCGTCTTACCAGAAAGGGAGCCAAGGCTTCCGCCACCTTCAATATCTCGTCTGACGAGATGGACGACTATGTTGTCGATGTCGATCCCAGTAAGGTCTTTGGTACGAAAAACATCTACTTGATCGTTACCGCCGGCACCGATCTCTACCTCGATGCCTGGCAGGCTACAGAAGCACAGACTGAGGGCATTGTTGATATTGAGAGCAATGAACCCGTCAAACGAAAAGTCTATGATCTCTCAGGTCGCCGCCTTCCAGAGACCCATCAACACCATGGCATCGTCATCGAGCAATATGTTGACGGGAAGGGAAAGAAGCATAATCGTAAGAGAATGTAAACAGGTATTATTCGGAGCCGTCGTTCCGCTGGTAAGTGAACGCATCGACATCAACAAATCCACCCTTCTTCTTCGTGGCATAGCAGAAGATACCGAACTTCGTTCCCATGAAGAAACGCCGCCAATCGAAACGCATGCGGTAGTTGGCTGTGCCGATTTGTGTCCATTGGGTGCCGTCAAGACTATAGTAGAAGTTGGCGGCATCCTTTCCCCCACGTTCACCCGGGCGGAAATCACCATCAATACGCAACCACACCTTTGACTGTTTCAAAGGAACCTGCTCGATAGTCTTCTCTTCCGTCTTCGTAACCAGTTTATCACGGTCAGATAGTTCTACCGTCATCTCTGTCATTTCCAACAGTAGCTTACCTCCTTGTTTCTTCACGATGAGAGCACCTGTATCACTGTTGAAAGCAGCCAAACCGGCACAATCGCCATCCTTCAAGTGTGACACATCCATGACGATCGATCCACTACAGGCTGGTCCCTCCATACGTTGTGTTAGCGTATTCGGAGCCAGATAGAGCGTGTTCACCACCCGATTGGTCTTCAGACGAAGATATCCAGGACGCTCTGTCAATGACCACGCTGCATCCACGGGATTATGGTTCCACTGCCAATGCAGTCCTAATTGTATGTTGGAAAAGTCATCACTTTTCACAATGGCAGTCTGGGACATGCCACTTTTCAGGGGGCGCACCGTCTCGGGTACCTTCCCGTTCTCATCACCCAGCATCGGCCATCCGTTGATCCACCGGCAGGGCATCACCGTAAGTACACGTCCCACTCCCCCACGGTCTTGGAAGATAATGCCATACCAGTCGCCATCCTGTGTATCTACAATAGTACCCTGTGCCTCATAAGAGAAACCGCCGAACTCACTCTCAAGGATCACCTGCTTCTCGTAAGGTCCATGAATGTCATCCGCCCGATAACACACCTCCCGACGATGTCTGCCAGGTGCATAGGTATGGGATATCATCAACAGGTAATATTTCCCGTTATGCTTGATCATTCTACTTCCTTCCAAAAGACCTTTCTCATCTTCCTCACGCTGGAAGATACGTTGGTAAGTGCCCTCGATGACATCCGAGAGATCAGGTTTCAACTCCATCATCTCACCTGTTCCATAGATTACATACACCCTACCATCGTCATCGAAGAAAAGCGAACAGTCATGGAAGTGTCGCATCCTCGAAACAATCGTCCATGGTCCTTCTGCTTTCTCTGCAGAAAAGATATAAGTATCACCCATCGGACCTTGCTCATTGGGTGCCAGCAAAGCATAGAATTTCCCATTGTGATACTTCAGCGAAGTGGCCCATTGCCCTCTACCATAGACTGTTCCGTTTAACATGTCGTACTTCGGAGAGTCGGTCAATCGGTCGAAGATATAACCCACAGTCTCCCAGTTCTTCAGGTCCTTCGATGCCATCACGGGAGCTCCTGGCATCAAGTGCATGGTTGTAGTCACCAGATAGAACGTATCCCCAACCCTGATCACATCGGGGTCGGGCACATCGGCCCACAGCATTGGGTTCTGGACCTTCTCAGTGTGGATAGTCTCATAATCATCGGCAACGGTTCCTATCCATGTCAGACAGGCCACGCACATCATCATCACTTTTTTCATCTCTGTAACTTTTTATTCTGCGACAAAGATACAAAAGAACTTGCAAACAAGACTCATATAAATGTATCTTTTTCTTTATCAAAAGTGTTCTTTCATAAGATACGCCAAAAATGGGAGATGATTTCTCAACTCCCATCACGTTAACGGATAAAATAAATCGTAGTTTCGGTAAAGCGGAAGTTACCTTTTAATAAACTCCACACGACGGTTCTTGGCTCTTCCTGCTTCAGTCTTGTTATCAGCCACCGGTTCATGTGATCCCTTCCCCACTGCTTTTAAGTTGAAGCCATCAACACCAAGTTTCTCCAAAGCACTGACGATAGCTTCGGCACGCTTTTGAGATAGCGGATCATTGACAGCATCAGAGCCTTGGTTGTCGGTATGGCCCTGTACCTCAAAGCGAACACCGGGGTTCTTCTTCATATACTCAGCCACCCTCTGGATCTCCGCCATTGACTCAGATTTCAGCGTAGCCTTTCCTGTATCAAAGAGGATGTTGTTTGTCACAAACTTACCTGTCTCGGCGATAGCCTTTTCGACAGCAGCAACCTTGGCATCGATATCAGTAGCATTTCTCTCATAGAGATCAACGGCACCTTTGGCAATACGGATATTCTTCATATAGGTATGATGGCTGCCCCCACTACTGAACCATGTCACCCATCCGGCCCCAGGCTTGGCATTGGGGACATTGATCACACGTCGTCCATCGACGTAGAACTTGATGGCACGCTTATTGAATGAAAGAGCGAAGTGATGCCAACGTCCATCGTTGTATGGACCTGCCTGAGAACTTGCATGACCTTCTTTGTGTGTGTAACTTGGCTCTGAAGTCATACAATAATTGCAATCGAAGGTATGTTTGTCATGGGCAAAACCATATGTAATGGTGAACAATTCATTGTCACGAGACTCTGTCTCATGCATAATGTCAAGTTCAATACTGGAAGCGCCATCCTTCTGCCTGTCATCATAGAGCATATCGTATTCGATGGTGAACACATCACCTAGATAGTTCTTGATACCTCCCTTCACCAGAGGCGACAACCAGCAGTCGTGCTTATCCATCTCGATACATTTCACGCCATTGATACTGGCCACTTCAGCACTTCCCCTGACAAGATCCCACTTTGATGGGAACTCACCAATCTGTTCGCCTTCCAAGTTATCTTCGAACATCACGACAGAGCCAGGTACGAAGTCACTCTTGGCATTTTTCGTATCATTCTGGTAATCATCAACATTGCCATCGTCACTTGTAGAAGAACTACTTTCCCCGTTAAGCACTTGATCTGCTTTATTCTCAACAGTCTTCTCTACTTTCTTCTCTACCTTCTCTTTGGCCTTCTCCACGGCTTTCTCTCCGAGTTTCTTCAGCCATCCTTGTGCATCGGCATTCATTGCGAAAGCAACAACCGTCATCATCAAAATAAGTCTTTTCATATTCATTTGTTCTTAGTTTGGTAATTATTCATGATTTGGTGACAAAGATACGAACTATATTTGAACCGCGCAATCCCCCAAATGGGGCTTTTTCTTAAGGAAAAACATGACAAATCGAAGATTATCACAAAACTTTATGTATATTTGCAGCATGGAAAAGAGGATAGGCATCATCATCGCAATACTATTACTGGCAGGATTCAGTAAAACCATGGCCTACAATGACCATAGGAACCGACATGTGGATTCGTTGGAAACGGTGTTGCACAGTGACAGTCCACCCAAGGGAAAGGAACTGTTGGAAGCCTATCTGAACCTCATGTCAGGCTATCAGAACACCAATAACAAACGTTGTATGCTTTATGCCCATAAGGCACTGGCACTTTCGTATGAATTAAATGCCCTGAAGGCGCGGGAGAGTGCCTGGTACAATTTGGGGCTGATGGCTTATGGTCGCGATGAATATAACAAGGCCTTGGGTTATTTCCAACAAGCCCTGGCCGTGACTGACTCAATGAAAAACGACAAGCGATACAAAAAAAGTGACATCGATGACAACCTGTCGCAAATCTACGGAGCCATCGGTAATCTTTACAATATACAAGACAAAGCCCTTCTGGCCATCGAATACTATCAGAAAGCACTTCCTATCTTCGAAAAATATGGTTGGCTGGAGAGTCAAACAATCCTCCATCATAATGTGGCGGAACTCTACCTGTCGATGGGCAACAACGAGAAAGCCGAATATCACTACACCCAGGCTATCAAGACCGGTACGGCATCAAAAGATTCCCTGATGATGGCACTGCCCAGGAAAGGACTGGTGAAGATCTATATCGACCAGGACAAATATGAACAAGCACGACAGACCATCAATTTCGCCTATACCTATTATTACGCCCACCGACATGAGGAGCCTGGCGACTACTCCCAGATTCTAACCTCGTTGGTGAAGATGCATCTGATGAGCGGTCATGAGAACCTGCAGAAAGCCAAAGCATTTGCTGAGGAAGCCCTGACCTACGATCAAGGGGAGCTAATGAGCGAAAACCGCTATGATATCCATGCCGCTGCTGCCATGGTGGCCATGCATGAGGAAAATTGGCAACAGGCTTTGTACCATGCTCTGCGATCTGTTCATGAGAAAGATGAGGAAGCAACATACGGTGATGTGGGTAGCTACGAGATGCTGGCCACCATCTACATGCATCTGGGTGATCAGAGCAAAGCTAACCGTTATTTAAAAAAGATACGCACAATGATGGAACGCTTCGCCACCAACAACTACCAGAGCAGTCTGAGTCAGATGGAGGTTCTCTACCTAACAAAAGAGAAAGAGGCCCGTATCGAACAGCTGATCCAAGAGAAGCGATGGTTCCTCTGGGGAGGCATCCTCACGGCATTGGTACTCTTACTCACTGCTGGCGTATTCTTCCTGTTATGGCGCAGCATCCGTCTGAAACGGCAGACAGCTCTGATACAGGCACATCTCGACGGTGAAATAACCGAACGGGTGAGAATAGCCCGCGACCTCCATGACCGGTTAGGGGGTACGCTGACTGCTCTGAAGCAGACCCTGCCAAAGGGAGAAAACACCTCCTTTGCTTTGGTTGATGAGGCCATTCGCGAGATGCGTCATGTGAGTCATCATCTCCTTCCCGACTCATTGAACCGTTACGGATTGCGGGTGGCCTTGCGAGATTATTGTCAGACACTGAAGAACGTGTCGTTCTCGTTCATAGGAAAAGAGAAACGGTTAGACAAGCAGAAAGAAGAGGCAATCTACTGTATAGTGTATGAACTGGTGAACAATGCTGTGAAAAGTGCCCAAGCCAAACATATCCTCGTTCATCTGTATGCAGATGATCAAGTAACCACCATCAATGTAAGCGATGACGGACGAGGCAGCACCCAGGAGGAACGAGAGAAGGGTATGGGACTTAGCAATATCCGACAGCGGGTGAACACCTTAGGCGGTACTCTGAGCTTTTTCTCCAAACCCAACGAAGGCACAGAGGTGAATATTGAAATCAAGAACTAAATACAAAACCCACATTTGGGGGATTGTCAGATTCGATGAAACTCCTTACCTTTGTAACCGCAAACAAACAGACAGCAATATGAAGAACGTCATCATTGCCGATGACCACCGTCTGGTGGCAAATGGAATTGCCAGTCTTATCGATGGGAAAGAGGGCATCAAGGTATTAGCGGTAGCGAATACCCTTAAGGAAACGGCCACATTCCTCTCCCGTCATCAGCCCGACATTCTCCTGTTGGATGTGGCCATGCCCGATGGTGACGGCATTGATGCCATCAAGGAGTTCACGACACTCTGCCCCACCCTACGCATCATCGTTCTTACTACCTATGCCGAGCCCGCGGTTATCCAACGTGCCAAAGAAAATGGTGCCCATGGCTATATCCTAAAGAATAGCAGTACCGAAGAACTGATCGAGGGAATCTGCACGGTAGGAGGTGGTGAGTTCTACATCTGTAAGGAATCGAGAAACCTGATGATTGGTCTGAACGAGGCTCCCCCGGAGCTGACCATCCGCGAACGGGAAATCCTTCGGCTGATTGTCGAAGGTAACACCATGAAACAGATTGCCGACAAGTTGCACTTAGGTTTTGAAACCGTCCATAGCTATACGAAATATATCCGACAAAAACTGGGATGCAACAACACGGCATCCTTGGTTCGCATAGCCATGGAACGGCATCTTATATAATTAAGTATAGACCCGCGGTCCGAAGATCGTGGTGCCTACCCTGACCATCGTACTACCGCATTCCACTGCAATAGGATAGTCGTGACTCATACCCCAGGAACGTTCACAGAAAGAATCCTCTTCAGCGAAATAGCACGCCTTCACCTCATCGAAGAAGGAAGATGCCATCATCATCTCCCGACGGATCTGTTCCGAGTCCTCCACATAACTGGCCATCATCATCAAACCACAGATGCGTACATGATTTAGATCACGCCACTCGCCGGAAGCCAACAATTCCCGACAGGTATCAAGCGTAAGACCATATTTGGTCTCTTCTTCAGCAATGTGCAACTCCAACAGCACATCGATCACCCGATTGTATTTTGCTGCTTGCTTATCGATCTCCCGCAGCAGCTTCATGGAATCCACCGCCTCAATCATTGAAATATACGGGGCGATATACTTCACCTTGTTCGTTTGCAGATGACCGATAAAATGCCACTCGATATCGGCAGGCAAGGTTGCGTGTTTTTGTTTCAGTTCCTGTTCATGACTCTCACCAAAGATAC
This sequence comes from uncultured Prevotellaceae bacterium, assembly GCA_902768785.1. GTDB lineage: Bacteria > Bacteroidota > Bacteroidia > Bacteroidales > Bacteroidaceae > Prevotella. Next base: position 10,060 of record CACXMM010000017.1, read on the forward strand.
GCTGTCCCTCTTCATAGGCCGCCATCAGATACTCATTGGGATGGTATTTGCTCACTGCCACCAACCGCACCCCTTCGGGCAGGTCGGACAGCACTTTCCTTAGATTCTCCTTTACATTCCACATGTCTCACTCCACACTACTTACTCTGATGCTCGAACACATCCATGATTGCAGTCTCGACAATGCTGGCAATGACATAGTCGATCATTGTACCACCCATCACCGTATCGATATTCTTCACAGCTCCTGGTAAGGTGGCAGCATGCACGAGATAATATACATTTGAGCGTTTTTCCTTTTCCGTCTTCTCATCGATAGTGATGAACTGGAGCTTGGCCTTATACCAGCGGTCAGCATTCTCCTCCTCACTGAAGAAGATCTCCTTATAAGAAGCTTTCTTGATATCCACCACATCGAATTCACCACTGATATACGACGACATCTCCTCAGTGATGCAATTCTCTGCTTCGGTGAAGCTCAAGGCATCCACCACATATTGCTCCTTCACTTTCTTCTGCATGCCATCTTCCATGGTCTTCTCATACTGCACTTTGGTCTCAAACCATTCTGCTGTTCTTGTTCTCATTATATCTTGAAATTTTATATGAATATACCAATACTTACTAACAAACCATAGACAAACATGTTCCGAGCCGTCTCTCCCAATATCTGATTCAGTGCCCTGCCGTGGTCAATACGTACCATCCGGCGGTATGTGATCACATGAAGCAGCAGGTAGCCCAAGGGGAGTATGGTAGCCCATGGATGGCCGTTCACGGTAAAGACGATGCCTAATAGGCAAGCTACGATGCCCAGCAACAGGTACATGATCCTACTGCCCTGTTTGCCTAATCTCACGGCAAGGGTATTCTTCCCCACCCGCTCATCATTCTCTATGTCACGGTAGTTATTAATCATCAATAAAGTATCGATTACCAAGCCGCAGGCCACCGAGGCCACCCCGACCTCCCATGTATAGGTATGGGTGATCAGATAATAAGGTATGCATACGGGAATAATGCCGAAGAAGACCAGCACCAGTAGGTCTCCCATACCCACATAACTGAGATGGGTGGTATAAAGGAAACAGAACACCACACAGACCAATCCGATCAGCACCATCTCCATGCCGCCATAGATTACCAAGGGCAGGCCGGTGATACACGCCAGTAAGGTGGTGATACCGATGGCACGCCGCATTGAATGGGCATCCACCCATCCCATGGCACAAGCCCGTTTCGGTCCTAACCGCGTCTCATCATCATTACCTTTCATAAAATCGAAATAATCGTTCACGAAGTTGGCATCGATCTGCATGATGAAGGCGAACAGCAGACAAAGGATGGCAGGCAAACATCGGAAGACAGTCTCGCTGACTGCTGCCAGCGACAGACCGATCATTACGGGAACGGCAGCCCCCGTCAGTGTTTTCGGTCGTGCAGCTAACAGCCATGCTCTCCATGAATTCGTCTTGATATTCTCTTCTCTCATTGCAAAAAAAATAAAATTGCTTGCAAAAGTAAACAATTTCGTGTATATTTGCAAATTATTTAAGGACAAAGAGAATGGAAAATCATGTGAGTCTGGATCTGATGGAATTCATCGAGCGCACGATCCTTCCCCGTTATGCAGCCTTCGACAAGGCACACGGTATGCAGCATGTCACCAGTGTCATCAAACGGTCGTTGGAGATTGCACGAAAGTCGGGCGCAGATCTGAACATGTCCTATACCGTAGCCGCCTATCATGACTTAGGACTATCAGGGCCACGTGCCATCCACCATCTCACCAGTGGTAAAATCCTCGCTGCTGATGTCCGTCTACGCCGCTGGTTCACTGCAGATCAGATTAAGATCATGAAAGAAGCCGTGGAAGATCATCGCGCCTCTGCCAGTCATGCACCACGCAGCCTATATGGGAAGATCGTGGCGGAGGCCGATCGTGATTTAGATCCCATGACTGTATTCCGCCGCACCGTTCAATACGGTTTATCCAATTACCCAAAGAAGAGCCGTGAGGAGCAGTGGGAGCGTTTCGTGGAACATATGCAGAACAAATACGCTGAGCATGGCTATATTCGTTTGTGGATGCCCCACTCTCCCAACGAGTCAAAGCTTAAGGAGATTCGCCAGCTCATCAACGACCCGCCCCAATTACGGGAAGTTTTTGAACGCATCTTCGAGGAAGAATCCTCTAACGGAAAGAATGGGGTTTCATCGAACTAATAAAGCTATTCGTTGAAAAGATTTCGCTTCGCCGACAAAAAGCATTACCTTTGAACAACAAATAAATATTTAACAAAACAGACAGATATGAAAAAGAAAACAATTTTAGCATGTGGCGCTGCCCTCCTGTTGTCGAGTTGCGGCTTCACAGGAGGTACGGCCACCAACGGAGCCAATGCTACCGATGTGTTGGGCGGCATCTTAGGAGCCATCACCAACACCAATACGTTAGGTGAAATACTCTACGAAGTAATTGGTGCTTCGAAACTCTCTGAAAAAGATGTAATCGGCACATGGAAATACTACCAGCCCGGATGTGCCTTCACTTCAGAGAATGCCTTAGCTGCAGCTGGAGGAAAGGTGGTGGCCGCTGAAGCGAAAGAGAAACTACTGCCCACTTACAAGAAACTGGGTATCAAAAGCAGTAACACCTATTTCACCTTTAACCAAGACGGTACGTTCTCAGCCAAGGTGATGGGAAAGACCATTAGCGGTACCTACAAGTTTAACAGCAGTAACAGTTCTGTACAGATGCAGACCCTGCTGCTTTCCACCACCGGTTACCTGACCCGTAACCCACAAGGTATCAGTCTGCTCTTTGAATCGAAAAAACTCCTTACTGCTCTCCAAGTGGTAGGTGCAGCCAGCGGTAACAGTACACTGGGCACTGTCAGTGAGATTAGTAAGAACTACGATGGTATTCGTTTGGGATTTGACCTGTCAAAGTAGGAGGCATTCCTACCGACTACGCCCTGTAGTACATATACCAGACATAGGCGAGCGCAGCCACGATAGCGAGCATCACGATGCTCTTTATCAGGCAGCTCGCCACTTTTTTGATGATACAGAAAGCCACCACCACGGCGATGATCACCAACACATAAAAACTATAATTCTCCATTTCTTATCTCTCAAATACTTTCTTAAAGCTCCCGGGAATGGGTGAAACAAACTCCATCCGCTCACGAGTGATGGGGTGTTCAAAACAGAGCACATAGGCATGCAGTGCCAATCTGCCACAGGGATCATCACCATTGCCATACTTAGTATCGCCACATACGGGATGACCCATATCAGCAGAGTGCACACGGATCTGGTTCTTCCGTCCCGTCTCCAACTTATACTCCACCAACGAATAACCGTTCTTCTTCTTCAGTGTGTGAAAATGGGTCACGGCATATTTCCCCCCATTATCCACTGGCGATGAATAAGTGATATATGCCTTGTTATCTTTTAGCCAATTGGCAATGGTGCCTCCTTCTTCTTCCATCTCACCGCTCACCACAGCCACATAACGGCGGTCATAAACAATGTCGTGCCATTCATGCTCCAAAATCTGCTCTGCTTGCATGGTTTTCGCATAGATCATCAGTCCACTGGTATCACGGTCAAGACGGTGAACCACATGGGCATGGCAACGCTGATGACTCTTATAAAAATAGTCGTCAAGCACTGATTTTACGTTCAGTGAGGAATGACCGGCAGCCATTGACAGGATACCGACTTTTTTTTCCACCACCACAATATGCTCATCTTCGAAGACAATCTTCAGGTAACGGCTCTTTAAGATCTCTTGGTTCCGTTTCGTCTTACTGACGGATACTGTCATACCCGACTCCAACGGGAAGTCGAACTGCTTCTCCACCCGTTTGTTCACCCGGATGCCGCCACCCTTTAAGGTTGCCTTGATCTTCGTACGACTACCGTTGACATGTGTCAGCAGGAACTCCAGCAATGGCTGGGCCTCTGTTACCTGATAGTGAGCGTATTCTCCTTGTTGTTCGTTAAAAATATATTTCTTCATCTACTTTCATTTCAAAATGAGCCCCTGATTCACATCAAGGGCCCATAACAACACAAACACAAAATAGCATGCCTGCCTGTGGCAGACGATGCGCTTATCTTATTGAATACCATCCTCGCGCAGTTTCTTCTGCCATTTCCAGGCAGAGCGCAGGACATCCTCAATATTGGCTTCTGCTTTCCAGCCAAGCACCTTGTTGGCCTTGTCCACATTGCCCCACACCTTCTCGATGTCACCTTCACGACGAGGAGCGTAGGCCCAATTCAGTTTCACACCCGTGGCCTTTTCAAATCCTTCCACCACCTCGAGTGTACTCAGTCCTGTTCCCGTTCCGATGTTGAACACCTCCACGGGATCTGTCTCAGGCTTGTCGAGCACACGCTCCATGGCCTTTACATGGGCCTTGGCGAGATCCACCACATAGATATAGTCGCGAATGCAAGTTCCATCAGGAGTACTGTAGTCGTTGCCGAAAATCTTCAGTTGCTCACGGATACCAATGGCAGTCTGAGTAACAAAGGGTATCAGATTCATTGGTACGCCATTGGGCAGTTCACCGATCAATGCCGAAGGATGAGCACCAATGGGATTGAAGTAACGTAAGATAATGGCTTTGACCGCTGCTCCGCTGTGGATATAATCCTGAATGATTTCCTCATTGATCTGTTTGGTATTACCGTAAGGCGACAGGGCCTTCTGGATTGGTGCCTGCTCTGTCACAGGGAGGTTCTCTATCGAAGGCTGGCCATACACGGTACAACTCGATGAGAAGATAATGCCCTTCACATCATATTTCGGCATCAGTTCCAATAGATTCAGCAAGGATGTGATATTGTTGCGGTAGTACATCAGTGGCTTCTCCACACTCTCACCCACCGCTTTACTGGCAGCGAAGTGGATAATGCCTTCAATGGCGGGGTATTTCTTGAATACACCCTCCAAGGCCTCCATATCACAGCAATCAACCTGCTCGAAGGCCGGACGGATGCCCGTAATCTTCTCTATGCCATCAATCACCTCCACTTTCGAGTTGGAGAGGTTATCGATAATCACCACCTGATAGCCAGCCTGTTGCAGTTCAACGGTTGTATGACTTCCTATGAAGCCTGTACCTCCCGTCACCAATATCGTCTGTTTCATCGTCAGATACCTTATTAATATGATTGAGCTGCAAAGTTACGTAATAATTTCGACACTTCCAAATTTTTCTCAAAAGAGTTGAGGTTTATGTGATAAGTAACAAGTGTTAAGTGACAAGTGTGATTAGACAAAAGATAAATGCGTACCTCCGAATAAAGTTTCATTATCTTTTTTTCTCCGATTAAACCATCAGCCAAATGATTCGTCTGATAGATAAATAACAATAATAATCACCCGTAGGGACAACCTCTTAAAGAAAGGATATCCCGAATAAAAAAAGAAAGGAAGAAAAAATGAAAAAGTTTTTTTTGGTAGCAGTAGCCATCATGACCATGACAAGTAGTTTCGCATCTACAGAGAACGACAAAGCAGGAAGATTTATGGAGTATCTCATGAATGCGAGAAACGTGGAAGACTATGATATGTCGTTCGACACCCGCCGACTGGCAGCGAAATTAGATCTCACCGCCGATCAGATGGAGGCAGTGGAAGTGATACAGAACCAGTTCAACAATGCCATGACAACAGCCGCCAATAGCCGCGGATTCCAGCGCCATGCACAAGTTCGTGAGGCCATCACTAACGACATCCAGAAGATGCGTCTCATCCTGAACAGCAAACAGTTTGATTCCTACATGTCACTGCTGATGACCACCCTCCGCAACCGTCATCTCTAAGACTTTGGTTCAAGGCCACTAATGTTCCATGAATAGATAAAAAAAACGGTGTTCCCCATACGAGGAGCACCGTTTTCTTATGATTAAGATGGTTGACTAGTCAAGACCAAACAAGGTGCGCAAGCCACCGTCAACACCTGAGAATCCCATGAATGCCAGACTCAGCAGACCGGCGGTAACGAGAACGATAGCCGTCCCCCGCATACCTTTCGGAATATTCAGCAGAGCCATCTGCTCACGGATTCCCGCAAACACTACCAAAGCCAGACCAAAACCGATGGCAGTAGAGAACGCATAGACGATGCTTTGCAGTAATGAGAAATCTTTCTGGATGACAAGGATTGCCACACCCAGTACAGCACAGTTCGTTGTGATCAGCGGCAGGAAGATACCCAGAGCCTGATAGAGTGCGGGCGAAACCTTCTTCAATACAATCTCCACCATCTGCACCAAGGCAGCGATGACGAGGATGAACACGATGGTCTGCAGATACTGCAGGCCGAAGGCATTCAGCACGAAATGCTGGATAAGATAGGTTACGATGGTGGCCAGCGTCATCACGAAGGCCACGGCAGCCGACATGCCCAGCGAGGTGTTCACTTTCTGCGACACGCCCAGGAAGGGACAGATGCCGAGGAACTGTGACAGGATGATATTATTGACAAATATCGCCGAGATGAAAATTAAAATATATTCCATATGATTCGTTATTTCAATAATTCAAAACTTCGTTATTTCGGTATATCGTTATTTCGGTATATCGTTATTTCGGTATATCGGTATTTCGGTATTTCGGTATTTCGGTATTTCGGTATAACGACATTGCAATCCCGATTTAACCATTACTCCTCATCTTGTTGATGACTGCCACCAGGAAGCCCAACGTGATGAAGGCTCCCGGAGGAAGCACGAACATCAGCATGTTATAGGTCTCGGGCAACAAGGTGAAACCAAACACCGAACCAGCGCCGAGAATCTCACGGCATACTCCCAGCAAGGTAAGACCGAAGGTGAAACCAAGTCCAATACCAATACCGTCCATCAAGCTGGCCACAGCACCGTTCTTTGCTGCAAAGGCTTCGGCACGTCCGAGGATAACACAGTTCACCACGATGAGGGGGATAAACAAGCCTAACGAGGCATAGATAGCGGGCACATACGCCTGCATCACCATCTGCAGGATGGTAACGAAGGAAGCGATGACCACGATGAACACCGGGATACGCACCATATCAGGCGTAAGCTTCTTGATCAGGGAAATCACCACATTTGAACAGATCAGCACAAACATGGTGGCAAGTCCCATGGCAAGTCCGTTACTGGCACTGGTTGTCGTGGCCAGCGTAGGACACATACCGAGCATCAGGACGAACGTTGGGTTCTCCTTGACGATGCCGTTTTTGATAATGCTTATATAATTCATTGAGCTTTAATCTTTGAACTTTGTACTTTACTTTTCTTGCTTCGTGGCACCTGTGGCACCGTCAATTGGAGTAGCTTTATAAGCCTTGTAGGCGTTGTTCACAGCCAAGAGGAAGGCCCGACTGGTAATGGTAGAGGCAGTGATGGCATCTACCTGTCCGCCATCCTTGCTCACTACCAGTTCCTCCTTCGGGTTCTTACCGATGATATTGCCTTTCTCACCTGCCTGGAACCATTTGTCAGCCTTGGCACCCAGTCCTGGTGTCTCCGCATGTTCCAGTAACGTGTACCCGAGGATCTTTCCTTCAGGATCGAAGCCCACCAGGATCTTCAGATCACCGCCGAAGCCCATCGTGGTACTCTCCACGGCAGCTCCGAGGTCTTTCTTCTGCGCATCCTGCGTCTGATAGATAATATACGTCATCTCCTTACCCTTGGCATCATTCTGTCGTACGGTGTCGGTCTTGGCAACAGTAAGGTCGCCCCCGCCCATCACGGCTTTGATGCCATCGGCCAATGCCTTCTCTTTCTGAGCAGCAATTGGCTCTTCAGTGACATGATTCACTGCTGCAAGGATGCTGCCCGTTACGACGGCAACACCTGTGAGCACCAGTGCCATGTTTGTTATGGTTGATTTCAATTTTTCCATGTTGAATTCTCTATTAAATTGTCAATGATCAATGGGATATTATCCATTCTTGCTCACCACCTCACCGAAACGTTTCGGCTTGATGTAAGTATTAATGAGCGGTGTGAAGGCATTCATGATCAGGATGGCAAAAGACATACCCTCAGGATAGCTGCCCCAGTTACGAATCACCACGGTGAGCAGTCCGATAGCCACACCATAGATAAGCTGTCCTTTACCCGTCATCGGTGAAGTAACGTAATCGGTAGCCATGAAGATGGCACCCAACATCAGACCACCAGTAAGGATCTCTGCAAAGGGATCGGCATAGATCGGATTAGCAAGATGAAGCAGGCCGCTGAACACGAACACCGTAGCGATGATGCTCACAGGGATATGCCAGGTGATGATCTTCTTCCACAGCATGTAGGCAAGTCCTAAGAGAAGAGCCAAGGCGCACACCTCGCCGATGGTACCCAAGCCCCCTGTGGGGTTGGATCCTAACAGCAAGTGAGTAGCCGATGGCAGTTGGTCTAACAGAGAGGCATCACCCGTCTTGATGGCTGTCTTCATAATAGCCAGCGGGGTGGCGCCCGTCTCTGCATCCAGATAACTCGTGAGTTGTCCGGCCACAGGCCAGGAGGTCATCTGAGCAGGGAAGCTTACCAAAAGGAAAGCACGTCCCAGCAAGGCGGGGTTGAAGATATTCTGGCCGAGTCCGCCAAACGTCATCTTACCCACGCCGATGGCGAAGAGGGCACCGATGATGATAATCCAGATCGGCAAGTTCGACGGTAGGTTGAACCCCAGCAGGAGTCCTGTGAGGATCGCTGATCCGTCGCATATCGTTACCTTTTCTCTTTTCAGGATATATTTGGTGATGGCCCACTCGAAGAGCACACAGGCGATCACACTGGTAGCAAGCACGATGGCAGAACCTAGTCCGAAATAGAACAAGGAGACAAGCAGAGCGGGCACCAGTGCGATGATCACACCGTACATGTTCTTCTCTACTGTGTCGCTCCCATGTGCATGCGGTGACAATGAAACAATTAGTTTACTCATAATGTCGTTTTCTTTTTTTCTGATTACTGATGATTAGCGATTCCCGTTCTTATTTCTTGGCATTGCGGGCACGGATAATACCCATGACCGTGGTCTTACCCAACCGGATATTGTCGAGCAACGGACGGTGAGCAGGACAGGTGAACTGGCAGGAGCCGCATTCTATGCAGGAGGTGATATCCTCGGCCTCTACCCGCTCCCAGTTCTTCAGACTGGAGAGTGTAGCCAGGAGGTAAGGTTCCAAGCCCATCGGACAAGCACCGACGCACTTGGCGCAACGGATACAAGGCTCCGCCTCTTTCCTACGGGCATCGTCATCGGAGAGGATCGTTACACTATTTGTTCCCTTACAGATAGGCACCTCGGTAGTAGTCAGTGCCTTACCCATCATCGGACCGCCAGCCAGCAGTTTATTGTCACCCTCGGGCATCCCACCACAGAGGTCAATCAAATCCTGCATCGGCGTTCCCATACGTACCAGGAAGTTCCCTGGGTTGGCAAGGCGCTTACCCGTAACGGTAGTGTAGCGCTCGAACAGGGGTTTGTTCTTCATCACTGCCTCATACACCGCGAAAGCAGTACCCACATTCTGAACAATTGCACCCACATTGACGGGAATGGCTGGAGGTGCCGGTACCTGACGACGGATCACGGCATCCACCAACTGTTTCTCACCACCCTGTGGATAACGTTGCTTCAAGGGAACCACTTCCACATTGTACTTTGAGCCGTTGAACTTTTCCTCACATTTCTTAGAGAGGAGTTCAATGGCAGCTGGTTTGTTCGTCTCGATACCTATATAACCGGTAGTCACCTTGGCAGCAACCATCAGCAGTTCGAGTCCTACCAGAATCTCATCAGCCTTCTCCATCATCAGCCTATAGTCGGCTGTGATATACGGCTCACACTCCACGGCGTTGATAATCACACACTCGGCCTTGGCCGTGGGCGGCGGTGTCAGTTTGATGAACGTGGGGAATCCAGCACCACCCATACCCGTCACACCAGCCACCTTCACGCGGTTGATGATTTCCTCGGGGGTGAGTTCCGGGTGATCGGCCACCAGTTCCAACTTGTCACTGCGGTCGATACTCTCTTCCCATTCATCACCTTCCACCTTGATTATAATAACCGGCTTACGATAGCCTGTGGCATCGATAGCTGTATCGATTTTCAGTACGGTACCCGAAACAGAAGAATAGATCGGGGCGGAAACAAAACCACCTGCCTCGGCAAGCAATGTTCCCACCTTCACCTTATCACCCTTAGCCACAACAGGCTTGGCAGGAGCACCAATATGTTGTGACAAGGGGAAGATGGCCTGCTTGGGAAGCGGCGCTACCTTCGTCTCTACTTCATGGGTAAGCTTGTTCTCCTCAGGATGAACGCCACCTATACGGAATGTTCTGATATTCATGCCTTTTCCTCCTCTTTTTCTGGGTTGCTTGTTGTAGTAGACTCAATGGGCTTGTTAGGCTCGATGGGCTTAGGATTCGGAGTTTGTTGATCCTTCGGAACCTCCACCTTGGGCTTCGGTGCCGGGAAATTAACTGCATGGATAGCCTTCGTAGGACATGCCTCCACGCACTTCTTGCACAACCGACACTTGTTGAAGTCGATGTAGCTGAGATTGTTCGTGATGGTGATTGCCTCGAACTTGCACTCCTTCACGCACTTACCACAACCGATACAAGCAGCCTTACATGCCTTCATGGCAGCAGGACCCTTGTCCTGATTCATACAGCTCACATAGACACGACGGCTCTTCGGTCCTTTCTTCCGGAGCTCGATGATATGACGAGGACATGCCTTCACACAGGCACCGCAAGAGGTACATTTCTCCTCGTCCACCTCGGGCAGACCCGTTTCCGGGTTCATGTGGATGGCATCAAACTGACAGGCGGCCACACAATCGCCGCATCCCAGACAGCCAAAGCCACAAGCCGTCTCACCAGCACCCGTGGCGTTCATTGCCGAACAGGTGCGCAAACCATTGTACTCAGCGATACGAGGACGGAGGGCGCAAGTACCGTTACAACGGACGACAGCCACCTTCGGATCCGAATTGGCAATGGCCATCCCCAGTAAATCGGCTACTTTACCCATCACCTCTGCACCGCCCACCGGACAGCTCAGTCCTTCTAACGATCCTGCGTCGGCAGCTTTCACCAATGCCGAGGCCAGACCGGAACAGCCTGCGAAACCACAGCCGCCGCAGTTAGCGCCTGGCAGTGTGGCCGTGACCTGTCCGATACGTGGATCTTCCTGAACAGCGAATTTCTTGGAACAGAAATAAAGTATCAGCGCTGCTATCAGTGCGATACCTCCAAGAACGATCACTGCGGTCAAAATAAAGTTCATAATTCCTTGTATTTGTTTTAGTTATTATTGATTTTCTCCACTTGGAATGCAAACCTCTCCTTCAGTCTGTCACGGTATAGGAACAGTACTATATAATAAGGTATAAGGAAGAGGATACCCGACAATGCCATGACAGGTTCGCTATCAGTAAGCTTGCTACATCCGAAGACGGCAGTAACCATGATGAGGAAGGGAATCACAAAAGCCACCAATACAGCATTCATTCCGGTCTGCGAAGAGGCAATCAATGTCACCGTTTCACCTATGGCAAACTGCTGGATATCCCGAACATGATACACGTCAACCAGTTTCTCCTTCTGCTCCGAAGCATGACATTGTGCTGCCACCTTACAGGATGCACAAGCAGATGCCTGTACAATCCGAACACGCATGTCATTGCCTGAAATGGTCTCTATCGTACCGCTATGGATAATCTTTTGACTCATGTAGATCTGTTCGCTTTAGCATTCATTTGCTATGTCGAGTTTGCAATTGCAAAGATACAATTATATTTTTTAATAACCAATAAAAAACGTAAATAATTGCATGATAGTTAACAAAAGTTGTACGTTATCGTTTGCAGACAAATAAAATCTCCGAAATATTTTGTAGTTCGCGTAAAATAGCTTAACTTTGTAACGATAAAAGTAGAACTTATGCAAGTAACCGAACAAACCATCCAGCAGATTGAGCGCGCCATCAAGAAGGTTGCGCAGAAGTTGCCCGCCAGCGAGGACACCTCCCTGCTTACCGACATCTACCTGCTCGTATCGCAGGAAAGCGGCGAGCTGATTGCCTTTGATGACAATGATCAGGAGATTACCCGTTGCGTGGTGGAGCAATGGATTGACAACAAGGACGAGAATTTCTACGAGGAAGTTACCGCTCTCCTCCGTAAGGAGCTGCATCGCTTGCATGACGTTGTTGACAATCTGGGCATCATGAAGCCGTATAGTTTCGTGCTGGAGAACGATGACAAGGAGACCGTGGCAGAACTATATGTCGCCGACGATGACACCATTATCATCGGCGGCGACTTGATGGAAGGTCTTGACAAGGACCTTGACAATTTCTTTGACTCCCTGATGAAGGAATAGGCATTCCTACCGCTTCATCAGGTCTTGTATCTCCTCATCGGTGGCAAGGTTATAGTCACCTGCTATGGAATATTTCAAGGTGGCAGCCGCCAGCGAATAATCAAGAATTCTCTGTGTATCGTCGGGATAGGCAATCATGGCATGCAGTTGTCCTGCGGTGAAGGCATCTCCCACTCCCATGGCATCCACGATTCCCCGAATATCGTATATCCTCGTTGAATACAGCTGTCCGTCATCCCAAAGCAATGCGGTGAGCGTGTTCCTGTTGGAACTGATCATATTGCGCATACCCATCAGCCATTTCTTACAACGCGGCCAACGAGCATGGATCTCATCGAACCACTCACGGTACACATCCATAGGCATTTCATAGTCGGACGACATGGCAGGGAACGGCACTTTCCTGTCAGTCATGTACTCATATTCAATGACATCGGCAAACACCACATCGGCATAGCTGAGCATCTTGCTCAGTGTGGCCTTCGGTTCTGCTCCGTATTTCCACAGGTTCTTGCGGTAATTGATATCGAACGACAGGGTGAGTCCCATCTCATCAGCAATATCAAGGGCTTCGAAAGTGGCATCAGCCGACTCCTTCGAGATGGCGCCTGTGATTCCCGAGGCATGGAAGATGCTGGCATCGGCAAAGATCTTACGCCAGTCGATCATCCCTGGTTCCAGGTAATAGAAAGAGGAATAGGCACGGTCGTAGATCACTTTCGAGCTGCGCATACCTGCTGAACCTTCATAATAATAGGATCCCATACGGTCACCCCCATAGAGGACATGCGAGGTTCCCACGTTAAACTCACGCAGTTTCATACAAGAAGCACGACCGATCGGGTTATCCGGTACACGTGTCACATACTCCACCTCATCACCCAATGTGGCCAGCGACACCGCCACGTTCGCCTCGCTACCACCATAATCTCCGAAGAATGTCCTACCCTGTTGCAGTCGCATACTCTCCTGTTTTGAGAAGCGCAGCAGTAACTCTCCGAAAGTCACAATCTTTTTTCCCATGATCTTCTTAATGATTAATCGGCGACAAAAGTACGAATAAACGAGCACAATACAAAGAAAAATTCTTTTTTTCTTTTATTGTCGAGCCTATTTGCGCATTGCAAATCCGACCGAACGGAACATGGAACACAGAGACACAGAGACTCAGAGATAAATAATCAACACATCAGTTTATGAGGATCGCCTTCGGCGAGAACCATCGGTCACTCAAAGCGAAGCGGAAAGAAAAAGGCAAATCCAACATAATCCAAACAAAAACTAACAAATAATTATTGTAAGAATCTCAAGATCCACTGTTAGGGTGGATGTTTCTTTGTGCAAAAGAAAAAGAGGATATGCAAGCATACCCTCTTAAATCACGTTGCGCATCCTTCCTATAGAAGGAGTCACTCATTCAAGTTTACTCCAGATTCAACGATTTTTTGATCGCTGCGATTTTCTCCTCAGCGGCAGCCATGCAACGCTCATAGCATCCTGCGCACTTGAAGGAAGGATCCTTCACCTCGGTATAGAACTTAATCTTCGGCTCCGTACCAGAAGGACGAACGCTCACCTTGGTGCCATCCTCACAGAACCACTGGAGCACGTTGCTCGTATCCGGCATGTTGAGTTTCTCGACAGTACCGTCAGCCTTCTTAGCCTCCAGTGTCTTGTAGTCCTTCCAAAGCACTACCTTCGAGCCACCAAGGTCCTTCGGCGGATTGTTACGGAAGTCGGTCATCATCTGCTTGATCTCGTCGGCACCCGTCTTTCCTGGACGAACCACATTGATGGTAGCCTCGCGAGAGAAGCCATACTCAGCATAGATATCCATCAGCAGGTCATAGAGTGTGCGACCATTGTCCTTTGCCCAGGCAGCGATCTCGCAGATCAGACAGATAGAAGCTGGTGAATCCTTGTCACGCACCTTGTCGAACGGCAGGAAGCCAAAGCTCTCCTCACCACCGCCGATATACTTCTGCTTACCCTCAGAGATACGGATCTCGTTGGCGATCCACTTGAAGCCGGTATAGCAGTCACGCAGTTCCACCCCATTCTTCTTGGCAATCTCAGCAATCAGCTCCGTGGTCACGATGGTCTTCACCAGGAACTCGTTACCCTTCAGCTGTCCGAGTTTCTTCTTGTTGGCGATGATATACCAGCAGAACATCATACAGGTCTGGTTACCATTCAGGATCTCCCACTCGCCCTTGTTGTTGCGGCAAACGATGGCCAGACGGTCGGCATCGGGGTCGGAAGCGATCACCAGATCGGCATTCAGCTTCGTACCGAGTTTCATACCCAGTGTCATCGCCTCGGCATTCTCGGGATTCGGAGAAACCACCGTGGGGAAGTTTCCGTCGATCACCATCTGCTCCGGCACCACATGGATATTCTGGAAGCCCCATGAACGGAGAGCCTCAGGAATGATGACACGACCTGTTCCGTGCATCGGTGAATACACGATGTTGAGGTCTTTCTGGCGCAGGATGACATCCTGGTCAACCATAGCCTCCTTCACAGCCTGCAGGTAATCCCAGTCCATCTCACCACCGATGATCTCGATCAGGTCCTCGTTCGGCTCGAACTTCACATCCTCGATCTTCACCTTGTTCACCTCATCGATGATACCTTTGTCGTGGGGAGCCAGCACCTGTGCACCATCATCCCAGTAAGCCTTGTAGCCATTGTACTCCTTCGGGTTGTGTGAAGCGGTGACATTCACACCTGCCTGACAACCGAGCTGACGGATGGCGAATGAGATTTCAGGTGTAGGACGGAGGCTCTCAAACAGATAAGCCTTGATACCGTTGGCGGAGAAGATGGCAGCCACGGTCTCGGCGAACATCCGTCCGTTGTTACGGCAGTCGTGTCCCACCACCACGGCGTTCTGCTTGCCAGGGAAAGCTTTGTTGATGTAGTTGGCGAAGCCTTGTGTGGCCATACCCACGATATACTTGTTCATGCGGTTGGTACCGGCACCCATGATACCACGCAGACCACCCGTACCAAATTCCAGGTTCTGGTAGAATGCATCGATGAGGGCAGTCTTGTCCTCGTTATCGAGCATGGCCTGTACTTCCTTCCTTGTCTCCTCGTCGAAAGAAGGTGATAACCATTCCTTTGCAACTTGCTCACACTGCTTGATGAGCTCTTCATTATTTGCCATATATTCTCTTTGTTTTAGTTAGTAAATTGATTATGGGTTCAAAGATAGTAAAAATCCTCCAAACCGCAAAATAATTTGGATAAAAAATCACTCACAAAGAGAAGCAATGGAAATATTAACGGGGCGGGGTCCCTGGAAAGGGGGGCGGGGTTAAATCAGAATTTGACTTTCCGCCCGTTTTGTATGTAGATCTGTCCCTTAACGGGATGACTTACCCGCTGGCCTTGCAGGTTGTACAGCGGTAATGAATTATCCATTGTCAATTGTCCATTGTCAATTGCCTCAAGGCCCGTGGCAATGCTGACCCCTGTGGGAACTATCAGTATCGGCCCGTCGTAGATATAGCCGTTGTAATACATCTTCTGTGCCGTTTCATTGTAAGACAAAAAGCCGGGGTTGATACCAATATCAGGATCCTGGTATTCACTGTTTATCAAATCAAACTCTCGTGCACCTTCGACAGGAGAGTTCTGAGACAATCCCGGATCAGCTTTCAGTCTTGAGTTACGAACGTAGACGAAGGTATTGTAGCCACAATAAACGGGATAGCCGGCTTCTACACAGACGTTAGAGTTCAGTAGGTTCAGCTCCTTGAAATCTTCAAGATAAATACCTTTGTCGTAGGCTTTGATGCCCAGTCGGCTGCCGCTGATAGTGGTGTTGCCATATAATGCCAGTCCGTAGCCCTCACTGTTGACAGCATCAATACTCGAGGAGCCTTTGCAGACAATCTTGAAATCAGCCATTCCTTCTAAATTGGGAAGACCGTTGCTGATTCCATCAGAACCACCAGCATCAATAGTAGCATTGTTCAGCGTCAGCGTATATGTGGCAGGATCATAGCTTGCCGTTCCTGAAGCCACGCTGATGGCATCCTTGTTTGCCGATGTCACTCTGGTACCGCCTACCCACAACCTGTAGTTCACAGGTTTTGAATCAGGTTCAATCAGCACCTTGCCACAGTATTGCTGGGTGCCGTACCGCATATAATAGCCATCCCAGTAGTTGAATTTTCCTACATCTCCATAGCTCCACGGTCCTTCGGGGTCAGCGAAGTGGCAATCATTCATATCCATAAACAGTCCTTTAATGGTAACGTAGCGCCAGTTAAGTGTCTTTGGCTCGCACACAAAGCTATTTATATTTGTGCCATCGATAGAGAGACCGCCATTATTCCCTTCTATTACTTCTTGCGTCGCAGAGGCATGGAAATCTTTCACGGCAACAGTCAGCTCCTTTCCTTCTTCAATCCATACGGCTGTCGTACCATCCACAGACAGTTTCCCAGTGCCCGTCAACGTGGTGTTGCCGTTGATCATCAGTGCTATCTCAGAACCATTCAGTTTGCAATCTCCTGTCACAACAATAGTCAGTCCATCGATACCTTGTACGCGCTGTTCTGCAGAGAGACCGTTGGCGATGCAATAGTCGCCCTGAGCCGTCACTTTAATGGTTGCATTGTTAAGCGTCAGCGTATTGGTTTCAAAGTCATACGACGCGCTACCGCTTTCAACGGGCAGCGACATGTAGTTGTAGTCGTTCACCTTGTTACCGCCCACCCATATGTCGACACCTTTCACAGAGAAATAGCCAGGATTCGACGGACCACCATCGATACGGGCATACGAGACGTCCACATGATTCTCATCAAATGTAGTTCCCAGTTCACCCTTGATTCTGCTGCAATATCTGAACATGTCTATAGATGATACTACTGCCGAGGTGGACCACTTCTCCTCCACGTAAATCTTGGTCAGCTTGTTGCAGTTATAGAACATATAGCTCATGGATGTTACCTTTTCTGTGTTGAAACTACACAGGTCAAGGCCCATCAGACTCTCGCAGCGACTGAACATGGCGTGCATGGATGTTACCTTCTCCGTGTTGAAGTTGCTCAGGTCAAGGCTCGTCAACTTGCTGCAGCCATAGAACATATAGTTCATGTCTGTAACCTTATCCGTGTTGAAGCTGCTCAGGTCAAGGCTCGTCAGCTTGCTACAGTCTTGGAACATACCGTACATGTTGGTTACCTTCTCAGTGTTGAAGCTGCTCAGGACAAGGCTCGTCAGACTCGTACACCCACAGAACATAGCGTACATGTCAGTTACCTCATCTGTATGGAGGTTAACAATATTTGAGATGGTTTTCAGGTTAGACTGACCGTAGAACCACAAACTGGTGACCGTCGGCTTATACTCCGAAAACGATTGGGTAAACACCACTGTTTCAAACATCTTTCCGTCTGTATACCATAAGGGGTAGTTAAGTTTGTTGCCAATATATGTGCTGGTGTTCAACGAATACACATCCCCCGACCGCGTACTTCTCTGTGTATCATAATAGAACGTCAGGGTGCCGTTGTCGGCAGAGGTATAGACAGCATAGGCTTCTTTTTCTGCAGCCATCACTTTCGTGCCTGCAGCAATCGCCACGAGCGCTATCAACATGGTTAAGTATCTCTTCATCATCTTGTTCTAGTTTTTACGGGTTCAACATTCATGATTCCACATTCTGTGGCAAAGATACTACTTATTTTGTTAATTCTCGTTACTCTCCCCTTAAAAAAGCTTAAGACATGGTGTTTTTATGTGTTTTACGTGTCAGAGTAAACAGAATGGTTACTATCAGCAAATGTCATAGAAACTGACAGTAAGCAGGGTAACACCATTCCTTTGAATAGTCTTTACGTTTTAACTTCGGTTAACTCAATTCTTGGCCATTTGGGCGAACAACCGACCATTTGGTCGGAAAAACGGCCAAAAATCGCGATTTTGCAAAGTACTGATAATGAGATCGTTAGTAAAATCAGGCATTTTATAGCTCACGAAAACGGCGTTTTTAGGGGTTGAAAACGGCGTTTTTAGGCTCCAAAACAACGTTTTTAGGTGGTAAAAACACTGTTTTTGTGAAGCAAAAGGACTATAAAATCTTTTGGGGGGTGCCCTTACGGGCAGAAATCCAACAAAATCTATCCAAAATCTAACATAATCTATCCCCATAAAAGCAAGTCAATAACACAGGTCCTTGTAAGATTTTGTTTAGATTTTGTTCGATTTTTCTCTCCGCTACGCTATGAGTGACCGTTGGTTCTCGCCGAAGGCGACCCAAAACCACATCTCAAAGTAAGAACCATACATTTTCGAAGAGACGTCATCTACGGGTTATTCCGAACGGCATTATCACCCGTTCCGACGTCATCTATAGGGGGTAAAGTGACGGCGGAATGACCCGTAGATGACGTCGGAACGATCGTTAGAAACGTCAGGAACGACAGGAAGTAACCTTTACTTACCTTCAAAGTAACCTTTACTTGGGATTAAAGTAACCTTTACTTGGGATTAAAGTAACCTTTACTTGCATTCAAACCAGACTTTACTTGCAAACCAAGTAGCCTTTACTTGCAAACCAATTTTTTTGGAGACTTTTTGAAAACAACATTTCTTATCAATTATTCTGACAAAATTTGAGAGAAATGGTCGCCTTCGGCGAAGGGAATTGGAAAGAAATGTGAAGAGAGATGAACATAAGAGAATAATTACTGGTATTTTCGCCTGCGGCGAAGTTTTTATCTGAAACGAATTTGAATAATTTGAAGAGCGCCTTGAGCGTAAGCGAAAAATAAACCCCACGAATTATAATAATTATATCGCCTATGGCGATTGGATTATTAAAGAAGCCATGCGCCTAATCGTAAATATAATTATTCTCATTTGTCTAAAAACATGATACAGTTTGAAAGATTATTTGTACTTTTGCAAACGATTTGATATCATAATGTTTAATTTTCCATTAAAAAGACATGAAAAGACAGGTTATCAAAACGGCAACACTTGCCGTAATCATGGCTGTTTTCAGCAGTACGGCAGCCATGGGACAACAAAAGAGTGAGTCACCCGACTGGTTCAAGGACTTCACCAGTCGCATCACGTTCAACGGCTACGCCCAAGGAGGATGGTCATACCAAGATCCCAACGGCGTAAAAACCAACAGTTATAACCTTAAGCGCACACTACTATGGGCCAAGGCACGCATCACCGACCGCTGGTCGTTTATGTTCATGCACGACTTCTCCAGTGTGGTTCAGGAATTCTATACCGATTACAGAATCTCGAAGAACAATGCCCTGACGTTCCGTCTGGGACAATTCAAGCATTCTTATACCATGGAGAATCCTCTTTCTCCCACCATGCTCGAACTGATTGATGTCTATTCGCAAGCTGTATTGTACCTTGCCGGTGAGGGTCCAGATCCTCTAAACGGTGTCAACTACGGTCGAGACATGGGACTGATGGCCTTTGGTGATTTAGCCAATGGCGCCTTGCACTATGAGCTCGCCCTGATGAGCGGTCAGGGTATCAACCGCAAGGATCTGAATAATCAGAAAGATTTTATCGCAAAGTTGGAAGTTCGTCCCATCGACGGTTTCCGTGTGGTTGCCTCCGGTTATCTCGGAACAGGCAACGCCGTGGGAACAGCCAGATGGAATCCAGATATTCAAGTAGGTGACAACTACAAGCGTAACCGCTATAGTGTCGGTGCGGAGTACAAGACCGCCGCTTACTCCCCAGGACAATACAAAGAGGCGCGCCCCGCCAGTGTCCGTGCTGAGTGGTTAGGTGGTGAAGACGGAGAGGTAGGCAGTCGTGGCGGATATGTCACCACCTGCATCCCCGTTGTCGATGCCCTCGATGTCGTGGCAAGTGGAGAGACCTACGACCGTAACACGAAGGTGGACGGATGGGATCAGACGAATCTCACCGTGGGACTCCAATACTGGTTCTACAAGAAATGCCGTCTGCAACTGCAGTACACCCGATGCCTGTGCGGCGAGGAGATTGGAAAGGACTACAACTGGCTTCAGGCACAGGTGCAAGTCGCGTTTTAAGAATAACGGTATAACGATATATCGGTATAACGGTATAACGAGATAACGAGATAACGAGATAACGAAATGATAATCAAAGTTTTGTTGACCATCATCTTCCTGGCCGTGATGATTGGCGTGGGTTTATACACCCGTAAGCAGGCCAGCAGTGTGGACGGCTTCGTTTTGGGAGGCCGTGCCGTAGGTCCGTGGCTCACCGCCTTTGCCTATGGAACGAGTTATTTCTCCGCCGTAGTCTTTGTAGGCTACGCAGGACAGTTTGGTTGGAAATATGGTATGTCATCCACATGGATCGGCATCGGTAACGCTGTGATCGGCTCATTACTGGCATGGATCGTACTGGGACGCCGTACCAAGCTGATGACGCAGCATATCGAGAGTCGTACGATGCCCGACTTCTTCGGCACCCGCTTCGCCGATCAAGGACTTCGTGTGACCGCCTCCGTCATCGCCTTTGTGTTCTTGATTCCCTACACGGCAGGTGTATATAAAGGTATCTCAACCCTGTTTGAGATGGGATTCGGCATCCCGTATGAGTATTGTGTGATCATCATGGCCATCCTCACGGCTGTCTATGTGATCCTCGGCGGTTACAAGGCGACGGCCATGAACGACTTCATCCAAGGTATCATCATGCTGTTCGGCATCGTGGCAGTGATCCTCGCCGTACTGAACATCCAAGGAGGATTAAGCGCGGCAGTAGGGAAACTGGCGGAGTTGCCCAGTGATGCCGACCCTGCAGTGAACGGAGGATTCGCCACGTGGTTCGGTCCTGATCCCTGGAACCTCCTGGGTGTGGTAATCCTCACCTCTTTAGGTACCTGGGGACTTCCCCAGATGGTGGGAAAATTCTATTCCATCACCGATGAGAGTGCCATCAAGCGCGGCACCATCATCTCCACCATCTTCGCACTTGTCGTGGCTGGCGGCTGTTATTTCCTCGGAGGTTTCGGACGACTATTCGGAACGCCTCCCGTACTCCCGAACGGCAAACTGGCCTTCGACAGTATTGTGCCTTCCATGCTTGTCACCCTGCCCGACATCCTCATTGCCCTCGTGGTACTGCTGGTGCTCTCTGCCTCCATGTCAACACTGGCATCGTTGGTGCTCACCTCATCCAGTACGATGACCCTCGACTTGATCTACCGTGACAAGAAATCACTACCCGGTGAGGTTGAGGATGGAACCATCGATGATATCGTTGCCGAGAAGATTGAACGCCGTAAGGTGGTGGTGATGCGTGTGCTCATCATGTTCTTCATCGCCATCTCCCTGCTCATCGCCTTGAATCCCCCCACATTCATCGCACAGCTGATGGGTATCTCATGGGGTGCGCTGGCAGGTGCCTTCCTGGCTCCCTTCATGTTAGGACTCTACTGGCGCGGTGTGACCAAGGCCAGTGTGTGGGCATGTTTCGTATGGGGTGTCGGCATCACGGTGGTGAACATGATCATCGGCAATCCCATCAACCCGATCAACTGCGGCGCCATCGCCATGGTGGGCGGCTTTGTCGTGGTATGGCTGGTTAGTCTGGTAACACCGAAGATGCCGAAGAAGACTGTTGACAGCATCTTTGAGTGCTATCAATAAGTGTGGAGTGAGCACACTCCCCGATAACTATCTACTGCCGATATAAAGGAATATCATTCCGAGCAGGACGAGAGCAAGGTCAACGGCCTTGCTCTTTAAGTTTTTCTCACGGAAGATGAGGGCACCGAAGAGGAAAGATACGACGACGCTGCCACGACGGATCATCGACACGATACTGATCATGGCACCGGGAATGCTCAGCGCGTAGAAATACATGAAGTCGGCAGTACTCAGGAAGATGCTGATCAGCGGGATGCTCCAATGCCAATGGAACGGGGTGGTCTGCTTGCGCCGTGGCCACCAAAGCAACATCATCATGCAGAACATCATCGCGCACTGATAGAGATTATACCAGCTCTGCACCATCATACGGTCGAGTCCTACCCCACCCTCACTTCGCGGTGCCATCAGGTATTTGTCGTACAGACCGCTGATGGCACCGAGCAAGGCAGCCAGTACGATGAAATAGATCCAATGGTCGTGCTTGAAATCAATGCCTTCCTTCTTTCCGCTTCTGCTCAGCATGAAGAAGGATGCCACAGCTAACAACACACCGATCCACTGATACACATTCAGGCGTTCACCAAAGAAAAGGAAGGCGCCCACCAGCACCATCACAGGACGCGTGGCATTGATGGGACCGACGATCGTCAGGGGGAGGTGCTTCATGCCGAAGTAGCCGAACACCCAACTGGACAATACAATCAGCGACTTCAGTACGATATATTGATGCATCTCCCATCCACCAGATGCCACATGGAAGATGCTACCGTCGAGCCATGAGGTGTTTGCCGACAGGATAATGAACGGCAGGAAGATAAGCGACGAGAACAACGTGTTCAGGAACAGGATGGGGATCACGGCATTGGCACTCAGCGCCTCCTTCTTGAAGGAGTCGTAACATCCTAAAAATGCCGCTGACAGAAAAGCTAAAAGTAACCACATGATGGAAGCGCTAAGCGCTTAATGGATAATGGATGATGGATAATTAAATGATGAATGGGTCGTTGTGAATAGCTCCATAAGAAACGTCTTCAAGGAAAAGGGCGTGGGCAGGCATACTCTCACCGGCATCCGTGCGCTTCTTTCCCTCTACCACCTTACAGAAGTCTTCCACGGTGAGACGACCGCGCCCTACATCAATCAGCGTACCCACCACAGCCCTCACCATGTTACGGAGGAAGCGGTTGGCGGAGATCTCGAAATACCAGCTGTATGATGACTGCTGCACCCATCGTGCCTGTGTCACCTGACAAAGGGTGGTCTTGACATCGGCATGACTCTTGCAGAAAGCACCGAAATCCTCGTACTGCAGCAAGCAGGCGGCAGCCTCGTTCATCTTCGCAAAGTCAAGGGAGTAATGCAGCTCACATGAATAACTGCGAAGAAAGGGATCCTTCTGGGTATGGATATAATAATGATAGGTACGTGAGACAGCACTGAAACGGGCATGCAGGTCGTTGGCTACTTCCCATACCTTCTGCACGGAGATATCACGGGGGAGTATCCTGTTCAGCTTGTAGGTGAGCTGTCCTTCATCTATCGGTTGTTCGATATCGAAATGAGCTACCATACAACGGGCATGTACCCCAGCATCCGTTCGTCCTGCCCCCGTCACGGCGATCTCCTCACGCAACAAGGTACTTAGGCATCGCTGTAGCTCTGCCTGCACCGAATGACCATTGGGCTGCACCTGCCAGCCATGATAGGCCGTACCATCATAACTGATGGAAATAAAAAATCTTTTCACGGTGCAAAGGTAATCATTTTCTCGTGTTTATACAAGTCCAGACGACAAATCATTGCATACCCACATAGAATGATGACGTAAATCAGAAGGACTTGTACAACATGCAGGTGTATGTTACTGATCACAGAACCGGGACATACAGAGATCCATTGAACCACAGTGTTCTGAACATGGGCCACAACAGAGAGAAGCTGGGCAAGTAGTGATGCCACAGGAGTAAGCCACGAGAAGATGAAGAATGCCAGTGACAGGTAAATGATCAAAGTGGTGAGTACCACGATGATGATGTTCGTGAATAGGAAATAGCAGGATACCTGTCCGAAATAATAGGCGGTGAGAGGAGCCACTCCTATCTGTGCTGCAAGACTCACGGAAAGCAGGCCCCACAGCCAACGAAGTAACCGGTGACGTACTGTGGGAAAACAGACGAAGATCCTGTGGGAGAACAACAGGATGGATGCTACAGCAATAAATGACATCTGGAAGCCTACATCGAACAGATTCATCGGATTCGACAGAAGCATCACTATCGCCGTAAAGCCCAGCACGTTCAATGACATCTTACCACGATGCAACAAGGACATCAGGGAGAACACCGTGATCATCACAGCAGAACGGACAACAGAGGGTGACATGCCAACAAGGAATACATACATCCAGATGGCCAGTAAGATAACACCCTCGGAAACAGGACGGAGCAACCCACGACATCTTCGCCAGCGTGCTACCGTCATGGATAACACCAAATAGATAATACCCAGATGCATCCCACTCAGTGCCAGTACATGGGATACACCAGAAATCGAATAAGATTCCCTTATCTCTTTGTTGATCATCGTCTTATCACCTAAGCTCATGGCCGTCACTACAGCCAGATCCTGATAAAAAAAGTCATGCGCCTTCAGTCGCCCGATCAAAGATTCACGCCACTGTCCCACCACTAAACGGGCACGGGTAAACCACGACAATGACTGCAAATTCACCTCCTGCCATCGCCATTCACTGACAAATGTCTGCGCCTGATAGCCATGACTTCTCATATACAAGGCATAGTCAAACTGCGCAGATTGACTCTTGTTCCATTCTTTCCAGACAGAACAGGCTTCAAGACCATCACCCATTCGTAGCTGCTCACTTCGTTCATCACGAATAAACGATGCCTTGACCAACACCTTTGCTTCTGACGAGAGGATGAGCAAATCGCATGTCACCACCCTCTCCCTGACCACAGGTGATGAAACCACCACCGCTTCATAATGGACAGGACCGTATGAAGAGATGCTTTTCCGTGCTTGCCATGCATGAGACATCACACTGGCTCCTACGAGAAAGACGATAGCGAAGACAAGAAGTGACTGAATGACAACCTTTCTCATGACAGCTGTCATCATTGTGACGATGCCAGCCACGATTAGCCAATGCATCGCCGAAAGAGATGAGCGCAACATGTAACCCGCCATCATCCCAGTCATCAGGAAGATGGACACACGCACCAACGGGTAAAGCTGGATCTTTCCATTTGTTTTCATAGTATTTTTTGTCAATTTGTGGAGTGAAGAAGGTGGAGCGTGGAAGGAGGTAGGTAAGTCCTATAAGCCTCTTGCCTTGTAGATCAGATCCTTCGCAGCATTGATCTCCTGGAACTTCTTTTCCGCCGCCTTTCTCACATCCTCACCCAGTGTTGCCACTTTGTCGGGATGATGCTTCAAAGCTAACTTCCGGTATGCTTTCCTCACTTCGTCATCAGAAGCATTGGGAGAGATTTCCAGTACCTTATAGGCGGCTTCGAGATTCGTACTGCCATCCGAGAGGTTCAGCATCGAATCAACCTCCTTATCATTCAATCCTAAGGCACGAGCTACTTCCCGCAAAGCATTCACCTCACGTGGATCAACAACGCCGTCGGCACGAGCAACCTGGGCTAAGAACGACAGCATCTGAAGACGCTGCTCGTAAGGCAGATGGGATGCAACCTGCTGACAGCTTTGGATCACAATGTTCCGATAGGAGGCATCCCCCATCTGCTTCTGTTGATCGAATAGTTTCCTCAAGATCTGCTCCCCCTGCTGGACAGCCCCTACTCCGAAATTTGTGCGCAGGAACTGACGGATCATCTCCATCTCACTGTGCATCACCTTACCATCGGCGCGGACAATATACGACATCAAGACAAGGATACTGAACAGGAAACTGTTCCTGTTACCCATATTCACCTGCTGGCTGTTGCCGTACGACTGACGGTAAGAACTGTCATAACGGGCACCCCTGTCACGATCCTGTCCAATATAATCGCCTCCCTCATTGAATGAGTTCAACATACTATCAAACAACGATCCCAAGGCATATCCTGCCAAGGCACCTAAGGGGCCAGCAGTCATAAAGCCCAGAAAGCCACCGATCCATTTTCCTATTGCCATAGTGAGAGAAGTTTAGAGGTAAGAATATTAGAGGTAAGAATATTAGAGGTGAGAAGGTTAGAGGGGGAGATTCTGAGGGGAAAACAAAAGGTGAGAATCTTAGAGTGACATTGCACCTCTAAACTTCTCACCTCTTCTCTATACAGTCGGGGTGACAGGATTCGAACCTGCGACACCCTGGTCCCAAACCAGGTGCGCTACCGGACTGCGCTACACCCCGCTGCATTTCTCGAATGCGGCTGCAAAGGTACTTACTTTTTTCGAGTCGTGCAAATTTTTCCTGTATTATTTTATAATACCCTGTTCCTTGAAAATCTTCTTCAAGGCCTGTACACCACGCTCCACCTGCTCCTCAGTATGAGTGGCCATCAAAGCGAAACGCACCAGTGTGTCTTGAGGACCACATGCCGGGGGGATCACCGGATTGATGAAAACGCCGGCATTAAAGGCCAGGGCCGTCACCAAGAAGGTCTTCTCCACATCACGTACATACAAGGGGATGATCGGACTCTCTGTCTCCCCAATCTCGAAACCTTCTTCGCGGAAACGTCGCAGTGCATAGCGGGTTACCCTCCACAAAGCCTCAATACGCTCCGGTTCCTGCTGAATGATATGCAAGGCCTCCATGGCTGCAGCGGTAGCCGCAGGGGTATTGGAAGCAGAGAAGATATACGTACGACAGGTGTGGCGCAGGAAATTAATCGTATCGGCATCTGAAGCGATGAAGCCACCGATGCTGGCCAACGACTTGGAGAATGTACCCATGATCAGATCCACATCGTCTGTCAGACCGAAGTGATCGCAGACGCCACGACCCTGCTTACCAAAAACACCAATGCCGTGAGCCTCATCCACCATAATGGCAACGTTGGGGTATTTCTTCTTCAAGTTCACGATCTCCGGCAGCTTAGCCAGGTCACCTTCCATCGAGAACACGCCATCCACAACAATCAGCTTGATTCCTTCCTCAGGAAGGGACTGCAGCACGCGCTCCAGGTCGGCCATGTCGTTGTGCTTGTAATGAAGCTGACGGGCAAACGAGAGCCGTCGCCCATCTACAATACTCGCATGATCACGGTCGTCGCAGATGATATAATCACCCTTGCCCACCACCATGGCAATCACGCCCTGGTTCACAGAGAATCCAGTGGAGAAGCAAAGACAATCGTCTTTATGAATAAACTCGGAGATTTCTTTTTCCAATTGAACGTGCAAGTCGAGTGTTCCATTGAGGAAACGACTGCCTGCACAGCCTGACCCATACTTGTCAAGAGCAGCTTTGGCCTTGTCAATGATTCGTTGATCACCCGTGAGGCCCGTATAAGCATTCGAGCCAAACATCAGAACTCTATGACCACCCATTTCCACTTCTGTTCCCTGCTTACCGGTAATCGCGCGGAAATAGGGGTACACGCCAAGTTCCATGAACTTCTGCGGCTCACGATATTTCTTGTATCTTTCTTGTAAAATGCCCATATTTAATAGGTGTGATTTTACTGTTTTAATATTACAGGCTGCAAAGTTACAAAAAATTTACGCAACACATCACATTTTTTTAAGAAAAATGCATTTTATCGTCATTCTTCATGTAAAATTTCGTTTTCTCAAGAATTATTCATACCTTTGCAGCGATGATAGAAAAGAAGACGATTTCCTTTATTATGAACCCCATTTCGGGCACCGTGAAAAAGAGCGGGATACCGGCACTGATTGAGGATACGCTCGATAAGAGCCTCTTCAATCATACCGTGATTGAAACGCAGTATGCCGGTCATGCCGAGATGCTTGCCAAACAGGAAATGGAAAAGGGCACCGACATCGTTGTGGCGGTGGGAGGTGACGGCACCGTAAACGAGGTGGCCCGTTCTCTCGTCCATTCACAAACAGCTTTGGGTATCATTCCCTGTGGTTCGGGAAACGGTCTTGCCCGTCACCTGATGCTGCCCATGGACTTAAGGAAGAGTATCGAGATTCTAAACCGCTGTGTGATCCACGATCTTGACTATGGTATCATCAACGACAAGCCTTTCTTCTGTACTTGCGGCATGGGCTTCGATGCCTTTATCAGCATGAAATTCGCCGAGGCTGGCAAACGCGGACCTGTCACCTATATAGAAAATGTACTCAAGGAAGGTCTTACCTACCAACCCGAGACCTATAAGATTGAAGACGGGAACGGAACGATTATCCAAAAGGCCTTTCTCATCTCCTGCGCCAACGCTTCCCAGTATGGCAACAATGCCTACATCGCCCCACAGGCCTCCATGAGCGACGGATTACTCGATGTGATCATCATGGAACCCTTCGACGTCATTGAAGCCCCTCAGGTGGCGATTGAGATGATGAACAAGACACTTGACAAGAACCAGAAGATCAAGACGTTCCGCACCAAGCACATCCATATCCATCGGGAGAAAGAAGGCTACATCCACTACGATGGTGATCCAATCATGACACAGGCCGACGTGGATATCCGATTGGTTGATAAAGGCATCAAGGTGGTCGTGAATGCCGAGGCAGATAAGAGCAAACGACAGCCGAACATGGTGCAGACTGCCTTCAGTGAGTTCTTCAACGACCTGAATATCGTGAGGGAAGACCTGACCAAACTGAGTCGAAACACGCAGGCACTGAACAAGAAGATTCGAAGAAAGCTCAATAATCTATAGTCCTCATGCTCAAAACACTCATCCAAATTCCCACCTTAAAAGGATGAGCGTATGTAAAAATCTTTCACCAACTCCCGATAGGCTTCCGAGCCGATGACAAGGGTGGTTCGTTCGAAGCCGCCAGCAGGTTGTTTGGTGTAGGACAAAAGGTATCGGCGAGGAGCTTTCTGTTCTGTGGTTTTCACAGCACATTCCCTCAAGGGAAAGAACCCTGAAAAGACAGCCTCCTCATCAAAGCATTCCTTACATTCTACAGGTACTATCACAGAGAACTCCCCATCGGCAGACAACAACCTGGACACATGTGTAAACAGGTCATGATATGACAAGGTGTCCGCATGACGAGCCATCGTTCTCCGTTCGTCTGGACTCGTCAGCGAATGGGAGAAGAAGGGGGGATTAGATACCACGGAATCAAAGCAATCGTCACCCATTTCTTGTAAAGAAACATGACGAATACTAATCTGATCAGTAAAAGGAGATTCAGCAACATTCTCCGCCGCCTGTCGGCAGGCTGCCTCATCAATATCTATACCCACAACCTGTGACCCAGAGAACCGCTGCGCCAACATCAGTGCGATCAGTCCTGTTCCCGTACCCACATCAAGGATTCGCTGTCCTCCCCTCGCCCATGCACCAAGCAGCGTTCCATCTGTTCCCACCTTCATGGCACAGTGTTCCTGATGAATGGTAAATTGTTTAAAGGAAAAAAACGTATTCGACATCATTAATAAATAATTGGCAAATTTACAAAGAAATCCTGATAATCCCATGATTTCCAAGAAAAACTTCTTCATTTCCTAGGTGTCTCCAGTGTTTTTCCATTACTTTTGATGAATTACTCCTTCTTGGAAGAAAAACAAACTGCTTTTATGACGAAGAGTGCGTTAATCTTCCCAAAACATGCTGATAATTCAGCTTTTCTTTGTACCTTTGCAGCTTGAATTGGAAAAGAGTTATGAAAAAGAATCAGAATAACAACGCATTCTCGATGATTGCAGACTACGAAGGAGACATCACACGGTTGCTCTGTGGCGGTGCTGACGGCGATGTGCCCATACTGGCCACTCGCAACCTGATCTTGTTTCCAGGAGTGGTATCCCCCATCCTAATCGGAAGGTCTGTCAGTCTGAATTTAATCGACTATCTCAAGAATAAGGAAGATGCGATCTTCGCCGTCTTCTCTCAGAAGAACGCAGATGTAGAGAATCCAACAAAGGACGATTTATATGAATATGGTGTCTTCGCCAAACTGATCCGTGTACTGGAAATGCCAAACCCGGGCAACAACGTGACCGTGATTGTCCAGGGTTTGGGGCGCTGTCAGTTGATGGAGATGAGGCGCATTCGTCCTTACCTCAGAGGTGAGGTGCATCTGGCTCCGGAAATTATCCCTGACGATAACGACAAGGAGTTCGTCACAGCCATCGACGACCTTCGCAAGGCTGGCATCGACTATATCAAGCAGAACGAGGACATTCCCGACGAGGCGCAGTTTGCCATACAGAACATCAACAACCATGTGGTGATGCTGAACTTCATCTGTTCGAGCATGCCCTTTGAAATTGAAGAGAAAATCCAGTTGCTGGAGGAACCGAACCTGAAAGAGCGCGTGATCAAGGTGCTGCGCATCATGCACCGTGAGCTGCAGCTGGAGGAGCTGAAACAGGATATCCGCAGTCGTACCCGTGAGGATCTTGACGAGCAGCAACGAGAGTATTTCCTGCAACAGCAGATCAGGAATATCAAAGAGGAACTGGGCAACGGTGAAGGATCACCCGAGCGTAAGGAACTGCTGGAGAAGGCTGCGAAGAAGAAATGGAGCGAGGAGATCAATGCCACCTTCTTCAAGGAGATTGACAAACTGGACCTGCTGAACCCGCAAGGGCCGGAATACAGCGTGCAGCTGAACTACCTACAGACCATGGTGAACCTTCCATGGGGCGAATATACCAGTGATGACCTGAACCTGAAACGTGCACAGAAGATTCTCGACAAAGACCACTATGGTATGGAGAAGGTGAAGGAGCGAATCCTGGAATACATGGCCGTGCTGAGTCTGCGCGGAGACCTGAAGTCACCCATCATTTGCCTCTACGGTCCTCCGGGAGTCGGAAAGACTTCTTTAGGTAAGAGCATCGCCGAGGCCATGAAGCGCAAATATGTGCGCATCTCCTTGGGCGGCATGCACGATGAGTCGGAAATCCGCGGTCATCGCCGTACGTATGTAGGTGCCATGCCCGGCAGAATCATCAAAGCCATCCAGAAAGCAGGCTCCTCGAATCCTGTCTTCATTCTCGACGAGATCGACAAAGTGACACAGAACACCATCAACGGAGATCCGTCATCGGCACTGCTAGAGGTACTAGACCCCGAACAGAATTCCGCCTTCCACGATAACTACCTCGATGTGGACTACGACCTGAGTAAGGTGCTCTTCATCGCTACCGCGAACGACCTGAACACCATTCCACGTCCCCTGCTCGACCGCATGGAGGTGATTGAGGTGAGCGGATATATCACCGAGGAGAAAATCGAAATTGCCAAGCGGCATCTCATTCCGAAGGAGAAAGAGAACACCGGATTGCTGAAAGAGAAACGACTGGCCTTCAACAAGAGTGCCATCGAGAAGATCATCGAACAATATACCCGTGAGAGTGGTGTGCGTCAGCTGGAGAAGCAGATCAACAAGGCACTGCGCAAATTGGCCTTCGCCAAGGCAAAAGACCTGATTCTTCCGTATGAAAAGATTACACCGAATGAGATCGAGGGACTGTTAGGGAAACCACCTTTCTACCGTGACATCTACCAAGGAAACGACTATGCCGGCGTGGTGACAGGACTGGCATGGACGAGTGTGGGCGGAGAAATCCTATTCATCGAGACCAGTCTGAGCAAAGGCAAGGGCTCGAAGCTGACACTGACCGGTAACCTTGGTGACGTGATGAAAGAGTCGGCAGTGCTGGCCCTTGAATATATCAAGGCACATGCCAACACCTTAGCCATCGACTACCGCATTTTCGACAATTGGAATATCCATATCCATGTGCCCGAAGGTGCCACACCGAAAGATGGTCCGTCGGCAGGTATCACCATAGCCACCTCCATTGCCTCTGCCCTCACCCAGCGGAAAGTTCGTAAGAACACCGCCATGACTGGTGAGATCACGTTGCGTGGAAAGGTACTGCCCGTAGGTGGCATCAAGGAGAAAATCCTTGCCGCCAAACGTGCCGGCATCACAGATATTATCATGTGCCGCGACAACAAGAAAGATATCGATGAGATTCCAGAAGTATATCTCCAAGGAGTGACCTTCCATTATGTGGAGAATGTGCAAGACGTCTGGGACTTCGCCCTCACCAACGAGAAAGTGAAGAACCCCGTGACCTTTGACATTGAAGAGGAAAAGAAAGTAGGATGACATTCGAAGTTCAACATACCGACAATGCCAGTGAGGCACGCAGCGGACTGATCACCACGGCTCACGGACAGATCAAGACACCAATCTTCATGCCCGTGGGAACGGCAGGATCAGTGAAAGGTGTGCACTTTCAGGAACTGCGCGAACAGGTAAAGGCACAGATTATCTTAGGAAACACCTACCACCTGTACCTGCGACCAGGACTCGACGTGCTACGGAGTGCGGGTGGACTTCATCAGTTCAATACATGGGACCGCCCCATCCTTACCGACAGCGGTGGTTTCCAGGTGTTCTCACTGACAGGAATCCGTAGGCTGAGCAGGGAGGGATGCGAGTTCCGTTCCCATATCGATGGCTCGAAGCATTTCTTCACACCGGAGAACGTGATGGACACGGAAAGGGTGATCGGTGCCGATATCATGATGGCCTTGGACGAATGTCCCCCCGGACAGAGTGATTACCAATATGCGAAGAAGAGTCTGGAGCTGACACAGCACTGGCTCGACCGCTGCTTGAAGCGCTTCCAGGAAACGGAACCGCTCTATGGCTATCCGCAGAGTCTGTTCCCTATCGTACAAGGATGTACCTATAAAGACCTGAGGCAGGAAGCTGCAAAACAGGTAGCTGACAAAGGAGCTGACGGTAATGCCATCGGCGGACTGGCTGTTGGTGAGCCCACCGAGGTGATGTACGAGATGATCGAGGTGGTGAACGAGATCCTGCCGAAAGACAAGCCCCGTTACCTGATGGGAGTGGGAACGCCACAGAATATCCTCGAAGCCATCGAACGCGGAGTGGATATGTTCGACTGCGTGATGCCTACCCGCAATGGACGGAATGCCATGCTCTTCACCTATCAGGGTACGATGAACATGCGCAACAAGAAATGGGAGAAGGACTTCTCCCCCATCGATCCTGATGGCTGTGACATCGACCGCATCCACTCCAAGGCTTATCTGCATCATCTGTTCAAAGCACAGGAGCTGCTGGCTATGCAGATTGCCAGTATTCATAACCTCGCGTTCTACCTCCGACTGGTGACCGATGCACGACAGCATATCGAGCAAGGTGATTTTACAACATGGAAACGAAGTGTCATCGATGACCTGGGAAGACGGGTATGACCGCTGATTTCGAATAAATAAGGAAGCATGGAATACGCAAAGATAAGAAAACGCCGCAGATGGCTGAAAGCCGGCAGGTGGATGCACAAGCATCTCGCCTGGCTGTTAGCTGCCTGGCATTGGCTGAAACGTGCATGCAGGAAGATATCCGAAAAGATGGCTTGGATGAAGGTGCTGAATCCCTTCCGCCATATCAAGATCCTCGACAGGTATATCATCCGGAAGTTCATCGGAACCTATTTCTTTGCCATCGCCCTGATCATCAGTATCTCTATTGTCTTTGACATCAATGAGAACCTGGCCAAGTTCACGCAATATCATGCACCGCTGAGGGCCATCGTTTTCGACTACTATGCGAACTTCGTACCCTATTTTGCCAACCTGTTCAGTCCGTTGTTCGTCTTCATCGCCGTGATCTTCTTTACCTCGAAGCTGGCGGGAAACTCAGAAATCATCTCAATGCTGGCAGCAGGTGTGAGCTTCAAACGACTAATGCGTCCATATATGATCTCCGCTGCCCTGATCTCTATTATGACGTTCTATCTGGGCTCGTATGTTATCCCCAAAGGAACGGTGGTCAGACAGAACTTCGAGACTCTCTACAAAAACAAGAAAAAGAATACGTCGGCAGAGAATGTGCAGCTGCAAGTGGGAAAAGGCATCATCGCCTATATTCAACATTACGACAATACGGTCAAAAGAGGATACGGCTTCTGTTTGGATAAGTTCGAGAACAAGAAACTGGTGAGTCACATGACGGCCCAGGAGATTCAATACGACACCATCAGCGACTCGAAGTATCACTGGAAAGCCTCAACGTGGCGCATCCGTGAGTTGAGAGGACTGAAAGAAAAGATCACCAGCGGAGCACGTATCGATACACTGATCATGATGGAACCTACCGACCTGGTGTTCTCCAAGGGACAACAGGAGACTTTTACCAGTCCACAGCTGAAGGAATATATCAACAAGCAGATCGACCGCGGATCAAGCAACGTGGTACAATACGAGGTAGAGTATCATAAACGCATCGCCTCGTCATTCGCCTCCTTTATCCTGACGACGATCGGTGTGTCGCTCTCATCCAGGAAACGCAAAGGAGGAATGGGATTGTATTTAGGTATCGGTCTTGCCCTGAGCTTTGGCTATATCATGCTACAAACGGTATCGGCAACCTTCGCCATCAATGCGAACACACCTCCCATGCTGGCAGCTTGGATACCCAACATCATATTCGCCTTCATTGCCTATTTCTGCTATCGGAAGGCACCCAATTAAACCATCGATGATTGAGAAAAAGAAGAAATGGATTTTTACGATTTAGATTTAAATGATAACGCGCTGGATGCACTGGATGCCATGAACTTCACGACATGCACGCCAGTGCAGGAGAAGTGCATACCTGAGATATTGAAAGGAAAGGACCTTCTTGGTGTGGCACAGACAGGTACAGGCAAAACTGCCGCCTACCTGTTGCCGATCCTGAGTATGCTCGACGACGGGAGTATCTTTATAAATGGTGAAGAGAAGAGGTTCCCTGAGAATGCCATCAACTGTGTCATTATGAGTCCAACCCGTGAACTGGCACAACAAATCGACCAGGCCATGCAGGGCTTCTCTTATTATATGCCATCCGTGAGCAGCGTGGCTGTTTATGGAGGAAACGACGGGAACCGTTACGATCAGGAGTTTAAGAGCATGAAAATGGGAGCTGATGTGGTCATTGCCACCCCAGGGCGACTGCGCAGTCATATCACCATGGGAAACGTTGATCTGAGTCAGGTATCTTTCTTCGTCCTCGACGAGGCTGACAGGATGCTCGACATGGGATTCAGCGAGGATATCCTGTCCATTGCGAAGCTACTGCCAGAGAATTGTCAAACCATCATGTTCTCTGCTACGATGCCCACAAAGATAGAACAGCTGGCCAAGACATTATTGAAGAATCCGGCCATTGTGAAACTCGCCGTCAGCAAACCGGCAGAGAAGATTCACCAGATGGCGTATGTTTGTCATGAGACACAAAAGCTCAAAATCCTCCACCATCTCTTTAAGAACAACGAACTGAAGCGAGTGATTATCTTCTCAAGTAGTAAGCTGAAAGTGAAGGACATTAACCGTGCCCTCATCGCCATGCATGTGAGCAGTGGAGAGATGCACTCAGATCTGTCACAAGCGGAACGTGACGAGGTGATGTATCGCTTCAAAAGCGGACAGATCGATGTGCTGGTAGCTACCGACATCGTAGCACGTGGCATCGACATCGATGACATTGCCACGGTTATCAACTACGATGTTCCTCACGACTGCGAGGACTATGTCCACCGCATCGGACGTACGGCTCGTGCGGAGCGCGATGGTAATGCCATCACCCTGGTACGTGGATGGGAAATCCGCGACTTTATCGAGATCGAAAAGTTCCTCGGTAAGACCGTCGAGAAAATTCCACTCCCCAATGGGATGGAAGGTCCTGAATACAAACCGATGCACAAGAAATCACCACGTGCTGTTTTCCATCGTCATGGAAAAGAGCGCAGTAGCAAAAGTAAGGTTGAAAAGAAAGGCAAGGGAGAGAGAAAAGGCGGCAACCAGAACCGGAGCAAGAACTGGAAGAAGAACGGTGAAAAATAAAAAAGGAGTTTGTCATCTCGACAAACTCCTTTCGCATACTTACTAAAACTAAATTAACCACTAAAAAAAACTAATCCTTAATTAATTGTCTCTTGTTTGTGATGCAAAGATACAATGAAAAATTCAATGTACCATCATTATTAGCTTTTTTTTTTAAGCCAGAACTATAAAAAACATTAAATTTTCCAATTTCCTTACTAATCTGAACAAATAATCGCCCAAGTAAACACAAAAAAGGGAGTGATTAAATAAGACACATCTATCAAAATACCATCTCGTAGGTTCTCCACCGACACTTGTCCGTGCTCCTCCATCTCAAAGGGAAGCAAGCGCATCTCTTCATATCCAAGATTCTCTTCGGAGAATAGTTTATAAAGCGTTTCCTTGACACACCAGTGTAACAGCTGACCTTGTATGGTATCAGCATGCTCGTCAGAACGCATGAATTTATGACTGATGCGTGAGACGCGGTTGCTAACATATTCTATATCGATTCCTACCCGATGACGGGGAGAAACCATCACAGCACAGTAGCCCTTGGTATGACTGATGCTGATATGCCAGCCGTTGGAGAGGACAGGCTTTCCACTCTCATGATGATCAATCGTCAATGCGTCATCACCCATCATCTTATGGAGCAAAGCCCTGACACAGACATATTCCCGCTGTCGCCCCTCGGATTTATAGCGCAGACAAGCCTCCCGGTACAAATCCGGCTGAAACGAAGGATGCTCACTCATCTCCCATAATCCCAGCCATACATCATCACCTATACGATCGACTCTAAGTAATGGCATCACTTATCGGTATTTGCATGGGGGGCGTTTTGTTCCCTGACAACCACTTTCACCCGTGAGATACGACGTTCCTCCAGTTCAAGGATCTCAAAGAGATAGTTGCGGAATTCCAGTTTCTCATGGATCTCCGGGAAATCACCTTTAATCTCCAGCAACAAACCAGCAAGGGTATCAGCATCTCCTTCTATCTCAGCAAACTCATCATCATCCACCTCAAGGATCCGGCAGAAGTCACTCAGCAATGTCTTTCCTTCAAATACATAGGTATTCTTGTTCAGGCGGGTGAAAGTTTTCTCTTCCTCGTCATACTCATCGTTGATCTCTCCAACAATCTCTTCTAGAATATCCTCCAAGGTCACGATACCACTGGTACCGCCAAACTCATCCACAACGATGGCGATATGAACTTTGTTCTCCTGGAACTCCCGGAGCAGATCATCAATCTTCTTGGTTTCAGGAACGAAATAAGGGGGACGGATCAGACTCTGCCAACGGAACGTGGCGGGCTTGCCAAGATGCGGGAGTAAGTCTTTGATGTACAGCACGCCCCGGATATTATCGGAATTATTCTGATAGATGGGAATACGGCTGTAGTTGTTCTCCACAATACACTTCAACACATCCCTAAACGAAGTCTTGATATCTAGATCAACAACATCCTGCCTACTGGTCATCACCTCCTTCACCGTTTCATCACCAAAACGGATAATGCCTTGCAACATACGCTGGTCGTCTTTGATCTCTTCCTTATCAGTCAGTTCCAGCGCCTGTTCCAGATCATCCACGCTCAGCACATGATTCTCTTTTTGGATCACCTTCTCTGCCAAGATTCCACTACGGAGAAGTATGCTTTCCAAAGGCCAGAACAGTTTTTTAAGGAACAAGATGCCACTGGAAACACGACGACAGAACTTCAACGGGTTCTGACGAGCAAAGATCTTCGGCATAATCTCTCCAAAGAGCAGGAGAAGGAAAGTGAGCAGAACGGTGATGCACAAGAACTCCATCCATACCTGCTTAAAAACCATTATCTGTGCAAAGAAATAATTGCACAGCATAATGATGGTGACATTCACAAAGTTATTGGCAATCAGGATCGTTGCAAGCGTCCGTTCTGAATCTTCCCTGAGAGCCTGCACATTCTTGTCGGAAGGACGTTTATCAGGGTCAAGTTCTGCTACATCGGTAGGAGACAAACTGAAGATAGCTATTTCCGATCCACTGGCAAAGCCAGATACAATAAGCAAGAAAGCAGCCAAGATGGCTGCTATGATAGCACCCGTCGTCAACGGTAAGAATTCGACGGAATCGGAAAGCGCTGTAAGAAAAGATAAATCCATACGTTAAAAAGGCAATCTGTCATTTGTCTCATCAGCCTGCACAGGTACATCCGACACCATACCCGACTGATCGACGTGACTGCTTTGCTTGGGAGTGAGCATCTCCATGTTCTCGGCAATGATCTCAGTAACATACTGTCTGATACCTTTCTGGTCATCATAGCTGCGATACCGGATCCTTCCCTCCACATATAGTTTATCTCCCTTATGTACGTATTTCTCGACAACCTTTGCCAAGCCACGATAGAAAACGACATTATGCCAATCTGTTCTGTCGGGCACCTGTGTACCATTTTGCAAGGTATAGCCTTTCTCGGTCGTTGCCAATCGAAGTTGAGCAACAGCCTGATCTTGCTCGTAATACCTCACGTCGGGATCCTTACCGACATTTCCTATAAGCATAACCTTATTCATTGTTTTGGGGAATTAAATAGTTCTTGATTATTATTTCCACATGCCTAAATACTTGAACTTAAAGTTCTTTCCTTTGGCTGAAGGGAACTGACTACGGTTGTCAACACGTTCACGCAGGTGTTCCACTATACGGTTATAGGCATCCTGTCCGCTGAGAGCTTTTACATTGGCCACAAACTGGGTATCACGATATTCATGTTTCCCAGTAGCAGGGATAAGTACTACTCTCTTGAAAAGAAGGGACGCCTCGTACCATCCTTCGCGTTTCTCACTCAAACGGGCTACCGTTGGAGGAACGACTTCACGATGGTCCCCTTCATTGGCAGGAACGCGCAATGCCTTTTTCTGCTTGAAGTCCATCATGGTTGCGGCCTCAGTCTTGATGATGATAAAATACACCCGAGGACGCACCTTATATCTTTTGGGATAGAAAACTTCACTCCCGACATAGTCACGCACATCTGCTTCCAGTTCAGGAGTCATACCAATCTCTGGAATAGACTTCAAGAAATTAACAGCATCATCGACATTAGAAACTAATGTCTCGTTATCAAAATATCTTAAATATAAATTCATTTAGGTTTGTTTTTCGATGATCCTACATGTGTTTCCAATCAAGGGAAAACCTAACAATAAAAGAGCGGAAAACGGGACTCGGACCCGCGACCCCAACCTTGGCAAGGTTGTGCTCTACCAACTGAGCTATTTCCGCGTATCTTGGTGAAGAGGAGGAGACTCGAACTCCCACGTCGCACTTGACACTACCCCCTCAAAGTAGCGCGTCTACCAATTCCGCCACCTCTCCAACAAAAATCATTCTGAATGACGTAGTGCCCAGAACAGGACTCGAACCTGCACACCTTGCGGCACACGCACCTGAAACGTGCGCGTCTACCAATTCCGCCACCTGGGCATGTACCCGGACAAATCAATGACTTATCCTTCGTTGTCATTCAGAATGTTGAGCGGAAAACGGGACTCGGACCCGCGACCCCAACCTTGGCAAGGTTGTGCTCTACCAACTGAGCTATTTCCGCTTATTATTCAGACGATCGGCCTTTTCAGAAACACTCGGCAAAACCGTAAGTTTTTGCACATGTTTGAATAAAAAAACCGCATCTAAAGCATATCTCTCTCGATTGCGGATGCAAAGGTAATGCTTTTTTCTGAATCGCCAAAAACTTTTTCGGTTTTTTTTTCAATCCATGCGATTTTTGTAGTCTTCATAACCGAATATCCGCAACATCTCCAGTTCACCGTTGCTTCGCAGCAAGGCTAACGACGGATGGGAGATGCCATTGAACATTGTCGTCTTCACAGTTGTGTAATGGAGCATATCCTCAAAGATGATGCGCTCCCCTATCGTCAGCTCATGATCAAAGGCCCAGTACCCTAAGAAGTCACCGCTCAGACAACTATTTCCTCCCAGACGATAGACATGGGCATATGGGGAGGGACGGTCCGATTCCTCAATGGCCTCTGCTCCTCTCACCGCTGGCATGTAAGGCATCTCCAGACAATCTGGCATGTGACATGTAAAACTCACGTTGAGGATAGCCGTACGGATACCTTTGTCCTCCACCACGTCAACCACCTCTGACACCAACGGACCCGTCTGCCAGCCAAAGGCACTACCGGGTTCCATAATCACTTTCATGTGGGGGTATCGAGACTTGAAGTCTTTTAATATATTAATAAGGTGTATGACGTCATAGTCCTTACGAGTCATCAAATGCCCTCCTCCGAAGTTAATCCACTTCAGTTGGGGGAACCATCGTGAAAACTTCTCCTCGATATGCACAAGTGTACGTTCAAACACATCGTCGCCACTCTCACAATGACAGTGGCAATGGAATCCCTCTATATCTTCAGGTAACAGGTCGGGCAAACGATCAGCACTCACCCCAAAACGGGTTCCTGGAGCACAAGGGTTGTACAACAACGTTTCTACCTCAGAATATTCAGGATTGATCCGCAGGCCGAGGGAGATACCCTGAGCCCGTTGATGGAAACGCTCATACTGACTGAGAGAATTGAAAGTGAGATGACTGGAGCAGCGCACAATCTCATCAAATTCCCCATCGGTATAAGCGGGAGAGTAAGTGTGCGCCTTACTTTCGAATTCCTCTGCTGCCAAACGGGCCTCAAACAACGAACTGGCTGTGGTAGCATGGATATACTCTCGGAAGATAGGGAACGTTTTCCACAAGGCAAAGGCCTTGAAGGCAAGAATTATCTCTATGTCAGCTTCTGCGGCAACCCGAGCAATCAGTTTCAGGTTATCACGCAGCAGGTCTTCTTCCAGAATGTAAACGGGGGTCATCACCCCTTCGAACGTTTGTCTATTCACTTTCATCTTGAAACATTTGGTTTGCAAAAATACGAAAAAAACATGAATTCTCAAAATGTATGACAATGATAGACAACAAAAAAATGCCCAGCTCTTCGCAGAGGTAGGCATTTATCTCAAATAGGTATTAGCTTTTTTAAGGTAAAAAGATTGTATTCAGGATAACGTTGGCAAAGGTACAGC
The DNA here is from genome assembly GCA_902768785.1 of uncultured Prevotellaceae bacterium. Taxonomy (GTDB): domain Bacteria; phylum Bacteroidota; class Bacteroidia; order Bacteroidales; family Bacteroidaceae; genus Prevotella. Next base: position 51,223 of record CACXMM010000017.1, read on the forward strand.
CATTTTTTCGACAAAACAAATATTTTTATATGTTTCATAACATATTTTATTATTCGTAGTTTCTTCCCTTCCCCACCCCTTCCTTTTCTAATTAAAATTAATAAAAAAGTATTTTTTAGTCTGGTCATGCCTATTTCTCACAGATTTGTTGTACCTTTGCGCACAAAATAAAAAACTTTGATTATGGCAGAAATAAAAGAGAACAACAACGAGGTGAAGAAAAGCCTAAGCTTCGTTGAACAGTTTGTGGAAGAAGATCTCGCAGAAGGTAAGAACGGAGGAAGAATCCAGACCCGATTCCCTCCGGAGCCTAACGGATACCTGCATATTGGTCACGCCAAAGCCATCTGCATGGATTTCGGGATTGCCGAACGCTACAACGGTGTCTGTAACCTTCGTTTCGATGATACGAATCCCTCGAAGGAAGACACCGAGTATGTTGACTCGATCCTACACGATATCCAGTGGCTTGGATTCAAGTGGGGAAACCTTTATTATGCCAGCGACTACTTCCAGCAGCTGTGGGATTTTGCCATCTGGATGATTGAGAACGGCAAGGCGTATGTTGACGAGCAGACAAGTGAGCAGATTGCCGAGCAGAAGGGAACGCCCACGCAGCCTGGTGTGGCCTCTCCCTATCGTGACCGTCCCGTGGAAGAGAACCTTCGTTTGTTCCGTCAGATGAATACCCCAGAGGCCGTGGAAGGAAGTATGGTTCTCCGTGCCAAGCTCGACATGGCGAACCCGAATATGCACTTCCGTGATCCGATTATCTATCGCATCATCCATACCCCCCACCACCGTACGGGTACCCAGTGGCACGCCTATCCCATGTATGATTTTGCACATGGACAGAGCGACTATTTCGAGGGGGTGACCCACTCCATCTGCACATTGGAGTTCGTACCTCACCGTCCGCTATACGACCATTTCATTGATGAGCTGCAAGAGATGCAGAACCAGAAGGAATACCGTCCACGACAGATTGAGTTCAATCGTCTGAACATGACTTATACGGTTATGTCCAAGCGCAAGCTCAAAGCTTTGGTGGATGAGCACCTGGTAGCAGGATGGGATGATCCCCGTATGCCTACTGTTTGTGGCATGCGTCGTCGCGGCTATTCTCCAGAGAGCATCCGCAAGTTCATCGACAGCATTGGTTATACGAAGTTCGACGCCTTGAACGACGTAGCCTTGTTAGAGGCTGCCGTCCGTGATGACCTCAATGCCCGCAGTACCCGTGTCTCTGCCGTGCTGAACCCCGTGAAACTGGTTATCACCAACTATCCGGAAGACAAGACTGAGGAAATGACTGCAGTAAACAATCCCGAGAACGAGGCTGACGGCACACACACAATCACCTTCAGCAGAAACCTGTGGATCGAGCGCGACGACTTCATGGAGGTTGCCGAGAAGAAATACATGCGTCTGGCTCCTGGCAAGGAGGTACGCCTGAAGAATGGATACATCATCAAATGCGATGAGGAGCATCCCTGCGACAAAGATGCAGAAGGGAATGTTACCACTATCTACGCCACCTACGATCCTGAAACCCGCAGCGGCATGCCTGGTGCCAACCGTAAGATTAAAGGCAAGACCTTACACTGGGTAAGCGCCAATCATTGCAAGAAGGCTGAGGTAAGAATCTACGATCGCCTGTTCAACGTAGAGAACCCCGGAGCTGACGAACGCGACTTCCGCGAGTTACTCAACCCCGAGTCACTAACGATTATCGACACTTGTTATGTTGAGGAATATGCCGCTGATCGTCAAGCTGGAGAGTATTTGCAGTTCCAGCGCATCGGCTATTTCATGGCTGATCCCGACAGCACACCTGAACATCTGGTTTTCAACAAAACCGTGGGTCTAAAAGACACATGGGCAAAGCAGAATAAATGATTAGCGCAGATTATTATTACACAAAAGAGTTCAAGGAACTTCTCAATAAGTACGAGACATGTGAGCACGAGCAAGAAACTTGTGTCTTCTGTTCCACTGAATATTGCTGTCTTGCATCCTACTACTATTTCTCCGACAAGACCGAGAAAGCCTTATCCGTGTTAAACGAGGGCCTGAGTTTCTACCCAGACTCTGTCGACATGCTTGTCCTCAAAATCCATGTGCTTCTCAAACAGCACAAGAACACAGAGGAGATTCGGACCATGTTGGAGGAACATGAGCTGATGGATGAAGATGCCCGATCCTATGTTTCCTCTTTCCTTTTGATTACAGACAAACGGTATAAAGAGGCCAACAACGCCTTCAAAAAGGTGTACAAGGAGATGCCTTTGGAGGCAGAGGAAAAAGATGCCCAAGCACTCAGCATCGCATGGGCTTTCTACCATGCCGGCCAGTACAATTATGCTCGTTACTGGATGGAAAAGGTGAAAAACCATGACAAGAACGACTATCTCGAGCTTTATGGACATATCATTCTCGCTGAAGGCAAGTTTGTTAAAAGTGAGAAGGTCTTTCAGAAACTGATCGATAAGAATCCCCATGTGGCCAGATACTGGGAAGGCTTGGCACATAGTCAGTACGGAAGTGAGAAATTCAGTGAGGCATCCACCAATTGCGACTATGCGCTTGCCATCAATCCGGAAGACGAAGTCGCCCTCTTCCTCAAAGGAAACATCATGTTTATGATGGATAACTACCCAGAGGCATTGAAATTCTTCAAGCGTTATAGCCAACAGCTACCAGATGATGGAGGTTGCTTGTACTACCAAGCAAAATGTCTGCTGGAGATGGAAAAGGAGAAAGAGGCTTTGGACGCTCTCCTTGAATCTTCTCGCTTGCTGGAGAAGTACCCTGAATATCGGGTGGTGGTTCCCCTCTATTACGTTTATAGGGATATTGCCCTCCTTTTGGAAGCAGATGGGAAATACGAGGAGGCATTGTCGTTTGTTGATAAGATAGATGACCATGAGGGAAATAAATTGGAATTGATGTTGATGCGTAGCCGACTCCGTTTAGAGGTGAAATACGCAAGTAAGTTAAAAAAAGAGTTTGAGGACGAGGCAGAAGAGGAGGATCAATAATAATTGTTTTTGATGAACTGGATAACATCTTTATTAGGAAACTTAAACTATGGAACGGTATTTTTTCTGATGATGCTTGAAAGCACCGTCATACCCGTTCCATCTGAACTGGTTGTAAGTCCTGCTGCCTACCATGCCGCAGGAGGCAACCTGAACGTATGGTTAGTGATTCTTTTTGCCACGTTGGGTGCTGACCTCGGTGCTACCATCAACTATGTCGTGGCTTACTTCGTGGGACGACCTGTCATTTATAAATTCGCCAACAGCAAATTAGGAAAGCTTTGTCTGCTCAATCAGCAGAAGGTGGAACGCAGTGAGAAGTATTTCTATGATCACGGAAAGGTGGCTACTATTACAGGACGACTGATTCCAGGTATCCGCCATCTCATATCCCTGCCTGCCGGTCTGGCCAAGATGCCTTATCATACTTTCCTGCTTTATACCACCATCGGTGCTGGTGTATGGAACATCATTCTCGCTGCTTTAGGCTGGTATCTCCACTCCATCGTCCCCGAGAGTGAATTGAACGATAAGATCATGGAATATGGTGATTATATCAAATGGACCATTATTGGTTTGGTGGGTATCGGCATCGTTTTTCTCATCGTCAGGAACTATCTCAGGAAAAAAGCTTCCTGACCTTCCGTCTCTCACGATTGTTTATTGTATCTCTGCGGTATAAACTACGAAGTTACTCGGTCTCGGAAGAAAAACAAACGGTTTGTTTTGTTCTTCGCCTGACTTTTCGTATCTTTGCGACAAAAATCAAATTTAAGGTAAAAACAAATGATAACACTGACAAATATCGCCATTCAATTTGGCAAACGTGTACTGTATAAAGATGTGAACATCAAGTTCACCAGTGGCAACATCTACGGTGTGATTGGTGCTAACGGAGCAGGAAAGTCAACCCTTCTGAAAGCCATCAGCGGTGAACTGGAACCCAACAAAGGTACTGTGGAGCTGGGAGCAGGTGAACGTCTCTCTGTCCTCGACCAGGACCACTTCAAGTTCGATGAGTTCACCGTCATGGACACTGTTCTGATGGGGCACCAGCCCCTGTGGCAGAACATGAAGGAACGTGAGGCTCTCTATGCCAAGGAGGAGATGAGCGAAGAAGACGGGAACCTTGCTGCCGATCTGGAACTGAAGTTCGCGGAGATGAACGGATGGGAGGCAGAAAGCGAGGCTGCCCAGCTGTTGCAGAACCTCGGTGTGAAAGAGGAGCAGCATTACAAGATGATGGCTGAGCTGTCGAACAACGAGAAGGTACGTGTGATGCTGGCCAAGGCTCTCTTCGGTCATCCAGACAACCTCTTGCTCGATGAGCCCACCAACGACCTTGACCTGGATACCGTACAGTGGCTGGAGGAATATCTGAGTAGTCTGGAACAGTGTGTGCTCGTCGTATCCCACGACCGTCACTTCCTTGATGCCGTTTCCACCCAGACCGTTGATATCGATTTCGGAAAGGTAACCGTATTCTCAGGAAACTATTCGTTCTGGTACGAGAGTTCCCAGTTAGCCCTCCGTCAGGCACAGAATCAGCGTTTGAAAGCTGAGGAAAAGCGCAAGCAGCTGGAAGAGTTTATCCGTCGTTTCTCTGCCAATGTGGCAAAATCCAAGCAGACGACCTCCCGCAAGAAAATGCTGGAGAAGCTGAACGTGGAGGAGATCCGTCCATCGAGCCGTAAATATCCGGGCATCATCTTCCAGATGGAACGTGAGCCGGGTAACCAGATCCTGGAGGTGGAAGGACTGAAAGCCGTGGATGCCGATGGCACGGTGCTCTTCGATAACGTCTCGTTCAATATCGAGAAAGGTCAGAAAACCGTCTTCCTCTCCCACAACCCTAAGGCCATGACCGCCCTGTTCGAGATCATCAATGGTAATCGTGAAGCAGAAGCAGGAACCTACAAATGGGGTGTGACCATCACCACCGCATACCTCCCCTTGGACAATACAGAGTTCTTCAAAAGCGACCTGAATTTGGTTGACTGGCTGTCACAATATGGTGTTGGCAATGAGGTGACCATGAAAGGCTACTTAGGAAGGATGCTGTTCAAGCAGGAGGAAGTGGAGAAGAAAGTGAACGTGCTCTCCGGTGGTGAGAAGATGCGCTGTATGATTGCCCGTATGCAACTGAGAAATGCCAACTGTCTGATCCTCGATACTCCTACCAACCACCTCGACTTGGAGTCGATCCAGGCTTTCAACAACAACCTGATCCAGTTCAAGGGTAATATTCTCTTTGCCTCCCACGACCATGAGTTCATTAATACCGTGGCCGACCGTATCATCGAGTTGACACCGAAAGGTACGATTGACAAGTTGATGACATACGACGACTATATCTACGACAGCTCCATCAAGGAACAGAAAGCAAAAATGTACGAATAATCTGGCACGGTATTTGTAATGTGGTTTAAAAAGAACAAAAAGTCTAAAGTTATGAGCGAAGAAAAGAAAATCAATATCGAAGACGGAAACGCAGAGAATACCGCCAACGAGCAGGAGTTGAACGAACAGGAGACGGAAGAGACCGTTACTGCCGAAGAGACCGAGACTCAGAATCAGGAAGAGAATCAGGAAGAAGCCGAGGAGAAGACTCCGTTGGAAAAAGCTGAGGAAGAGATTGCCCAGTTGAAAGACCAGTACCTGAGAGCACGGGCTGAATTCGAGAACTATCGCAAGCGTACCATCAAAGAGAAAGCTGAACTGATCCTCAACGGTGGAGAGAAGACCATCACAGCCATCCTACCCGTGCTGGATGACTTCGAGCGTGCCCTGGCAGATACGACCGATGATCCCGAAGCCATCAAACAAGGTATGGAACTGATTTTCCATAAGTTCGTGAAAACGCTCGAAGGACTGGGCGTGAAGAAGATCGAGACCGAGGAGAAACCTTTCGATGTTGACTACCACGAAGCAATTGCCATGGTTCCCGGCATGGGTGACGATAAGAAAGGTATGGTTATCGACTGTGTTCAGACGGGTTATATGCTGAACGACAAGGTAATTCGTCATGCCAAAGTGGCAGTAGGACAATAAGTTCAAAGTTCAAAGATAATTAAATGGCAAAACGAGACTACTATGAGGTGCTTGGCGTTGACAAGAATGCCAGCGAGGACGAGATCAAGAAGGCCTATCGCAAGATAGCCATCAAATACCATCCCGACAGGAACCCCGGCAGTAAGGAAGCCGAAGAGAAATTCAAGGAGGCGGCCGAAGCCTACGATGTTCTCCACGATCCCCAGAAACGACAGCAGTACGATCAGTTCGGATTCGATGGTCCGAACATGGGCGGATTCGGTGGATTCTCCGGTGGCGGTTTCAGCATGGATGACATATTCTCGATGTTCGGAGATGTGTTTGGCGGTCGTGGCGGATTCTCCGGTTTTGGCGGATTCGGTGGCGGCAGTCGGCAACCCGCTCAGCACCGTGGCTCCGATCTTCGTTTGAAGGTCCGCCTGTCATTACAGGAAGTAGCCTCGGGTGTCACCAAGAAATTCAAGGTAAAGAAAGATATCACCTGTCAGCACTGTCATGGTACAGGTGCTGAGCATGGCAGCAGCAGTGAGACTTGTCCCACCTGTCATGGCAGCGGGGTTGTCACTCGCACCACCCAGAGCCTGTTCGGTATGATGCAGTCACAAAGCGTGTGCCCCACCTGTCAGGGTGAAGGTACCATCATCAAAGACAAATGCCATGAATGTCATGGCACCGGTGTCGTCAAAGGCGAGGAAGTGGTGGAGATCAAGATCCCCGCAGGTGTCGCTGAAGGCATGGTGGTGAATGTTCCCGGTAAAGGAAATGCTGGCATCCACAACGGCATCCCGGGTAATATCCAAGTGTTTGTGGAAGAAGAACCCAACGACACCTTCGTTCGCGATGGTAGTAACCTGATATACAACCTGCTTCTCGACTTCCCCACAGCAGCTCTTGGCGGTACGGCAGAGATTCCCACCGTTGACGGTTCCAAGGTGAAGATCAAGATCGAGCCGGGCACCCAGCCGGGAAAGACACTCCGTCTGCGTGACAAAGGACTGCGTGAAGTACAGGGCTATGGCCGTGACACCGGTGACCTCATCGTGAACATCAGCGTCTATGTGCCGAAGGAACTCTCCAAGAGTGAGAAGAAAGCCCTTGAAGAACTGCAACAGAGTGAAAACTTCAAAGGCGACAGTGCTACGAAGAAGAACATCTTTGACAAGTTCAGGAACTATTTCAGTTAAGTAATGAACTACGATCAGACCGTTTCCTATCTCTTTCATGTGACACCCGCCTTCGAGAAGATCGGTGCCGGTGCCTACAAGGAAGGACTGAGCAACACCCAAGCGTTGGATGCCCACTTCGGGCATCCACATCGTTTTTTTAAGACGATCCACGTAGCGGGCACCAATGGAAAAGGATCCTGTTCGCATACCCTTGCCGCCATCTTGCAATCTGCTGGTTACAAGGTAGGCTTATACACCTCTCCCCACCTTGTTGATTTCCGTGAACGAATTCGTGTTAACGGTAAGTGTATCAGCAAGAAACGCGTTGTTGACTTCGTAAAGAACGAGCGTTCTTTCTTCGAACCGTTACAGCCCTCTTTCTTTGAACTGACCACCGCCTTGGCCTTTGTCTATTTCGCCGAGCAGAAGGTGGATATCGCCGTCATCGAAGTAGGGTTAGGCGGAAGACTCGACTGCACCAATATCATCACCCCACTCCTCTCCGTCATCACCAACATCAGCTTCGACCACACCCAGTTCTTAGGCGACACCTTGGGGAAGATTGCTGGGGAGAAAGCGGGAATCATCAAGCCGCAGGTACCCGTGGTGATTGGCGAGACGACCCCCGAGACCGCCCCAGTGTTCGAGGAGAAAGCCCGACAAGCACAAGCCCCGTTGTTCAAGGCTGAGGCGTTCCGTATGGACATGTTCCAGGATCCCGACTTGTCATCCCTTCCATTCGACGAGCTGTCGTTTGAGCTGAAAGGTGACTATCAGCAGAAGAACAAACGAACCATCCTCTGTGCCATCCATGTCCTGCAGACATCTACCGACCTGCACATTCCCACATCGGCCATTCTCAATGGAATGAAACAAGTGTCAGAGCTCACCGGACTTGCCGGACGCTGGCAAACCTTGCGCACCACCCCACTCGTTATCTGCGATGCAGGCCACAATACCGGAGGATGGCAATACCTTGCCCCCCAAATCTCCGCACAGCCCTGTCGGCAGCTGCGCATCGTCTTCGGAATGGTTGATGACAAAGACATCCATACCGTGATGCTCCTGTTACCGAAGAATGCCGTCTATTACTGGACACAAGCCAGCAGTCACCGTGCCATTCCCGCCCAACAGGTACAGGCCATAGGAGAATTCTATTCCCTGCATGGCACCGCCTTCCCCACAGTAGCAGAAGCCTATCAACAGGCCTTGTCTGATGCCGGTCACGATGATTTCATCTTCGTTGGCGGCAGCAGCTACGTGGTAGCCGACCTTCTCACCTCCCTTCAGTAACCACATTTCACATTGTTTTTTTTAACGGGAAAGTGATGACAAAATGCTGTTTAGGTGTTTTTAACATTCACTTTGTGTTATTTTATGGTGTTTCGTTTGCTATTCTCGAATAAATTTCGTTACTTTGCAACAATGTTCAATAACTAAAAACTTTGGATATTATGAGCACAACTGAAACACAGTATTTATGTGGTCTGAAGAAAGAAGACTTTCAGACCACGATAAACGGAAAGAATACCGATCTGTACATCCTGAAGAACAGTCAGGGGTACGAAGTAGCAATCACCAATTACGGAGGAGCAATCGTTGCCATCATGGTACCCGACAAAGAGGGTAATGTGGCTAATGTGATCCAGGGTAACGACAACATCAAGGCTGCCACCAGTGGCGCCGAGCCCTATCTCTCCACCCTGATCGGACGTTTTGGCAACCGCATCAAGGATGGTAAATTCACCCTCAACGGAAAGGAGTACCACCTCGCGCTGAACGATGGTCCCAATTCCCTCCACGGCGGTCCTGCTGGATTCCATGCCCAGGTATGGGATGCCTTCCAGATGAGTGACAACACCTTGGTCCTCAACTACGTATCTCCTTACCTCGAGGAAGGCTTCACCGGAGAGATGAAAGTGACTGTTGTCTATACATTTAGCGATGATAACGAGTTGATCATCGGCTACATGGCAACAACCAACAAGAAGACCATCATCAACCTGACCAATCACGGATTCTTCTCATTGTCAGGTATCGCTGATCCCACCCCGACTATTGATGATCAGATTTGTGAGATCAACGCCGACTTCTTCCTCCCCATCGACAAGACATCCATTCCTACGGGCGAGATCCTGAAAGTGGAAGGCACACCCTTCGACTTCCGTACTCCCAAACCCTTCGGACAGGATATCAATGCCGACAACGAACAGATTCAGAACGGTAGCGGATTTGACCACTGCTACGTACTCAACAAGAAAGAGGAAGGTGAGCTGAGCTTCGCTGCTCGCATCACCGACCCCAAGAGCGGCCGTACCATGGAGGTATTTACCACAGAGCCGGGAATCCAGCTCTATACAGGTAACTTCGAGAATGGCTACAAAGGTCAGCATGGAGCGACCTTCCCACGTCGCAGTGCTGTATGCTTAGAGGCACAGCATTTCCCCGATAGTCCGAACCGTCCATACTTCCCCTCCGTTGTGATCCGTCCAGGACAGCAGTATAAGCAGAAGACTATTTATAAGTTCGGTGTTATCTCTTGATAATCAAAAAAGGTAAAAGCTTATGATGAAGATTGATCATGTAAGAAGTCGCTTCGTGAAGCACTTCGATGGTATGACAGGTAACGTTTATGCTTCTCCTGGTCGTATTAACCTGATTGGTGAGCACACCGACTATAATGGCGGATTCGTTTTCCCCGGAGCTGTTGACTGTGGTATCATGGCAGAGATGCGTGCCAATGGAACGGAAGATACCGTGATGGCCTACGCTATCGATCTCAAAGACCGTGTTGATTTCAAGCTCAGCGACCCGAAGGGTCCGAAAGCCAGCTGGGCACGCTATATCTATGGCATTGCCAAAGAGATGCAAAAGTTAGGTGTTCCCGTGAAGGGATTTAACATCGCCTTCTCCGGTGATGTTCCTCTGGGGGCCGGCATGTCATCATCGGCTGCTATGGAGAGCTGCTTCGCCTTCGGTCTGAACGATATCTTCGGCGGCAACAAGGTGAGTCAGTGGGATATGGTACTGGCCGGACAAGCCACCGAGCATAACTATTGCGGTGTGAACTGCGGTATCATGGATCAGTTCGCCAGTGTCTTCGGACAGGCTGGTAAGCTGATGCGCCTCGACTGCCGCAGTCGTGAGTTCGAGTATTTCCCCTTCGACCCGAAGGGTTACAAGCTCGTTCTCCTGAACTCCTGTGTGAAGCACGAGCTCGCCGGATCGCCCTACAACGACCGTCGTAACTCTTGCGAGAACGTGGTGAAAGCCATTGCTGCCAAGCACCCCGAAGGAAAGTTCGAGACACTGCGTGACTGCACTTGGGAACAGCTCGATGAGGTTCGCGCCGAGGTAGGCGAAGAGGACTACAAGCGTGCTCACTTCGTTCTTGGTGAGAAAGACCGTGTGCTGGCAGTCTGCGATGCCCTGGTGGCAGGCGACTACGAGACCGTTGGAAAGAAGATGTACGAGACCCACGAAGGACTGTCGAAGGAGTACGAGGTATCCTGCGAGGAACTCGACTTCCTGAATGAGGTAGCCAAGGAGAACGGTGTCACTGGTAGCCGTATCATGGGTGGTGGCTTCGGAGGCTGTACCATCAACCTCGTGAAGAACGAGTTGTACGACAAGTTCATCGCTGATGCACGTGCCAAGTACAAGGCAAAGTTCAACCGCGACCTGAAGGTCTATGACGTGGTGATCGGTGATGGCTCTCGCCGTCTCTGTTAACAGACAGACTAATACACCTATTATACTTACTATGGGCATGCCGGTGGGCATGCCCTTTTTGTGTATCCCCCACTACACTACCCTCCTCTTCATGACCATTTTAATCCAACCTTCAAAAGCAGTTCCCTTCGTTTTCGATAATTTATCTTGTTTCTGTTTCAAATATCGAAAATAATTACTATCTTTGCATAGAACTAATAACATTTGTTTTTTTAGAGCCAATGAAAAAGTATATTATTTTAGGTATTATCTTATTTGCAGTTCTTGTATCCTTTTCGTGTAAGAACACAAATACCCCTATTGCTCCTGTTAAACAAGAGGTAAAGGAAAACGTTAGATACAGATTATTCCCTACAGAAAACATTTGGACCTTCTTAAAATTGGACACTCGAAACGGAAAGATCTGGCAAGTACAGTATTCAATCAGCAACGATAATCGTGGCGAGATTGTCTTAAACAACAATGCCCTTGTTTCTAGTGAGGTTGCTGAGAACGGACGTTTCACCCTTCACCCCACACAAAATATGTTTAATTTCATTCTCCTTGATCAAACAGATGGTAAAATGTGGCAGGTCCAATGGTCAATGGAAGATGGAAACAGAGGTATTATACCCATGTAATTATACACATATAATAATCGAATAGGAATATAAGCAGCGATACACTTGTATTCTATAGCAAAGATTGTAAAGGGACCTGAACCAATTAAACCGATTCTCTATTGGTGAATATTTCTCACATGAACATTCTTTATTGTTCCATAATAATAGCACTCCTTCTCATTGGCATAATGGCTTTTATGTCAATGAGAAAAAAGTATAGCAAAAAATCGGAGGAACTGGAAGAAGAAGTATCAAATCTGGCGGTTTACCAATCCCCTTATAGCTATGATAATGCAAGAGAGAGATTAATAAAAGAGCAGGAAAGGACTTTTGATGATTTGGAGTTACTAATAGATAATAGCTTTGATGACCATATCATATCTGCAAAAGAGACAGAAGATATCACAAATCATTTTAACGATATCTTTAAAAAAGCCTACTCATTAAAAAAGAAACTGGAGTTCTTTCATATAGAGCCTTCTGAGCGAATCACGAAACTGATAAACGATTTTGGTTCTATTCATCATATTGTAAAAAGACATAACGAGGCCGTGATTGGAAAGCGACTCGAACTAAACAAAGAGTTCTTTGACCACTGCCTTGCTTATCCTCTCGATAACCAACAACGTCGCTCAATCGTATCGGAAGAAGACAATTGTCTTGTGGTTAGTAGTGCGGGCAGCGGAAAAACCTCATCGATCGTTGGAAAAGTAAAATACTTGATCGAGAAAAAGGGGATTGACCCGAATAGAATCTTATTAATTAGTTACACGAACAAGGCGGCAGCTGAACTGACGGAAAGAATGGGTATATCAGGACTACGTGGTTACACTTTCCATAAACTTGCACTTGAATTGATAGGACAGGCAACAGGCCAGAAGCCCACTATCTGTGACAATACAGATGCATTGTTTGTGAAGATCTACCATGAACTACTTTCAGATAAACGATTTCGGGAAGCCATTGTAGAGTATTTTGTTGATTATCAAGATCAGGAGGATTGGGAGAAAAAGAAAGATGAAAGACGGCAGTATTTGTCAGAGCAAAAATACGTAAAGTTAAAAGCACTACTCCCAGATATGGATGGAAATGCCGTCTATGTTAGAAGTGAACAAGAACAAAAGATCTGTTTTGTCTTATCTTCTCTTGGCATAAACTACAGATATGAAGAACCATACGAACATCAAATAGCCGATGAAAGGCACTCTCAATACAAACCTGACTTCTCTATCTATTATGAAAAGAACGGAAAGTCACAGCGTATCTATTTAGAACACTTTGGAGTAGATGAGCATGGCTTAGTACCTTTATGGTTTGCAAAGGACAGAGGAATCACTTATGAAGAGGCGAATCAACAATACGGAGATGGTATTACATGGAAGAAGGATGTTCATAAGAAATACGGGACAACCCTCCTGACTTCATCAAGTGCTGATTTTCATTATTATGATATACGTGAAAAGCTACGCTCCATGCTTAGCAAATCAGGAGTACCCCTTTTCCCTAAGTCAGAAAAAGAACTTTATGAATTAATTCTACCCCAAAATAGCAAACAAGAAAAGCAGTTTATCCGTCTGGTTGTTACCTTTGTGACATTATTAAAATCCAGTTGCCAATCTTTAAAAGAAGTATTGAATAAAGTACAGGACGAAAGAAGTACTTTTATCATTAAACGGATATTCTGTCCCGTAATAGAGAAGTACAATGAAATATTAAATCAAATGGGACAAATAGATTTTACAGATGCAATTCTTATGGCTACTCAGCTTTGCAATCAAAATCATCCCATTTCTTTTGACTACATTATAGTAGATGAATTCCAAGACATCTCTGTTGACAGATATCATTTCCTTCAAGCACTTCGAGACGGGAATCCTCCGGCCAAACTCTATTGTGTTGGAGATGACTGGCAATCCATCTATCGCTTTTCCGGTAGTGACATGGCTTTGTTTAATCATTTTGCAGATTATTTTGGTCCAACTGAAATCAACAAGATAGAAACGACTTATCGTTTTGGTGAACCACTTGTCAGCCTTTCGTCCCATTTTATTCAACAGAACAAAGCTCAGATAACCAAAAAAATTCACCCGTTTAGTAGCAATGCAAAAACCGAATTGTCTTTCCATTCCTACGAACGTAGTAATTATTGTGAGACCATTTGTCGTTTAGTCGCATCTATACCTTTGGATAAGACCATATTCCTATTAGGCCGTTATTCCTTTGATGATTATTACCTTTCATTTATGTTTCAAGGAGTAAAAGAGGGAGGCCGATTCTATTACATCATCAACGGACGGAGAATTGAGTTTCTGACTGTTCACAAATCTAAAGGTCTTGAAGCAGACTATGTGATAATACTCCAATGTAACAAAGATTTATACGGATTCCCATCACGTATTAGTGATGACCCAGTTCTTGACCATGTTCTCACTAAAAGCGACCAATTCCCTTATGGAGAGGAACGACGGCTTTTCTATGTAGCTATCACAAGAGCGAAGATTAAAACTATGGTACTTTATGATCAGCGTTTCCCTTCTGTCTTTGTAAATGAATTTCTACATCCACAAAGCATCACTGAAGAGAGCTATTTAATCCATCCCAATGCTAATAAGAAATGGACACGATCAGCCGACAGATTCCTTTTATCTCTTCATCGTGAAGGGAAAAGCATCAGGTATATTTCAGAGAAGATGGGACGAAGCCAAACATCAATCATCATGCGATTAGGGAAATTAGGTGTTGAATGAATGAAAATCTGTTGGTCTGAATAAAATGTGCAGATGCGTTGCACAAGTTGTGCAGATATGTTGCACAAAGTGTGCAAAGGCTCTGCACAAGTTGTGCATTAGTGTTGCACTGAATGTGCTCTGATTTTGCTTCGAACCTGAAGCTACACCAACAGTAAATGGTTACCCTATCATTTCTGTGTTATCTGAGATTTCTGTGTGAGCTTATTCATTTCTTTATTTCAGCGCGTCTTCATGTTACATAAACTTTGTGAAACCAGTATTTCGAAAATTTATAGTGATGAGAATTTGCAAGGTAAGCGGCAAAAGAGTATATTTGCAAACAGAATTATCAACTATCATGGAATCAATATGAAGAAGACATTCGTAGCTATCGTACTGGCAGCATGCGCCAGTGTATCCGTTCACGCGGCCAATACCGTGGAGAATCAGTCGGTACCGTACGTAAAACAGGACAATCAGCGTTACACCCTTCAGACAGGCGACCTCACGATGGTTGTTGATGCCGCTGCCGGCGGTAAGATCCTGTCGTTCAAATACAAGGACAAGGAAGTGATCTCACAGTCGAGATGGCCGGAGACTTTCGGCAGTACGTTCTGGACCAGTCCGCAGAAAGAATGGAACTGGCCTCCCGTTCCTGAGTACGACAAGCAAGCCTATACCGTGGAGGAGCAGGGAGAGACGCTGCTGCTAACCAGTGGGGTGTCACCCCGACTGGGTTACCGCATCAGTAAGTCGTTTGCTGTGGATAACAAGCGTCACGCCTTTGTCATCACTTACTCGATCAAGAACGAGAGCAAGGACACACGGAGCGTGGCACCCTGGGAGATCACCCGCGTTCCGAACGAAGGACTGATTTTCTTCGATGCCCCCACCGAGAGTATCACCCCTGCAGGACTGATGCCCTTCAAGTCGGAATACGGCATCTCATGGTATGCCACCGATGTGGCCAACGAGAACCGTAAGGTGAATGCTGATGGTAAAGGATGGCTGGCGTATATCAACGACGGACTGCTATTGGTGAAGAAGTTCCAGGATCTGAAGGCCGGACAACCTGCCCCCGAAGAAGCAGAGATACAAGTGTATGTGAACAGGGGTAAGTCATATATTGAATTGGAAAGTCAGGGGACTTATACTACCCTCAAGCCCGGTGAGTCGTTGCAGTGGTCAGTGAAGTGGTATCTGCTGCCCTATGAGAAAGAAGCCACCCCATCGAAGAAGCTCCTGAAGGATGTCAGGAAAGCCATTAAGAAATAGGGTATAATTGCTAACCCCACCCTACCCCTCCCCTTGAATGGGAGGGGAGTCCACCCCCAACCCCTCCCAAAAGGAGGGGATTGCCATTTCTCGTTCCCCGTACCCCGTGCCTTCGAATATCCCCCCCACCTCCGTTCCCTCGATCAGAAACCAACCAACACTGAAGAAAAACAACAAAAAACAAGTCATAAATAATTAAAAAGTGTCAAAACTACACTCCGATGTACGTTTTATGTTATAAAACATATTAATGAGAGATACAACATAAACAAATAATGTGTAATTTTACACCCAAATTAATAACTTACTCTAAACAATCAACAAAATGAAAGGTATTACAAGAATGATGATGGGAGCAGCCATGGCAGCCATGGTGTTCTCAGCCTGTAACTCCAGTAAGGAGAATCAGCTCACCGCTTCTGGCTTGAACCCAGCAGCTTTTGACACAACAATCAACGAAAAGCCCGTCAAGCTCTTCACGTTAAAGAACCACAATGGCATGGAGGTGTGCATCACCAACTTCGGTGGCCGTATCGTCTCGCTGATGGTACCTGACAAGGACAATAACCTGCAGGACGTAGTGTTAGGCTATGACAATGTGGCACAGTATGCCGACTCTGTGAACTCTCCCAGTGACTTCGGTGCTTCTATCGGTCGTTATGCCAACCGTATCAAGAACGGTTTGATCACCATTGACGGAAAGACCATCCAGCTTCCCCGTAACAACTTCGGTCACTGTCTGCACGGTGGTCCTTCAGGATGGCAGTATCAGGTATATGATGCCAACCAGGCCAATGACTCTACTTTGGTGCTGACGATGCACTCACCCGACGGCGACAACAACTTCCCCGGTAATGTGGAGGCCAGTGTAACCTTCATCGTACGCAGCAACAACAGCGTAGATATCTCCTACACCGCTACCACCGACCAGAAGACCGTCATCAATATGACCAACCACTCTTACTTTAACCTGAACGGTGATCCCAACCAGACCATCGAGAACCACATCCTGCATGTGAACTCCTACTACTATACTCCGACCGATGACACCTATATGACAACTGGTGACACCGCTTGGGTGAAGGGCACACCGATGGACTTCATGGAGCCCGTGGAGGTAGGAAAGAACGTGAACAACTTCGACTATAAGCCTATCAAGAACGCCAACGGCTTCGATCACAACTGGTGTCTGGCCAGCTATCACGATGGTAAGGGCAACGAGAAGCAGCTCGCAGCCAGTCTGTACTCTCCCGTTACGGGCATCCGTCTGGAGGTCTATACCAACGAACCGGGTATCCAGGTGTATTCAGGTAACTTCCTTGAGGGTAAGGTAGCAGGAAAGAAAGGCATCAAGTACCAGAAGCATGCTGGTATCTGTCTGGAGACGCAGAAGTATCCCGACACCCCCAACAAACCCAAGTGGCCCACCGCTATCCTGAATCCGGGTGAGAAGTACTACTCTCACTGTATCTTCAAGTTCGGTGTAGTGAAAGAATAACAACAATCACATGAATTATCATAATAACCCTTTAACAAATCAAACAAAATGCAACTATTAGATTGGATCGTCATTGGTGTATTCTGTTGCGCACTGATCGGCATCGTCATTTGGGTCGTTAGTCAGAAGAACGACAATTCAGCAGACTATTTCTTGGGAGGAAAGGATGCGACATGGATCGCTATCGGTGCTTCCATCTTCGCTTCGAACATCGGATCGGAACACCTGATCGGACTGGCTGGTGCCGGCGCCTCGTCAGGTATGGCCATGGCCCACTGGGAGATCCAGGGATGGATGATCCTGATTCTCGGATGGGTATTCGTACCATTCTATACCCGTTCCATGGTTTATACCATGCCTGAATTCCTGGAGCGTCGCTACAACACTCAGAGCCGCACCATCCTCTCTGTTATCTCTCTCATCTCCTACGTGTTGACCAAGGTGGCCGTGACGGTATATGCTGGTGGTCTTGTGTTCCAGCAGGTGTTCGGCATCAAGGAACTGTGGGGTATCGACTTCTTCTGGATTGCTGCCATCGGACTGGTGGTGATTACGGCTATCTATACCATCTTCGGAGGTATGAAGTCTGTGCTTTATACTTCTGTACTCCAGACTCCTATTCTGTTGCTCGGTTCACTTATCATTCTCGTCTTGGGTATGAAGGCTCTGGGCAGTTGGGATCAGATGCTCGAACTCTGTAACGTGAAGCCAAGCTACGAAGGTGCCACAGGCACGATGATTCACCTGATGCGATCTAACAGCGACCCGCAGTATCCCTGGCTGGGTGCCCTGATCGGTTCTGCCGTCATCGGTTTCTGGTACTGGTGTACTGACCAGTATATCGTACAGCGTGTGCTCTCTGGTAAGAGTGAGAAGGAAAGCCGTCGCGGTACCATCTTCGGAGCCTATCTGAAGTTGTTGCCCGTGTTCTTGTTCCTCATTCCCGGTATGATCGCATTTGCCCTGCACCAGAAGTATGCTGGTGACGGTGGTTTCCTGCCTCTGCTCGCTGACGGTACGCCAAATGCCGATGCTGCCTTCCCCACCCTCGTGGCAAAGATTCTGCCTGCCGGTGTGAAGGGTCTTGTAGTCTGCGGTATCCTCGCAGCCCTGATGTCTTCGCTGGCTTCTCTGTTCAACTCATCAGCCATGCTGTTCACCATCGACTTCTGGAAGCGTCTGAAGCCACAGACATCCGAGAAGAGTCTGGTACGCATCGGTCAGATTGCTACCGTTGTCATCGTGATTCTCGGTATCCTCTGGATCCCCATCATGCGTTCGGTAGGTAATGTGCTTTACAACTACCTGCAGGATGTGCAGTCAGTGCTGGCTCCTGGTATCGCCGCAGCCTTCCTGTTAGGTGTCACCTGGAAGCGCGCTTCTGCCAAAGGCGGTCAGTGGGGATTGCTCTCAGGTATCATCATCGGTCTGACCCGTCTGGGTGCCAAGGTGTACTACAGCAATGCCACCGATGCTGGTGACAGTTGGTTTAAGGCCGTATTCTACGACTTCAACTGGCTGTTCTTCTGCGGTGTGATGCTGGTTGTATGCTGTCTTGTTGTCATTGTCGTTTCACTCTGCACTGAGGCTCCTTCAGAAAAGAAGATTCAAGGTCTTGTATTCGGCACCAGCACACCAGAACAGATTGAGGCTACCCGTAACAGTTGGAACCATTGGGATGTGATCCACACGATTATCATCCTTGGCTTCACCGTTGCATTCTACATCTATTTCTGGTAATCCAAGAAGAAAGATATGACAACCTATTACGGCGATCATAATAAAGCGTTTGTATCCGTTGACTGTATCGTCTTTGGTTTCGACAACAACAAGCTGAAGCTGCTTCTGGGAAAACGACAGATGGACCCGGGGCGCGGTGAATGGTCACTCTATGGCGGATTCGTGGAACCCGACGAGAGTCTCGACGAGGCAGCACAACGAGTCCTCTTCCAGCTGACTGGTCTGAAACATATCTATATGAAGCAGGTGGCTACCTTCGGAGCGATCGACCGAGACCCGGGAGAGCGCGTGATCTCTGTAGCCTACTGCGCGTTGATCAATGTGAAGGACTACGACGTGAACCTCCTGCAGGAGCACGGTGTGGAATGGGTAGAGCTGGGCAAGATGCCCAAGCTCTACTCCGACCACAACGACATGGTGAAGAAAGCCGTTGGCATGCTGCGCCGGCGCATTAACACGGAACCACTGAGCTTCAACCTGCTACCCGACCTCTTCACCCTCACACAGCTGCAGCATGTGTATGAGGCCATCTTAGGAGAAGAGATCGACAAACGCAACTTCCGCAAGCGCATCAAGCAGATCGACTTCATTGAGAAGACAGAACTCATCGACAAGGTAACATCCAAGCGCGGTGCCGCCCTCTACCGTTTCAACAAACGGATGTATATGGAGGAGCCCACGTTTAAACTTTAATAAAACAGACTATGTTAGAAGAACTAAAAGAAAAAGTATTCAAGGCAAATCTTGACCTGGTAAAGCAAGGTCTTGTCATCTTCACCTGGGGTAACGTAAGCGGTATCGACCGCGAGAAAGGACTGGTGGTGATCAAGCCATCCGGCGTGAGCTACGATGAAATGAAGGCCAGCGACATGGTTGTCGTCGATCTGGAAACAGGCAAGGTCGTTGAAGGCGACCTGAACCCGTCCAGCGACACGCCGACACACCTTGTGTTATATAAGGCATTCCCCAATATCCAGGGCGTGGTGCATACACACTCCACCTATGCCACGGCCTTTGCACAGGCAGGACGTGACATCCCCAATATCGGAACCACCCATGCCGACTATTTCTACAAGGATATTCCCTGCACACGCGACATGACAGAGGCTGAGGTGAAAGGACAGTATGAGTTGGAGACGGGTAACGTGATCGTGGATGAGATCCTGAACATCCGCAAAATCAACCCTGATCATACTCCCGCCGTCCTTGTCAAAAACCACGGTCCGTTCTCATGGGGCACATCACCCGACAACGCAGTGTATAACGCCAAGGTGATGGAGCAGTGCGCCAAAATGGCCTTCGTATCGTTTGCCGTAAACCCGCAGACCACGATGAACCCACTGCTCATCGAGAAGCACTACATGCGTAAGCACGGTCCAAATGCCTACTACGGTCAACGTAAGCGTTGACCTTTGTAGTCATTAATGGACAATTGACAATGGATAATGGATAATTAAGTTGAACGATGAAGGAGAACAATATTATCGAAGAGAAGAGCTTTGAATTCTCTGTTCGGATTGTCAATCTCTATAAGCACTTGACAACAAATAGACAAGAATTCATCATGTCCAAGCAACTACTACGTTCTGGTACAAGTATTGGGGCAAACATCTGTGAAGCACAGCAAGCTCAGAGTCCATCGGACTTTCTATCAAAGATGAGCATTTCACTGAAAGAAGCCTATGAGTCTGATTATTGGCTCAGATTACTACATCGTACAGAGTACCTGAACGAAGAAGAGTATAACAGCATCATCTCTGACTGTAGATCCATCACACGACTATTAGTATCTATTATCAAGTCAACAAAATCAAAAATACATAATTAATAACAAGAAATCATGATATGAGAGAATTGCCATGCGGTAAAAATTATCAATTGTCAATTATCAATTATCAATTAAAATTTTAAAACTATGTTTGAAAATTTAGAAGTTTGGTGGGTAACTGGCGCACAGTTGCTTTATGGTGGTGATGCTGTCGTAGCCGTTGACGGTCACTCCAAGGAGATGGTGGAAGGCTTGAACGCCAGCGGTATCATTCCTATCAAAGTAGTATATAAAGGAACGGCCAACAGCTCCAAGGAAGTGGAGGACGTGATGAAGGCCGCCAACAACGATGACAAGTGCGTGGGCATCATTACCTGGATGCACACGTTCTCTCCTGCCAAGATGTGGATCAAAGGACTGCAGGCACTGCAGAAGCCGCTGCTCCATTTCCATACTCAGTATAACGCCGAGATCCCCTGGGACACCATGGACATGGATTTCATGAACCTGAACCAGAGTGCTCACGGCGACATCGAGTTCGGTCATATCTGCACCCGTATGCGTGTTCCCCGCAAGGTGGTATGCGGCTACTGGAAAGATGAGGCTGCACAGAAACAAATCGCCGTATGGGCTCGTGTAGCCGCCGGTGTGGCTGATGCCAGGAACGTGCGCTGTCTGATGTTCGGTATGAACATGAACAACGTGGCTGTGACCGACGGTGACCGTGTGGAGTTCGAGCAGCGCCTGGGATACCATGTCGATTACTACCCCGTTAGCTCACTGATGGAGTATTTCAAGAAGGTAACCGACAAGGAGGCTGATGAACTGGTGGAGGAATACAAGAAACTCTACACCATCAAGATCGACGAGAGTGGTGAGGAAGTATATTGGGAGAAGGTGAAGAATGCCGCCAAGGCAGAGATCGCACTGCGCCGCGTACTGAAGGATGAGGGTGCTACCGCCTTCACCACGAACTTCGACGACCTCGGTGATGCTGACATCAACGATCCGAACTTCGTAGGCTTCGACCAGATTCCGGGTCTTGCCTCACAGCGTCTCATGGCTGAGGGTATCGGCTTCGGTGCTGAGGGTGACTGGAAGACAGCTTGTCTGTATCGCTCTCTCTGGGTAATCCAGCAGGGCATGCCCACCGGTTGCTCGTTCCTCGAGGACTACACCCTGAACTTCGCCGGCGACCGCAGCTCTTGTCTGCAGAGTCACATGCTCGAGGTTTGTCCGCTCATCGCCGTCGATAAGCCCAAACTGGAGGTACACTTCCTTGGCATCGGTATCCGCAAGCAGCAGACCGCCCGTCTGGTGTTCACCTCGAAGGTAGGACGTGGCATCAAGGCTACCGTGGTGGATCTCGGTAACCGCTTCCGTCTGATCTCACAGGAGGTGGAGTGCATCGAACCGAAACCCATGCCGAACCTGCCCGTGGCTTCAGCCCTCTGGGTACCGCAGCCCACATTCGAGATCGGTGCCGGCGCATGGATCCTCGCTGGTGGTACACACCACAGTGCTTTCTCATACGACATTACTGAGGAGTACTGGGAGGACTTTGCTGAAATGCTGAACATCGAATATGTACGTATCAACAAAGATACCAATACCTTCGATTTCAAGCAGACGCTCCGCAACAACGAAGTGTACTTCATGTTGAACAAAGCATTACAGTAGTTTTATAGAAAGAAATGAGAATAATTAGAATAATTACGATCAGAAATTGATAAGAAATATTTATGTAAATTTGTGGATTAAATTATTCTAATTATTCAAATTTCTTTCCAAATATAATATCAAAGATATGACCGCAAAGCAAACAATTGAGGCTGGAAAAGCCATATTGGGAATCGAGTTCGGTTCCACGAGAATCAAAGCCGTCCTCATCGATGAGGAGAATAAGCCCATCGCACAGGGTAGTCATGAGTGGGAGAACCAGTTGGTTGACGGTCTGTGGACCTACTCCATCGAGGCCATTTGGTACGGCTTGCAGGACTGCTATGCCGACCTCCGCAAGGATGTGCTGAAGCAGTATGACTGCGAGATCGAATCACTGGCCGCCATCGGCTTCTCCGCCATGATGCACGGCTATATGGCATTCAACGAGAAACAGGAGATCCTCGTACCCTTCCGTACCTGGCGTAACACCAATACCGGTAAGGCTGCCGCCGAGCTCTCCCAGCTCTTCAACTACAACATTCCGCTGCGCTGGAGCATTTCCCATCTCTATCAGTGCATCCTCGAGGACAATGAGCATGTGAAAGACATCAAGTACCTCACCACCCTGGCAGGCTATGTTCACTGGCAGGTAACAGGACAGTTCGTGTTAGGTGTGGGCGATGCATCAGGTATGATTCCTGTGGATCCCAAGACCAAGACGTACGATGCCACCATGGTGGAGAAGTTCGACAAGCTCGTAGCTCCCAAGGGTTACCCCTGGAAGCTGCTCGACATCCTGCCCAAATCACTGAACGCTGGCGAGAATGCCGGTTGCCTTTCACCTGAGGGTGCCAAGAAGATAGACGTATCCGGTCACTTGAAGGCTGGTATCCCCGTTTGTCCTCCTGAAGGTGATGCCGGTACGGGTATGGTAGCTACCAATGCCGTGAAGCAGCGCACGGGTAATGTTTCTGCAGGAACCTCTTCATTCTCGATGATCGTATTGGAGAAGGAACTGTCCAAGCCTTACGAGATGATCGATATGGTAACCACTCCCGATGGCTCACTGGTGGCCATGGTACACTGTAACAACTGTACCAGCGACATCAATGCCTGGGTGGGACTCTTTAAGGAATATCAGCAACTGCTTGGCGTTCCGGTAGATATGAACGAGCTCTATGGCAAACTGTTCAACAAAGCCCTGGAGGGCGATACCGACTGCGGTGGTCTGATGGCTTATAACTACGTGAGTGGTGAGCCTGTTACAGGACTTGCTGATGGTCGTCCGCTCTTCGTACGCTCAGCGAATGACAAGTTCAACCTGGCGAACTTCATGCGTGCCCAGCTCTATGGTGCTATCGGCGTGTTAAAGATCGGTAATGACATCCTGTTCAAGGACGAGATGATTCGCGTGGACCGTATTACGGGTCATGGCGGATATTTCAAGACACCGGGTGTAGGACAGCGTATGTTAGCTGCCGCCCTGAACTCCCCCATCTCTGTGATGGAGACAGCTGGTGAAGGTGGTGCATGGGGTATTGCCCTGCTGGCCGGTTTCCTGATCAACCAGAACGGCAAGAACCTGGCAGATTACCTCGAAGAGGTGGTCTTCGCAGGGAACACAGGTGTCAGCATCGCTCCTACACCGGAGGATGTGGCCGGCTTCGAGAAATACATCGAGAACTACAAACGCTGTCTGCCCATTGAGCAGTGTGCTGTTGCAAGTAAGTAGTTTTCACAGATGAGAGATGAAAGAGGAGAGATGAGAGATATGATTTCATTGGGAACAAGCCCAGTCATATCTTTGGTTCATCTCTCCTCTTTCATCTCTCATCTTTCATCTCTCATCTCTCATCACTCATCTTTCATCTATTCCCCCTGAATCGTTACCTTTGCATCCTTCGCTAAGGAAGGCATCCTACATGTAATGTTTCGAGATTCTCCTGGTGCCAGTGTCAGATAGTTATCCGACCAATAGGCAGGACAGATCAGATTACCTTCGGAATCCTTAGCAGTAAGACGAACCATAAAGGCAACCTTGTCGGTGGAATTGCTAACCTTTACTTCGTACAACGACCCTGATGCAGCCTCTTTCCGAATAACTAAGAGCTGACAGTTCCTGATTGTCATCTCATCAAGCAACTTGTACGAGGCATACTGAGTGATGGGCGTATGTACCCAACTTGTAGCATCCCAGTCGTAAGTGTCATTGGCTGCAACCACGAAATACTCATTCGATGCGAAAGCCTTCCCGTCAGTATCCTTGCACTTCAGGAAGAGGAAAGCAGCGGGATCTTCCTCCAAATCAATGTTAAACACCTTAACGGATGTGGCAGGAGCTATCCGTATCGTCTGTTCCCTCTTTTCGTTTGCACTATACCTCGTCAGATACATGGAAGCCCTGAACGACACAGGGTCAAGGGTTTCGTTGACCGCATATACCGCCTTCTGGTGATAGTCGTAGATTAACTGCACAGGCGCATTACCCTTCTTCACACCATAGTAAGCAGCATTGGGCTGCTTGTAGTAATCATACAGCTGCCAGTAGATTCCTGGTCGTGCACCATTGAGCATCCACTGAATGACACCTGTGGTATGGGGCCATCTGACACGGAACGACTCGAACATCGCCTTGGTACTCTCATAGTTCAGCATATCCGCCCGATAGAGATACTGGTCGATATCCGTAGCATCACCGAAGCGGTAGTGGATCACCTCATTGAGCTTACTGAGGGAGTTCATGGCCGAACCTGAGGCAGTACAGAGGATGTCCCAACGCTTGTCAATGGGAAACAAGTTATTACCCAACATCTTCACCAACGACTCCTTCACGGGCAACTGAGCCCCGATGCCGGTCTCAGTGTTGAAACCAAAGGCACCACCAGGAGCCTTGGGCAGATACCAATAGGCAGGTCCTACATATTCGTATGGACCAGCCATCTTCGTACCCGATGGACCAGATATCGTACTCTCCATCTCCTTGGCAGAGATGATGCAGACGCGGTCGTCATTCTCTTTGAGGAACGACTGATACCGCTGCTCCAGTTCGGGCTTAGGAAGCATGTCACTCCCCACGAACCAGCCAATGATGGAGGGATGGTAGCGCAGCCAGAGTACCTGATCCTCAAACGACTGACCGATCAGATCGATGTTCTCCTTACTGGTGATACCACCGTAACGTTCATCACAAGGCGCACCGAAATAGTCCTCCCACTCCCAATGACAGCTCCAGCCCACAAGGATGAACAATCCTAACTTGTCGCAAAGGTCGTACAGGTTCTGTGAAGAACCCCAGAACCCTTCCAGTCGCACAGTGTTCATATTCATATCCCGCACATATTCCAACTGCTGTCGGTTGCTCGCAGGGGTGTCACGCAGATAGATATCATCCGTCCACCCTGCCCCACGAAGCAGCACTTTCCGTCCGTTGAGCATGAAACCTCGATAACCTTCAGGTGTCAGATAACTGCTGATTTCCCGAATACCGAATTGGATAGCATCACTATCAGACACTCCCTTTTTCTCATAGAAGTGCAGTTGGAAGTCGTATAGCTCAGGCTTTCCCATGTTGTGACACCACCACAAACGTGGGTGGGCCATATAGATTTCAGAAGGCAGCGTGAACAACCGTCTTTCACCCGCAGAGAGCGTAACAGGGTACTCAAAACGCTGCTCACCTATTTCTCCCTTCACCACGCCGCTCACGGGTTTGTCGGAATAGTTCCTCAGCTCCGTAGAAGCAGTCAGCCAAGCCTCATCAAGCGTCTGCGTATTCACCCTGGAACGAACAGCCGTATGCGATACTGTCACGTTTCTGCAGGTCTTGATACTTACCTCCCTGAAGATACCCATGCTCTCGTCGGCTGGTCGAGGGTTCCAGTCGGCAAACCCTATATTAGGTTCCCCTGGCTGTGCACGGAACACCTCCACGGCAAGCACGTTTTCCTGCCGCACCTCCTTGGTGATGTCAAAACTGAACTGACGGAACGAACCGAACATGTCGTTCTTATCGGCAATCTTCTTCCCATTGAGCCACACATTGGCCCGATAGCAGATACCATCGAAGTTGAGAATGTAACGTTCATCTTTCTTTATGTTCTGGGGAAGGACAAATTCGGTACGATACCACCAGCTCGTCTCGAACTGCTTCCGGTCGATACGCTGATAGTCGGCGGCGGTCAGTGCCTCAGGCTCTATACCATTGGCTGTCAGCACACCCATCAAGGTAGAAGGTACCGTGGCGGGAATCCAGTCATCGGTATGGGCTGCAGAAGTGGAAAGGACATCCCCTCCGTCTTTTACCTTTGCCGAAGACTGTAGCATCCAGTTGTTCGACAACTTCATCGTCATTGCATTTGTCTGTAGTACAAAAGCAAGAATCATTAGCAATATAGTATATCTCATCTTCACAACAATTAATCTATTTGATAATAATCTTTTACGTCCTCCCAATGGTAGTAAGGAGCACAGTCGGTCTTCACAGGGATGGTTGTCTCATTCTCATTAAGGAAGAACTTCACAAGGACATCGTCGTTGCCAGGCTTACAGTAGAAAACGATCTGGATATTGGCGGCCATAGGGATGATCTTATCAATAGAGACATACTTGTAGAGGTGGGGAATATCGGCCTTTCCGCCACGGGCTTCTTTGAGTCCGAGGAGATAGGCTAAGGGAAGTACGGAGCTGTCGTGACTGAAACGGAGTGTTACCGTTGGCTTCCCTTCACGAATCACACGCTCTGCCGTGCTGACGATACTGTCAAGAACTTCCTGCTGTTGCTGGTAGTAAGGCGTACTGCCAGGTACGAGTCCTGTGTTCAACAACCATCCCGCATTGTAGCCTGTCCACATATTGAAGAGTTCGTCTTTGGTGAAGACATCCATCAGCGAGATATTCAGCTCAGGCACGTTCTGCAAATCCTCTGCAATATTGTAGAGTGCTTCCATCAGCTCCCTTCCATTCACGAATACTGCAGCACGTACAGTGTCGGTGAACAATACGGACATCAGCCGACGGGCGTCATGAGCCCCTTCAAAGATGGCAGCACGTTGCTGCTCGTAATGTTTGCTCTCCGTTGTCTCCGCAGGCTTGATACTGAGGTCTTCCACAACATATTTCATGTCATGCTTACTGGCATCCATGACGATGTCAAGCAGTGGGTTCAACCGCTTCAGTTCCTGACAGAAGTTGAACATACTCAACATACAGCGACGTGACGTAGATGACTTGGCATCAATCTGTAACGACTGGGTGAGCAGCTCAGGGAAACGCTCATACATACGGTGGGCAATCTCACGATGCTGCTGCGCACCCAGTTTCGTCAGGTCACCGTCACGGTGCCACGCATCGGCATAGCCGACTTTCAGTTTTGCCAGCACCTCCCTGCCCTTTTCTGACAGGATTCCGAATTGATGGGCACTGTCGAGCTTGTTGATGGCGGTGACATAATACCCGTTGTTTGACATGTAGCGTGAACCGTGCCGCCCGTAATGACTTATATAAAAAGGTACGTAGCCAGCCGGCGCTTTCGTCAGTTTCTTAGCAGTCGGACCCGGATAGGCAAAATAGTTCGATCCCGTACGGTTGATATCCTTGAACATCTCTTTCCTGCTGGTCTGAGCAGAACAAGTGATAAGTGAAAAGTGATAAGTGATAAGAAACGACAATACCACCTTCCAACAGTTTTTCCTATATATCATGGCAATCATAACTCTAAATTCTAATCTCTAATCCCTCATCTTTCATCCTTCATCCTTCATCTTTCATCTTTCATCCTTCATCCTTCATCTTTCATCCTTCATCCTTCATCCTTCATCTTCTTCTCTATCTTCGCCTCTTGAAGCATGTGACGATAATAGGTGCTCACATCCTTCCAATGATAGAACGGATAGCAGTCGGTCTTAATAGGAACGGAGGTCTCGTTTTCGTTCATCAGGAATTTCACAAGGATATCATCAGCCCCCTGTTTACGGAAGAAGACCAGTTGGATGTTTCCCGCCATGGGGATCAGCCGGAACAGTGCGAAGTGATGATGCAGGTCCTCCATGTCATCAGTACCATGGATGGCCTCGTCAACACCGAGGATATAGGCAAAAGGCAGTACCACACTGTCATGCCCGAACCGCAAACGCACACCGCTTTTACCCGAACGGATCATCTCATCGGCCTCATCCAGGAAATTCATCAGCAACGGATAGATAGCATAGTAATTGTGCTGGGAACCGGGCATCAGTCCTTCCCACAGGCACCAGCTGGCATTATACACCCGGAAGCCATCGATCAGCTCATCCTCGGAGAACAGATCGTTGAACGACAATCCAAGCTCTGGGAGGCAATGCATGTCGGAAGCAATATTCCATAGAGCATCGGCAAACTTGTAACCGTCGATGAAGTCACCTACCACCTGCGGATCCTTGAACAGGATAGCCATCTGGTGCCGTCCGTTCAGCTTCTCATGACGGAAAGAGTCGAGTTTCTCATAGAGGGCTCCATCGGTGTCAGAATGTGGAATCACAACACTGTCGTTGGGAATGATGTAGTACATGTCGTGCTCACTGGCATCCATGGTGATGGTGAGGGAGGGGTTCATGCTGATCAGCTCCTGACAGAAATACGCCATACTGAGCATGCACCGTCTGACAGTGGAGGAATTGGCCTTCACCGTGATAGGCTGCATCAGCAAGGAGGGATAGTTGGCACAAAGGCGATGGGCGATGGCACGATGCTGTCTGCCTCCCAACTGTGTGAGGTCACCATCCCTGTGGTAGGCATTATCGGCAGCGGCCTTCAGGCGTACCAGCACTTCCCTGCCCTGTTCGGTAAGCCATCCTCGCACCTGTGCTGTGTCCATCTTCCCGATAACGTATCGATAGGCATCGTCATCAGTCATGTATCGGGCCCCGTGCCTTCCGTAATGACTCACATAGAAAGGCTCGTAGCCTTCAGGGGCCGGAGTGATATGCCCTGAGGGATTGGGATAGTTACAGTAATTCCCTGTCGCCAACTCCATGTGTGACAACAGTTCACTCCTTGATGTCTGTGCCTGCACAGGGGTGATGAGACTCACGCCCATCATCACACAGAGAATCGTTCGTCTTATCTCTCTCATAAGGTTATCTTTATCGTGCTAAATTGTTGATAATAAATACAAGATCATGGGTTCTTCATTCCCAGATCGTTTCCAGTGCACAAATATACACATTATACGGCAATCATCCAAATAAATACAAAGGAATTCAACATCATTTTTTGACTGGAATGTTTTGTGGTATTTGGTTTTCTATGTATCTTTGCAGCATAAAGATGTATGAGTTTGTTATTAAACCATAATAACATGAAAAGGATTCTGATCTTGGCAGCAGCCACGATGATGACTATCATAAATGTCAATGCACAACGCATTGGCTGTGTGCGCGTTGAAACGGAAACGCGAGCCAGTAACCTCCAGAAACTGCCCAACCCTTATCATTTTGATCCTGAGAAAATCTACCGCCAGCCAGTGGTACTCATCACATTCAGCGATACAGAGTTTTCAATGGGTGACCCTGTAGCCTATTACAACCGTCTTTTCAATGAAGAGGGTTTTAACGAGGGCGTGGGAAGAGGATGTGTGGCCGACTACTTCCGCGAACAGTCTGAAGGACGTCTCAACCTACAGTTCGACATCTATGGTCCGGTGAAGGTTGACGAAACCGCAGGTGGACGTAATAATTTACAGACCTATGGCATGTTTACCATGCAAAAAGCAATCCAAAAACTGGCTGAGACAGAAGAAACCGACTTCGCCATCTACGACTGGAATGGTGACAGCCTTGTCAACCAGGTGGTCTTCGTGGCAGCAGGCTTTTCGGGACAACAAAAGGATGGCTACATCTGGCCAAACTCTGGATACTTCTGGGAAGATGCGCCTGGCGGTATGCTTTGCAACTTCTCCTCAATCAGCTCCGAAATATGGGAAGACAACAAACGGTGCGGCATCGGGACCATTATTCATGAGTTTTGCCACTGTCTGGGACTGCCAGATGTGTACCCTGTGAACAATGCCGGCTACTCAGTTGTCGATGAGTGGGATCTGATGGACGGTGGCAACTATACGAACAATGGGTGGTGCCCACCCAACCTCTCTGCCATGGAGAAGATGTACTTAGGGTGGTCAACGCCCGTGGAACTGACAGAGCCCACCACCATTGAGGGCATGAAGCCGTTGAGTGATGGAGGAGAAACCTATATCATCCGCAGTTCGGGTAACAGCAATGAGTTCTATCTGTTGGAGAATCGCAGACAGAAAGGCTGGGACTACGGATGCCCAGGCAATGGTCTGCTCATCTTCCATGTGGATTACAAAAAGTATAACTGGTGCGAGAATGATGTGAACACCATCAAGAACCACTTCCGTTACGACCTTTTCCACGCCGACGGAAAGGACTATCAGTCATGGGATCTTAATGGCGATGGTAAAGACAAAAACAAGTGGACCATGGAAAACAGCCTGCGCAGTCGCTACCTCAGTACCTCCACATACCCATATACCGACCCCACGACAGAAGAAACCAATGCGAGTCTGACCGATGATTCCTCACCTGCCGCCACCCTCTTCACCGCCAATGCCGAAGGAAAGAAGCTGATGAGCAAGGCCATCACCAATATCCAGATTGATGATGACGGGAACGTGTCGTTCGACTTCATGAAGACGGATGATACAGGGGTGTCGGAAATCATAAGCGACAGGAAGACGAGCATTGTCGGCTGGTACGACCTCAACGGCCGACAGCTGCACAGCCAACCCCACCATTCCGGTATCTACATCGTCAGATACAACAACGGTATCCAGAAGAAATACTTCCTGCAAGCGAAATAATAAAGACTTGGATATAAGAAACAAAAAGAATTATAAGTAAACGTTCCTGTTTCTCTTTCATATTTTGTATCTTTGTACCCAGTTTTTACCAATTAGAAAAGAAATGAGAATAAAATTTTTCACCGCGACTATCGCACTGGCTTTCGCTGCCACCGCATCGGCAGCAGACAATGTGAAAGCTACGATTCATGCCGACCAACCGGGTGCGAAGATCAACAGAGAGATTTACGGACAGTTCTCAGAGCACCTCGGATCATGTATCTACGGCGGTCTCTGGGTGGGTGAGAACTCACAGATCCCCAACATCAACGGCTACCGCAAGGATGTGTTTGAGGCACTGCAGGCCCTGAAGATCCCCGTGCTGAGATGGCCGGGAGGATGCTTCGCCGACGACTACCACTGGATGGATGGCATCGGTCCGAAAAACCAGCGACCCTCACTGCGTAACAATAACTGGGGAGGAACCATCGAGGACAACTCCTTCGGTACGCATGAGTTCCTGAACCTCTGCGAGATGCTCGGCTGCGAACCGTATATCAGCGGTAATGTGGGATCGGGCACCGTGAAGGAAATGGCACAGTGGGTGGAGTATATGACCAGCGACGGCGATACCCCCATGGCACGTCTGCGCCGACAGAATGGGCGCGACAAGGCATGGAAGGTAAAGTATTTCGGCATCGGTAACGAGGCATGGGGCTGCGGCGGTAATATGACTCCCGAGTACTACTCCGATGAGTTCCGTAAGTTCAATACTTACCTGCGTGATTATACAGGCAACAAACTGTATCGCATCGGTAGTGGAGCATCCGACTACGACTATAACTGGACCACCGTACTGATGGACAAGATCGGTAACCGTATGCAGGGCGTTTCCCTACATTATTATACTTGCTCGGGCTGGGAAGGCTCAAAAGGCTCTGCTACCAAGTTTGACAACGACCAGTATTACTGGGCTCTGGGTAAGTGTCTGGAGATCGAGGATGTGATCAAGAAGCACAAGGCCATCATGGATAAAGCTGATCCCAAGCATGAGGTTGACCTGCTGGTAGATGAATGGGGTACCTGGTGGGATGAGGAGCCTGGAACCATTGCCGGACACCTGTACCAGCAGAATGCCCTCCGCGATGCTTTCGTGGCTGCGCTCTCACTGAATGTGTTCCATCGTCATACCGACCGTGTGAAGATGGCGAATATCGCACAGGTGGTGAACGTTCTGCAGTCGATGATCCTTACCGACCAGGAGGGTACGGGCCACATGGTACTCACACCTACCTACTACGTGTTCCAGATGTACACTCCGTTCCAGGAGGCCACCTATCTGCCCGTTGATCTGAACAGTGAGATTGTACAGGTGAACAAGGAGTATTTCAAGGAGAAGCAGAACGCAAAGGATGCCGGCTACCGCCCCTGCCCTCTTCTCTCTGCTTCTGCTGCCAAGACTACCGACGGTGGTATCGTACTGGCCATCACCAATGTGAGTCTTGACAAGGCACAGACCATCGACTTCGACATCGACGGCTATAAGGCCAAGACGGTAAGCGGACGCATTCTTACTTCAAAGAACGTGGCCGACTTCAACGACTTCAACCATCCTAACGTAGTGGCTCCCACTGAGTACAAGGATGCGAAGCTGAAGAAGAACAAACTCACCGTGAAGGTGCCCGCCAAGAGCATCGTGGTGCTGAACATCAAGTAAAAGAACATATCATCAGACCTATAGATGGTCTGTAGCAAAATAATTAAACTGTGGCTTTGTAGTCACAGTTTTTTTATATATCTTTGCATCAGAATATTAACTCAAAACTACATTTTACTGCTTATGAAACAGATAAGGATTGGACTACTTGCAACAGTGTTGCTTTGTGGCAACCTGACGATTTCCGCACAAGAGGCAGGGGAACAGTTTTCTATTGCCTCGCTGAATGTGGACGGATTACCCCAGAAGACTTTGATACTGGAACTGAACGCTGACGGACCTGGTGACACAGGAACAGCACGTATCGGTAAATACTTGAAGAACAAGGGGTATGACCTGGTAATGATGCAGGAAGACTTCAACTACCATGGTGTGCTTTCTGTATGGCTTGAGGATGACTATAAGATGGACGAATGGAGCGGAGATGTAGGAATAGAAGGTCATGATATTGATTTCTTTCACCTGCAGAACCACCGCTTCGAGTGCGATGGTTTGATGGCATGCTGGAAAAACGACCTGCAAGTAACTGCGGCTGCACGAACACCTTGGACACAGAACTTCGGGAAGTTCAGCCATGCCAACGACGAGATGGTGACCAAGGGCTTCCGTCGTTACGACGTGACCTTACGCAGTGGCGACCGCATCGTTGTCTATAACCTGCACATGGACGCTACCAAGACCGTGAAGCACGCTTGGCACAGCTGGCACAGCTGAAGGAGGATGTGCTGCAGAACCTCAGCTCGCATCCTATTATCATTACTGGTGACATGAACTGTCTTTATGGGCGCGACAACGTAAAGCAGACTTTTATCGATGCCATTAACGAGACAGGAAAAGGAACAGCTTCGGATGTATGGGTGGAACTGAAGCAAGGCGGTGTATATCCAGCAAAAGTAAGTACCGAGGCTACTGCCGGAGAAGAGACGCTCGACAAGATCATTTACATCAACCCAACGATGGGTACGATGATTCAGCCTGTAGCCTTCTCGATCGACAGGGAAGGTTATCTATATGAGGGAAAGCCGCTGGGTGACCACTGGCCGGTGGCTGCCACGTTCCAAGTGACATCGACCAAGACTGCCATCAACGAGATCAGTAATGATCAACATACAGACAGCAGATGGTATAATCTTAACGGACAGCGTGTTAACCAACCTCAGAACGGTATTTATATCGAGCAAAAGGGTGAAAAGTCTGACAAACGAATCATTAAAAACTAAGTCTTATGATTTCCATGCGTATTACAAATATAGTAAAGGTAGCATGCATCGTGTTCTCCTTTACCACGGCACTTACCTGTGTAGCACAGAATGCCGACTATAAGATTATCTATGAGAACGATACCGTGATCAAGACCCGTGTGGGAGGGTTCTCATTAGACTCCCGACCAGTGCGCCGCATCATCTACGAATATACCTCAAGAGATGCCGACGGTAAGCCGGCCACCATCAGCGGTGTGATGATGATTCCTTCAAACATCATCGACGGAACGCCTTGCGACGGTATCATGCTCTTCAACCGCGCCACGTTGGGTTCACCCGACGACTGTCCTTCAACGGGTAATCAGGAACTGATAAACGGATTGATTGCCAATCCCTTGAAACCAAACTATATCCTTGTGATGAGCGATTTCATCGGCTACGGATCATCCAGTGAATACCCTTCGTTCTATCACAGCGGTGATGTGAATGCCCGGAACTCGCTCGACGGTCTGCTGGCAGCACGTCAGATTCTCGACGATCAGCAACTGCCACAGGGTAAGTACCTGTTCAACCTCGGCTTCTCACAAGGTGGCTCTGAGTCGCTCTATGTGGCAAAACTGCGCGATATGGAATACAAGGATAAGGGGGTTACCTTTACCAAGACCTTTGCAGGAGGTGGTCCTACCGACTATGCCGTGGCTTATCAGGAATATGTGGAGAAGGATTGGTGCGAGGACTGCAAGGATGTGGTCATGATGCTGATATCGTGCGTGGAGAACTGTCATATGAATATCGACTACAAGGATCTGTTCACAGAACCTCTGGCCACAGGTGCGAAAGAGTATGTAAAGACCAAGAGGAAATCGACACTGTCCGACTATGGCGTCAACATGAAGGATTCGCTCCACAATCTGATACAGCCGGCCTATATGAATCTGAAAACGGAACAGGCGAAGACGCTCATGGCCAAGTTGAAAGAAATCAACTTGATGAACGGCTGGGAACCGGATACCTCGCAAAAGTACTTCATCGAACACAGTCGTCACGACAACTATGTACCCATACAGTGCGTACGCAGCATCATCCCATGGATGCAAGACAAGGGGTTCACCCCAAGCATCGTGCCGGGTAAAACAAATCTGCAGACCAATACATTGGTGTTCAAACTCGACCATACCAGCTCGGCCATCGTGTGGATCATCCAGACCATTGCGGCCATCCAGTTCTGGCCCGTGGTTTACTACGAGGGTGAACAAAACCGTTACTACCATGAGGTGATGGGAGACATGAACCTGCTCAAGTTCATCAAGACACTCGAGAGCATGGGTATCGACCTGAGAAAAATCATCAAGAATAAAGGTCTGGCCAGAGGAAATCTACCCAATCGTTATACATGGTTCGACCTGATTCCCAATATCAGCGAAACACTGGCAAAGGTGGATCTGACAACCGATGACCTCGATGAGATGTGTAAAGATGCGGGTATTACCGATCTGGACATCTTAACAGCCTATGCTTATCTCATGGAGGAAAGTGATGAGCGTGAAGAAGCAAAACCTGCCTCCATGGCAAAAGCCATGAATCGCACAGAAGCACCGCTGTTCTTACTGCGTAAATACGAGCAGACACTGGCTAACTGGTTCATGCTCGCTGGCTACGATGTGAACTATCAGGCATGGGGAATGTAGCATCAAATGGGAATAATGCTGGCTTTTTGTTACATTTTCCTTACCATTCCCATCATTTTAATAAATAATCCAAAGAAATCAACGGAAAGTGGAAAAAAATATGTAAATTTGCAGTTGCATTGTAAAGAGACACGATAACTATATCTTATAATATACATTAATTATGAATGACAAGAAATTGATGAACAAAGCAGCAGACAATATCCGAATCTTAGCTGCTGCTATGGTAGAAAAGGCTAAGTCTGGTCACCCAGGAGGTGCTATGGGTGGTGCCGACTTCATTAACACGCTGTATAGCGAGTTCCTGGTGTACGATCCTGAGAACCCCAACTGGGAAGGACGCGACCGCTTCTTCCTGGATCCCGGCCACATGGCTCCCATGCTCTACAGTCAGCTTGCCCTGATTGGCAAATACTCACTGGAGGATCTGAAGAACCTGCGTCAGTGGGGTTCAGTAACTCCTGGTCACCCTGAGCGTGAACTGGCTCGCGGCATCGAGAACACCTCTGGTCCTCTGGGACAGG
>CACXMM010000018.1 GCA_902768785.1 uncultured Prevotellaceae bacterium
AAATTATTCAAATTATTCAAATTCGTTTCAAGTTTCTCGCCGAAGGCGATCCCCAAGAAAGAAAATATAGTCTTTTTGCTTCACAAAAACAGTGTTTTCGTCACCTAAAAACGTTGTTTTTACCCCCTAAAACCCATGTTTTTGGAGTCTAAAAACGCCGTTTTCGCCAGTCATCAACGCCGAATTTTCACAATCTGCTCATTATCAACGACTTACCAACCCTCGCGAGAATTGCGTTTTTCCGACCGAAAGGGTGGGTGATGTCCAAAATGTGCGTTATTCGCGTTAAACGAAGTTAATCCGTCAAGATAATTTATTAATTTAACAATTAAGGAATAAGAATGCTCATCTACGGCCCTATATGCTCATTTTCATCTCTTTAAGAAGAAAAAAGGAGAAATATTTTTCTGTTTCAGGAAAAAGTAGTACCTTTGCACCGCTTTTTCGACGTAACCGATGGAAGGAAGAAGAGTAGCCTGTCTATGTTGCGCGAAACTTATTACGAATTAAACAAATTCAAGACAATGGATTTAATTAAAGTTGCTGAAGAAGCATTTGCAACAGGCAAGCAGCACCCCGAGTTCAAGGCTGGTGATACCATTACTGTTGCTTACAAGATCATCGAGGGAAACAAGGAGCGTATCCAGCTCTATCGCGGTGTATGTATTAAGATTTGCGGTCATGGTGAGAAGAGACGTTTCACCGTTCGCAAGATGTCAGGTACTGTAGGTGTGGAGCGTATCTTCCCCCTGGAGAGTCCGAACATCGAGAGCATCGAGGTGAACAAGGTAGGTAAGGTGCGTCGCGCCAAGCTGTACTACCTGCGCAAGCTCACGGGTAAGAAAGCCCGCATCGCTGAGAAGCGTTCTCCGATGGCAGAGAAGAAGGATTAATCCTTTCTACGAAAGAATAAAAGAGACTCGTGCGAGTCTCTTTTTTTGTGCATTCCACAAGATATTACTTCAAGACGATATTCCCTTGATTGTCGATGCGCGCCATACTCTGTGGCACATCAGCATCACTGAGCATCTTCATCTGTCGCGGTACTGCATTCGTTTCATCCCTGCGAGGTCCTACACCTTTTTGCTGGATGAAGGAGTGGATCTTTCCCTGAAGGAAACGTCCGTCGTTGGCAATCTGGATCGTCACCACCGGCGCATAGCCAGAGATTCCCTTCAGACTGATGCCATAGGGAGTACAGAAGTTGCCAAGACTATACACAATAAACCGTCCCTGGTACACCTCTGCGCAGCGTACCACATGCGGTCCATGACCATAGACCACATCGGCACCGTTGTCGATACAGAAATGAGTGAACTCCCGCAGGGAGCCGCGATCCTCATTGAGGAAGATCTCCCTTCCCTGTGGCAGGTGACTGTATGACTGTCCTTCCGCACCACCATGGAATGACACCACGACGATATCAGACTTCTGTCGCAGTTCGTCGAGTACCGCCTTTACCAACGACAGGTCGTTATGCCGCATGGTGTATCCGTTATGTCCGAAGGCACAAAGTCCGAAGCGCACCCCATTGCGCACTACCACAGCACTCCTCACCCGACCGGCGATACCCGAGAAACGGATGTCCTGTTCCTCTAGACAACGCTCCGTGGAAAGGATACCCTCCATACCGAAGTCGTTGGCATGGTTATTGGCCATGCTCAGGAAATCGTAACCCGCCTCCTTCAGCAGCGGAGCAAAACGGGTAGGCATGCGGAAGGCATAGCTGACATTAGATACTTTCTTCGTGGTCTGTCCACCATCACAGAGCGCTCCTTCGAGATTCCCCACGGCCAAGTCTGCACCAAAGAGGAGATCCTTCACGTCGCGGAAGAGATTCTTACCATCGTTGGCGGGAAGCATCACACTGGGGAAGGTGGTGCCCATCATGATATCACCCGTCATGGCAATGGTCAGCGTATCGGGCATAGCACCAGAAAGAGCCCCGCTGCCATCATCCTCCAAGACAGTGCTGTCGGAGTCCAATGGCTGTAAAACAGACGATGCCGGCATTTTCCTGCCAGCATCCGTAGAAGGTGAGCAGGCAAACAAGAATCCTGCTACTAATAATATAAAATGTGACTTCATATCTTTCGTTAAATCACGCGGCGGGCACCGATATATCGGCGGGAGTAGTAGCCATCACGGGAGTTGCTCACCTTCACGCCATTCGAACTGCTGGCATGGATGAAATTGAACGTACCGCTGACGGGATCCACATCCACGACGATTCCCACATGCCCCACATTGCGCCCACTGCCTGGACTGGTGAAGAACACCAAGTCACCAGCCTGAATCTCACTGTTGCGTATCGGCATGTTCTTGGCATACTGATCACGAGAGGAACAGCCTATCGACTTGTTCAATTGTGCATACACATAGCTGGTGAAGCCAGAGCAATCGAAGGCATAGGGACCTTTGGCACCACTGCGGTAGCGGGCACCAATATGAGAGAAAGCCTCATTCATCAGATTGTCGATAGCTGCATAGCTATCCTGGTAGTCATACTCCTCTCCAGTGTAGAGGAAGTCGTAGTTATCTATCTCCTGATATCTTTGCTCAGTCTTGGGTGCAGCCTGTCTTGCTGTCTTTTTCCGCTTAGCGGAAGAAGGAGCCAATGAGGATGCCAACATCAATACCACGCAAAGAATAATTTTCTTACTCATTATTTATTTAGGTTAGGGTGACAAGAACCATAACGGAGAATCTCTCCAGTTCTTAGAAATCGTACTTCAGAAAGAAATCCCAGAAAAAAAGAGCCTCTCTGAACTTTCGATTGCAAAGATACAAAAAATATAGCGGGCATAAAAACGGGTTTACATCTTTTTGGATATGTCGAAAAGTCGGTTTTTGTCTCCCGCATTTCCTCTTAATCACATGATAACAGGCATTTAGGGCATCTGTTTCACGTAAAGGACAAAATGTGTGCGTTCACGTTTTTTAATATCGTTCTCCTATTTCATTTAACATTTCGTGAATCGCAGCATCTAAAAAAGATGTTTGGCCATCCTCTGTTTTCAGATAAAAGCGTTGGCAATATCTTCAAGTTTTTGTACCTTTAACTTCGTTTAAGGTGCTCCCGTTCGGAAAAACCCAAAATACTTTTGGTTTTTCGCTCACTTATCCGTACCTTTGCAGTCGTAAAAGAGAAAGACTGTAAAATGAAAGAATTAGCACTGAAGTACGGATGTAATCCCAACCAGAAGCCGTCGCGTATCCTGATGACCGAGGGCGAGTTACCCATTGAAGTATTGAACGGCCGTCCCGGCTATATCAATTTCCTTGATGCACTGAACAGCTGGCAGTTAGTGAAAGAGATGAAAGCCGCCACAGGACTGCCCTCAGCCGCCAGTTTCAAGCATGTGTCTCCCGCTGGTGCTGCAGTAGGTCTGCCACTTAGCGACACGCTGAAGAAGATCTATTTCGTAGATGATGTGAAGGGACTGGACGACTCCCCCGTGGCTTGTGCCTATGCCCGTGCCAGAGGTGCCGACCGCATGAGCTCTTATGGTGACTTCGTGGCTTTGTCGGATACCTGTGATGCCGTCACCGCGACCCTGCTGAAACGGGAGGTGTCGGATGGTGTCATCGCTCCCGATTACACGGAGGAGGCTCTGCAGATTCTCCGTGAGAAGCGCAAAGGGACGTATAATGTCATCAAGATCGACCCCAGCTACGTACCCGAGCCCGTGGAGCGCAAGCAGGTGTTTGGTATCACCTTTGAGCAGGGACGTAACGAGATCAAGCTCGACGACCCCGCCCTGTTTGAGAATATCCCCAC
The DNA here is from genome assembly GCA_902768785.1 of uncultured Prevotellaceae bacterium. Taxonomy (GTDB): domain Bacteria; phylum Bacteroidota; class Bacteroidia; order Bacteroidales; family Bacteroidaceae; genus Prevotella. Next base: position 3,782 of record CACXMM010000018.1, read on the forward strand.
TGCGAATAAGGAATTCCCCGCCGATGCCAAGCGCGACCTGATCATCGCACTCATCACCCTGAAATATACACAGAGTAACTCGGTGTGCTACGTGAAGGACGGACAGGCCATCGGCATCGGTGCCGGACAGCAGAGCCGTATCCACTGCACACGCTTAGCTGGTAACAAAGCTGACATCTGGTGGCTGCGCCAGCATCCCAAAGTGATGGCACTGCCCTTCGTTGACGGCATCCGCCGTGCAGACCGCGACAACACCATCGATATCTATATCTCCGACGACCACGACGATGTACTGGCAGAGGGTGAGTGGCAGAAGTTCTTCAAGGAGAAACCTGAGGTGCTCACCCGTGAGGAGAAAAAGGAGTGGATTGCCAAGAACACCCGTGTGTCTCTGGGTAGCGATGCCTTCTTCCCCTTCGGTGACAATGTGGAGCGCGCCCACAAGAGTGGTGTGGAGTTCATTGCACAGGCTGGCGGTTCCGTCCGTGACGACCATGTCATCATGACCTGCGACAAATACGGCATTGCTATGGCATTCACCGGTGTCCGTCTGTTCCACCACTAAACAAATTGAGAATAAGAAATTGATAATTGACAATTAATGAGTAAGGAAGACGATTTTCAGAGCATTCTGGAGAATGGTATCGGCTTCGGTCGTGGCGGTGTTACCCGTAATGATGATGGCAAGGTGAAGACCAAGGCCAAGAAAAAGAAGTATATCACGGGAGCCCACGGCAGTGGCTCGGCCATGCAGAAAGCAAAATACCGTAAGCAACGGGCCAACAGACATAAATAAACTTGTAAAAACGGGGGTGTTGTGTCAAAATAATCTGTTGGTCGCCCTTTGGGCGAGAAATCGAACAAAATCTAAACAAATCTAACAAATAAAATGCAGAAAGACAGAGTGATAGATTTTGTTAAGATTTTGGTCGATTTCTGCGCGAAGCGCATTCCCCCCATTTTGACACACCCCTTTCTTATCTTAATACGATTCCTGTGAAGATTCTGCCTGATTGGATTCCTAACCTACGGGCAGAGAAGAAGTCATCGCTATGACGATAAGTACAGATACCTGAAGAGAGGATCTGTGTGGCAGGAAGTCCTGCCGACAGCAGCTGAAACCGGTTACAGGCAGGAAGATCGATATGCCACTTCTCCCCCACCTCATCCTTACGCATCGCCGGAAAACGTCTTGCCAGTTTCTCCATAGGGAAACGTGCATCGGCAAAGGCAGCATATACCTCCTCACCAACCTCGAAACTCTCCAATGAGATGCCTGGTCCGATGACAGCTTTCATCCTTTGCGGTACTGATCCATACCGCTGCTGCATGTGTAAGATTGTCTTCTCCACAATCCGTGCCACCGTACCACGCCATCCCGCATGGACAGCCGCTGCCACATGGTGTTGCGGATCATAAAGCAAGACAGGAATACAGTCGGCAGTAGAAACGCCGATGCAACAGTTGGTTATGTTTGTCGTGATGGCATCCTTACCCTCCAGCAAGAGGGGTAAAGCATCGGGGGATGTGACCTGTAACAAGTCCTCTGTGATATCCACCACCTCCGTATGATGAGTCTGATGAGGTAAGAACAGACGATCGTTTCTCACTGCTAACCTCTCACAGAGAGCCTGACGGTTCTGAGAGACATGGGATTCCTCATCTCCACAAAAGGGATTGATGTTCAAACTGGCATAGGTTCCTTGGCTACACCCTCCATGACGTGTCGTACTGAATGCCGTCACCTGAGGGTCTAAGGCATATTCGTGGAGCAGGGGGTTATTCCTCATCGACATCCTCTATCTCATAATCCTCCAGTTCCTCGATATCCTCCACCTCATCGTCATCCACGAACAGGATCTCATCCTCGCCCTCATCAGCCAGTTCCCTGGCAAAGCGCCGCATATCCTTGTCACGATGTACCAGAGTGTCCTCAGCGGTAATCTCCTGCAGTTTGTTACTCTCACTGTTCAGTTCCCGCCACAGCACATCCTTCAATTCATCCAAGCCGAAACCTGTCACGGCGGAGATGAACACCACGGGAAGGTCATCAGGCAGCGTCTCCTTCAGCATCTCTATCAGCTCCTCATCGAGCAGGTCGCATTTCGTAACGGCCAGCACACGGTGCTTGTCGAGCATCTCGGGATTAAACTGTCGCAGTTCGTTCAGCAGGATCTCATATTCTTTCTTGATGTCATCAGTGTCACCTGGTACCATGAACAGCAGTAGGGAGTTCCGTTCGATATGACGGAGGAAACGGAGTCCCAAGCCCTTTCCCTCACTGGCTCCCTCAATGATGCCAGGGATGTCGGCCATCACAAACGACTGATTATCGCGATACCCCACGATGCCCAGCGAGGGTTCCATGGTGGTGAAGGGATAGTTGGCAATCTTCGGACGGGCATTCGAGAGAGAGGATACCAACGTTGACTTTCCCGCATTGGGGAATCCCACAAGTCCCACATCAGCCAGCAGTTTCAGTTCGAGGATGACGGTCATCTCCTGCATCGGCTCTCCAGGCTGGGCAAAACGAGGTGCCTGATTTGTGGCACTGCGGAACTGGAAGTTACCCAATCCTCCGCGTCCGCCCTTCAGCAAGACCACCTCCTGACCATCGTAGGTCACATCGCAGACGTACTTTCCAGTCTCGGCGTTATACACCACCGTCCCACAGGGTACGTCGATATACGCATCCTTGCCATCGGTGCCATGACACTTGTCCTTACCGCCGTTACCGCCATGTTCGGCTTTTACATGGCGCTGGAATTTCAGATGCAGAAGAGTCCAGTAGTTGTGATTACCTCGTAGGATCACACTACCGCCCTTGCCGCCGTCACCGCCATCAGGTCCGCCGTTGGGGTTATATTTGATATGCTTGAGGTGCATAGACCCACGGCCGCCCTTTCCTGAGCGGCAGTAGATCTTCACATAGTCAACGAAATTACTCTCCATTATATGTTGTCAATTACCTTCTGTATATCACCGAAGATACGGTCGAGTGCTCCCAGTCCGTCGATATGATGGTGGATACCCTCTTTCTTATACCATTCGATGAGAGGAGCCGTCTGACTATGATAAACATCCAGACGCTTCTTGATGGTCTCGGCATTGTCATCACTGCGACCGCTTTCCTGACCGCGTTTGATCAGACGAGACATCAGCTCATCCTCCGGCACATCCAACTCTATCATCGCGGCAATCTGATGTCCCCGCTCCTCGAGCATCTTCTTCAAAGCCTCAGCCTGTGGGATCGTACGGGGGAAGCCATCGAAGATCACACCGGCATGTTCCTTGCCGAAGCCGTCATAGACACTGGCAAGGATACTCACCATCAGGTCATCGGGAATCAGCTGTCCTTTATCGATGAACGAAGCGGCCGTCTTACCCAGTTCCGAACCCTTCTTGATCTCACTGCGGAGGACATCACCGGTGGAGATATGTCCCAGACCGTACTTCTCGATTATTAAGTCACTTTGTGTCCCCTTCCCTGATCCGGGGGCACCAAAAATTACAATGTTCTTCATATTGTCTATTGATAATGATGATTCTTTCAGCAACGTGTAGATATCGCGGAGATTCCGACCCTGCTGGTCATAATCCAGACCATAGCCCACTATGAAATCGTTGGGGATTTCCATGGCAGCGTATTCGATATCGAGATCGACCTTCAGCTTGTCTGGTTTCACCAGCAAGGCACAGATATGGATGGAGGCAGGGTTCCGCGTCCCCAACGTCTCGATCATACGCTTCATGGTAAGTCCGGTATCCACGATGTCTTCAATGATCACCACGGTACGGTTGGTCAGGTCCTCGTTAATACCCAGCACCTCAGAGACTTTTCCCGTGGAGGTGACTCCTTGGTAGGAAGCCAGTTTCACGAAAGATATTTCACAAGGGATCGTCACTCTGCGCATCAGGTCGGCAGCGAACACGAAGGCACCATTCAACACAGCAAGGAAAAGGGGATTCTTCCCAGCCATATCGCGGTTGATTTTGTCGGCCACGACCTGCACACGTTTTAAGATCTCTTCCTCTGGAATAGAGGTTTTGAATGTTTTGTCTTTGATTTGAACGATACTCATGATAGCTGTTTCTTTATTGGTCGCAAAGATACAAAAAAAAGAGTGAAAAGCCAAATTTGTTTAGGCTTTTCAGAGAAAGAGGAATAGATACCTCGTGGTTCAGGCCATCAGGTTATTTCTTACCGAAGATACCTTTGAGGAATCCGCTGACCTTGGATCCTGTTTTCTTCACGCCCTTGATCACCTTCTGTCCTACACTGTCAACCTTCTCTCCTACCTTCGAGGCAGTGCGGCCAACCACCTTTTTCTGATAACGGGTGCGCAGTTCGGTATATTTGGAGATCTGCTCATCTGTCATCATTGCCTTATACGTTTCATGATACTCAGCGGTGAGTTCGTCGTACTTAGCTGAGTACACCTCATAATTCTCATCGGTAATCGTCTTCTCTGCCTCTACCATCACGACAAGTGCATGGTAGCGCTCCAGGAAGCTATCCACTTTGCTCTCCTGTGCCCACCCTGTAAGGCACATCATCAAGAGCCCTAAAACAATCAATCCTTTCTTCATTTTCTTCTATTTATTGATAAAACTGCAACAAAATTAATCATTCTCTACCGACTTTGGTAACATTTTATTCTTTATTAGCAGTAAATATGAGTATTTAAATAACAAAAATTGAAAAAATATAGACGGATATGACCGCGGAATCCTATTTATTTTGTATTTTTGCAGGGATGAAAATATTTACAAGCGCTCAGATACATGAGCTCGACCATTATACGATAGAGCATGAACCTATCCGCTCTATCGACTTGATGGAGCGTGCCGCCAAGACGTTGGTACGTGCCATCACTGATACATGGACGAACGAGAAACCTGTGGTAGTGTTTGCCGGACCTGGCAACAACGGTGGCGACGCCCTCGCCGTGGCCCGCCTGCTTGCCGAGCAGAATTACAAGGTCAGCATCTACCTTTTTAATGTAAACGGGAAACTCTCGGAGGATTGTACCATCAACCGTCAGCGCATCATCGACAGTCGGAAAGTCAAGGAGTTCTTCGAGGTGAAAGATGAGTTCGACCCGCCACAGCTCACACCTTCCACACTGGTTATCGACGGTTTGTTCGGCTCTGGACTGAACAAACCATTGGCCGGAGGCTTCTCCTCGTTAGTGAAATATATCAACCAGTCGCCAGCGGAGATTGTCAGTATCGACATCCCCTCAGGACTGATGACCGAAGATAACACGTACAACGTACGGGCCAATATCATCAAAGCAGACGTGACGCTCACCCTGCAGCAGAAGAAACTCTCGTTCCTCTTTGCCGAGAACCAGCAGTTTATCGGGAAACTGCGCATCCTCGATATCCGACTGAGTCAGGAGGGCATCCAGAAGATCGAGGCACAATACACCATGCTCGATGAGACGGATATCCGTCCACGCATGCTCCATCGTAATGAGTTCGCCCATAAAGGCGACATGGGAAATGCGCTGATCATCGCAGGAAGCTATGGCATGGCAGGTGCTGCTGTATTGGCCACCAGAGCCTGTCTGCGTGCTGGAACGGGAAAGGTGACCGTTCACACCCCAAGGCGCAACAACGATATCTTGCAGATCAGCGTGCCAGAGGCCGTTCTCGACATCGACCGTGATGAGTTATATTTCAGTGACACCGTAGATACAGAGGACATGGACGCCGTATGCATCGGTCCCGGACTGCGTCAACAGGAGAGCACCGCCATCGCCCTGATCTCCCAGATCAGACGCTCCCAATGCCCCATCGTGCTTGATGCCGATGCGTTGAACATCCTGGCCAACCACCGTGCCTGGCTCCAGCAGCTGCCGAAAAACATTATCATGACTCCCCATCCCAAGGAGTTCGACCGACTGAACGGCAGCAACTGCGCTGATTCCTTCGAGCGGTTGTCAAAGGCACGTGACCTGGCAGAGCACCTGCAGGCCTATATCATCTTGAAAGGGCACTATTCAGCTTTGTGCATGCCTAACGGGCATGTGGTCTTCAACAGTACGGGCAATGCGGGCATGGCTACTGCAGGCAGCGGCGATGTACTGTCCGGAATCATTACCGGACTGTTAGCCAGGGGCTATAAGCATGCCGATGCCTGTATGGTAGGCATGTACCTGCATGGACTGGCTGGTGACATGGCCGCCAAAGACCTTGGACAAGAGAGTCTGACGGCCAGCGACCTCATCAACTATCTGCCCAAAGCATTCCTGAGAATCAACGATTAATATCCAAAGCAATGATAAGAATCAGTATAAAGAGAATCAAGAGAATTGTTCTTCATATCGGTCTGCTTACCTTCCTTCCTCTTAGTGCCCTGGCACAACAGACGGTGGAAGGCACCAGCTATTACCTGCCTCGTACTGCCATCAAATACACCCTGCTCATCGAACGGGTATCGACACAACCGGGTGAACTCTGCATGTATGCCGACAGGTTCTTGAAGAAAAGTGATGTGGCCACCAAACCTGTCACATCGTATCGTATCCTGACGATCAAGATAAGTACCGAGGGGGTGGCAGACACCACGAAGCTGTTCACACCGGCCATCGATGCCAAGCATTCCATCAGCAGCATCAAGGTAGATGATGAGAGCGGTATCTTACTTGCCGTCAATGCTGACCCCATCAGGATAGAGAAGCCATTACCTTTCGTTGCGGCTGAGAAACCGCTGCCACTGAATCCACGTGACTATATGAGTCAGGAGATCCTGGCGGCTGGCAGTAGTGCGAAGATGGCAGAGCTGATTGCACAAGAGATCTACGACATCCGGGAGAGCAAAAGCCAGCTGAACAAAGGACAGGCTGACTTCATGCCGAAGGATGGGGAACAGATGCGCATCATGCTCAATAACCTGAACACACAAGAGGCAGCATTGCTACAGATGTTCGAGGGCGTCACCGACCGTGACACCACAGAGACGGTCATCACCTTCATCCCCGACAAATCAGTAAGTAAACAAGTACTGTTCCGCTTCTCCAAGTACTTTGGTCTGGTGGAAGCCGACGACCTCAGCGGTGAGCCTTACTATATCAGTATTGACGACCTGCATAAACAGGCACAGAACACAGCCATTGCGGAGACGGGCAAGAAGGGCAAAGACGATGCTGGCATCTATGCCAACCTTCCCGGGAAGATCCGTGCCACCCTCTACCATAACGAGAAAATGATGATGGAGAGTGAGCTATATGCTGCACAATTCGGTGTGACAGCTCCCCTGGACAACGAGCTCTTTGGCAAGAAACTGCAGACCAGTCTGATCTACCATCCTGCCACTGGTCATGTGGAGACGATTCAGACGGAAATCCTTAAGAAATAAATAGCAAAGACATTATGAATATTGGAACATCTGAGATTATCCTTATCGCCCTTGTCATCCTGTTGCTGTTCGGCGGTAAGAAGATTCCCGAGCTGATGAAAGGCTTGGGAAAGGGCGTGAAAAGCTTTAAAGACGGAATTAACGGGAAAGACGACGAACCCCAGGTGAAGGATGAGCCATGAGGAGACGCTGACCTTTTGGGATCATCTCGACGTACTCAGGGGTAGTCTTATTCGGATGATCGTGGCCGCTGTCGTGATGGGCATCGCCGCTTTCTTCATGAAAGACTGGCTCTTCGACATCGTGCTTGCACCAAAAGACAGCACTTTCTGCACCTATCGTCTGTTAGGCATCGGAGACTTCTCGATCCAGCTGGTGAATACCGGCCTCACTGAGCAGTTCATGATCCACATGAAGGTGGCACTGATGGCAGGACTGCTGGTCGCTTCACCTTATATATTATATATACTGTTCAGATTCATCTCCCCTGCCCTCTATGAGAACGAACGGAGGTATTCCGTCAGAATCACCGTAGCAGCATATGCCATGTTCCTCATCGGCGTAGTGGTGAACTACCTCCTCATCTTCCCCCTGACCGTCAGGTTCCTGGGGACTTACCGTGTGAGCGAAGAGGTACAGACATTACTCACCCTCACGAGTTATATCGATACCCTCGTCATGATGAGCCTGATCTTCGGCATCATCTTCGAGATTCCCGTCGTTTCCTGGCTTCTTGCCAAAGCTGGGATGCTCAAAGCTTCGTGGATGACACGCTACCGCCGTCATGCCATCGTAGCCATCCTGATCGTCGCTGCCATCATCACACCCACTGCCGACATCATGACCTTGGTGATCGTATCACTGCCCATCTGGCTTCTTTACGAAGTAAGTATCCTGCTTGTACGTACCGTGAGTAGTAAGAACCTGGCGGCTTAACCATCCCACATGATCTTGATAACATCTATACAACCTAATAATAAATAGCCACATGTTAAAAAAAATCCGAATTACACTCGCGACACTGATGATGTTGTTCATCACACTGTTGTTGCTCGACATCTCCGGTACACTGCATCACTACCTTGGATGGATGGCGAAGATACAGTTCCTGCCAGCTGTATTGGCATTAAATGTCGCAGTTGTCATCGTCTTGGTCTTGATCACCCTGATCTTTGGCCGTATCTACTGTTCGGTCATCTGTCCTCTTGGTATCATGCAGGATATCATCTCTTGGATTCACGGCAAGCGGAAAAAGAACCGCTTTACCTATTCCGCTGAGAAGAAATGGCTGCGCTATCCCCTTCTTGTTTTGTTCATTGCCGCCTTGGTGGCGGGAGTGGGCTCCTTCGTAGCGCTCCTGGCACCCTACAGTTCCTATGGACGTATCGTCGTAAACCTGTTCAAGCCTGTTTACGAGGCCGGGAATAACATCTTGGCTTCCATTGCAGAACATTTCGACAGTTACACTTTCTACCATGTGGATATATGGGTCAAGAGCATGCCTACACTGATCATCGCAGCGGTTACCTTCGTTATCATCGCCCTCCTGGCTTGGCGAGGCGGACGTACTTATTGCAACACCATCTGTCCCGTTGGTACATTCCTGAGCTTCTTCAGTCGCTTTTCGTTCTTGAAGATCCACTTCGATGAGGAAAAATGCAAAAACTGCAGTCTGTGTACCAAGAACTGCAAGGCATCCTGTATCGACTATAAGAACCACACCGTAGATCACAGTCGTTGTGTAACCTGCGGTAACTGCATTGAGGCATGCAAGTTCGGTGCCCTCTCTTATCGGCACGGCCAGTCCGTGAAACCCGTGAAGACAGATAGTGAACCTGATTCATCCCGCCGCTCTTTCCTGCTTGGTGCAGCACTGGCAACGACAGCCGCAGCACTGGCACAAGAGAAGAAAAAGGTGGATGGAGGTCTGGCAACCATAGAAGAGAAGAAAGCGCCTCAGCGTACCACTGCCATCACCCCACCGGGATCTTTCTCTGCAAAGAACATGTCTCAGCACTGTACAGCATGCCAGCTGTGCGTCTCCGCCTGTCCTAACCAGGTGCTACGTCCCTCTACAGGACTGCTCACACTGATGCAGCCCACTATGAGCTATGAGTTAGGTTATTGCCGTCCGGAGTGTAACCGCTGCTCACAGGTTTGTCCTGCAGGAGCTATCAAGCCTATCAGTAAAGAGGAGAAGAGCAATACACAGATTGGTCATGCGGTATGGATCAAAAAGAACTGTATCCCCGTCACCGACGGTGTGGAGTGTGGCAATTGCGAGCGCCATTGTCCTGCTCAAGCCATAGAGATGGTGCCATTGGATCCCGATGATGAGATGTCGGTGATGATTCCCACCGTGAACGAGGCAAAGTGTATCGGCTGCGGTGCCTGTGAGAACCTGTGTCCCGCACGGCCATTCAGCGCCATCTACGTGGAAGGACATGAGATGCACAAAACACTATAGAAGCCACAACAACTAGTATTACTAGAAAAACTAGTTTAACTAGAAATCTAGTATAAGTTGAATAACAATTAAAACTTGAACCATCAACCCCACAACCCCATGAAACCAATCTCCAGAAGACAATTCCTCAAGATATCCGGGGGAGCCGCTGTAGCCTCCTCCACCCTGCTCGCAGCCTGCAAGAACAAAGACGGTGAGGGAGCGGCCTCGAAGCAAGAGCCGCCCAAAGACAAGATGACCTATCGCATCAACCCCAACACCAACGATAAGGTGTCGCTCCTTGGATATGGCATGATGCGACTCCCGAGGGAGAGTGAGAAAGACGATGCTCCCTACGATCAGGAGATGATCAACCGTCAGGTGGATTATGCCATCGAACATGGCGTGAACTATTTCGATACCAGTCCTGCCTATTGTATGGGACAGTCGGAGCACTGCACAGGTATCGCCCTGCACCGCCATCCCCGAGACAAATACTACATTGCCACCAAGATGTCGAACTTCTCACCCGAAAGTATGACACGCAAGGGATCCATTGAGATGTTCGAGAACTCCCTCAAGGAACTACAGGTGGATTATATCGACTATCTCCTGCTTCATGCCATCGGCGGTGACTCAAGAGACAAAGACAGTGAGGAGACTTTCAATGCACGCTTCATGGATAACGGAATCCTTGACTGGCTTGTTGAGCAGAAAAGGAAAGGCCGTATCCGTAACCTCGGCTTCTCTTACCATGGCGATGTGGAGATCTTCGACATGCTGCTGCAATGGCACGATGAAGGACGATACCACTGGGACTTTGTGCAAATCGAGCTCAACTACCTCGACTGGGACTGGGCCAATGAGATCAACGACCGTAACACCGATGCTTCCTACCTCTATGCAGAGTTGGAAAAACGGGGCATTCCCGCAGTGATCATGGAGCCACTTCTCGGTGGACGTTTAGCCAATGTTCCCGACCCCATCGTCAGGAAGATGAAGGAGCGCAGACCCGAAAGCAGTGTGGCCTCATGGGCTTTCCGTTATGCAGGAACACCCAAGGGTGTGCTCACCGCACTCAGCGGTATGACCTACATGGAACATCTTCGTGACAATATCACCACCTACGCTCCGTTGGAGCCCATCACGGAAGAAGAGAATGCATTCCTCATGGAGATTGCCGAAGACATCTATAACCTCAAGAACATTCCCTGTAACGAATGCAACTATTGTATGCCCTGTCCCTATGGCATCAATATTCCCGCCATCTTCGTGCACTACAACAAATGCATCAAGGAGGGTAACCTGCCCAACATTGAGAAAAAAGAAAAGGAAAACGAAGACCAGAAAGAGTACCGTCGTCAGCGACGTGCCTTCCTCATCGGCTACGACCGCAGCGTACCACGTCTCCGTCAAGCCAGTCATTGTATCCAGTGCGGACAGTGCAATCCCCATTGTCCACAGCGCATCGACATCCCAAGGGAGATGCGGCGCATCGATGAATATGTGGAGACTTTGAAACGGGACACCGATGTTTAAAGCAACCAAAAAGCCCCGCCAGATGGCGGGGCTAAAATATGTACATAAACTAAATAAATGAACCGATAGGATGACTGCTTAGTCGCAGTTGGCCAGTTTGTTGTCAGAGCCGAGCACATCGATGATCTTGTGCTTGTACATCTTCTCCATTTCATCACGGGCAGGACCGCAGAACTTACGTGGATCAAACTCACCTGGTTTGTCATGCAGCACACGGCGAACAGCAGCGGTGAAGGCCAGACGGGAGTCGGAGTCGATATTGATCTTGCAGACAGCGCTCTCAGAAGCCTTGCGGAGCTGCTCCTCAGGAATACCGATAGCATCGGGCAACTTGCCACCCAGCGAGTTGATCTCATCAACATACTCCTGGGGAACAGAAGAAGAACCATGGAGCACGATGGGGAATCCTGGCAGTTTCTCCATCACAGCGTCGAGCACGTCGAATGCCAATGGAGGAGGAACGAGCTTGCCGGTCTTCGGGTCACGTGTACACTGCTCCGGTGTGAACTTATATGCACCATGACTGGTACCAATAGAGATAGCCAGCGAGTCGCAGCCTGAGCGCTGTGAGAACTCGATAACCTCCTCAGGCTTGGTGTAGTGGCTCTCGGCAGACGACACTTCATCCTCAACGCCAGCGAGCACACCGAGCTCAGCCTCAACAGTAACGTCAAACTGATGAGCATAGTCCACGACCTTCTTCGTCAGAGCGATGTTCTCCTCGAAGGGCAGGTGACTGGCATCGATCATCACGCTTGAGAAACCATAGTCGATACAGCTCTTGCAAGTCTCGAAGCTGTCGCCATGATCCAGGTGCAGAACAATCTCGGGGTGCTTGCATCCCAATTCCTTAGCATACTCCACAGCGCCTTGTGCCATATAGCGAAGCAGTGTGGCGTTGGCATAGTTACGTGCACCCTTGGAAACCTGCAGGATGACGGGGCTCTTCAGGTCGGAAGAGGCTTTGATGATAGCCTGCAGCTGCTCCATGTTGTTGAAATTGAAGGCGGGAATAGCATATCCGCCATTGATGGCACGCTTGAACATCTCACGGGTGTTCACAAGGCCTAATGATTTGTAATCTACCATAATACTATTGTATTTAAAATGAATAATAAACAATCTTTTCCGCCCCGTTGGAATACAACGGTTTGAATCATCTGCAAAATTAACATTTTATTTTCTCACGGCAAAGACTAAAAACATTTTTTAAGGATGAATCCGTCCGATTTTACTAAAATGTAACACGTTACCGATTCGACGGGATGCATTTTGCAAGATGTACATGACAAAAACGCGCTCACTTCATGGTAGCATCCAACCAACCTAACAAAGCCACTAACGATGCATTCCAGTTGATGGCAATCTCGTTGGATGCATACGACTCCGCTACATCAGCATACGACTCATCGGGCTGGTTCGAAGGATAGGCAATCTGACTGGCCTTGTCCTGCTGTCCTGGATTCGGGCCTCCTGCTAACAAGCCGGGAATAGGATCTTTGATACCATCGGCGGCCGACAAACGATGATGAGGGTTCATGGTCGGCTTACTGCCGAAGCCTGTCACATAGCAATAGCCTGTAGCATTCCTGCCTAAGATATACTCTGCGTTCTGCATAGCTGCAGTCAGGTATTTGGCATTGCCGGTCTGCTGGTAAGCATACAGCAAAGATACGCCACCTGCACAGAAACACTCTGCCAGACAGCCCCAACCGAAATCACGAGCACTGTTTCCGTTGGCAGTCTGGAACGATGAGGTAGCCATGGTGCTCACCACACTGTCACAGAAAGCAATGAGTTGCTGCTTACAGTTTTGGGCTATGACATGCTCTGGCTCGTTTGCTATCCACGAGAAGGCACCCAAGGAGGCCAAGCCGCCCCATGTGGGAATGGTGAAACGAGTAGGCTGCAGCTGTTGGGCTGTGGTAGCAAAGACCTCATCGCGTGTCAGCAGATACAGTTCGGTGGCTGCCCAGAACTGCTCATCGCGGGCATTGACATCACCATAGGTACCTGTAGAAACTGCCGGTTTGAACTGCTGACTCATGCGTTCCTGGAAATACAGAGCCCTTGGGTTCTGCTCTGCCCAGTGATAGGCAGCCAAGGCAGCACGTGCAGCCTGCTCTGAGAAACTAGGATAGTCTTGATTTCCCTTGTAGAGCCTTGCAGCCTGTGCCATTACAGCAGCGAAATCGTAGGAAGCGGTCACACTCTTCTGCACCACATAACGCTGTTGATGACAATCGGATGGCATCACGAAGCCTTCAAAATTAGGCGTTGTCAGCTTATGATATACACCCCCGTCATAGGGATCTTGCATCGTTAGCATCCATTTCAGGTTGAACATGATCTCGTCTAACAGGTCGGCCGTCTGATTTCCACTCTCAGGAATATTCACCTCCAGCGCATCAAAGTAGGCCTTGTTTTGCTCATAGCTGTCGAGCATGATACCTATAGAAAAAGCAGAATTCACAATATACTTATTATAGTCTCCTGCATCATACCATCCGTAGGGTGAAGAGATGATCGTTCCTGCAGGACGACCTGGAGAAACGGCAGACGGGTGGATGGCTACCTGTGTGTCAGCATGTCCGAGGGGGCGTGCCCACTTTCCTGCGTATTTGGCCTCGATGGGTACTCCTGTACGCTGATAGTAGAACGCCTTGACTGCACCCTGTGACACCTCACGCAAGGCATGCTCTTTCACGGCAAAGGGAATCCGGTCGTCATTGTATTCAATCACATAGTTACCAGGGGTGGACAGACGGGAGAAATCGACAACAGTGCGTTTCTTTCCCGACCAAGGAGACGTAGCCACGCGCAATTGTTTCGTGCTCATCACTTTCTTGTTTGATTTTGCATCACGCACCACCACCTTCGAGGCAGACACCTTACCTTCCACCACAGCTACCTTCTGTTGCTGTGGATACATTGCTACCTGATTAACTCTAACTTGAGCATAAGACAAAGTGACGGTACAGGAAGCGAGTACCGCTAAACATAAATGACAGGTTGTTTTCATGAGATCATGTATCAAAAGTGTAAAAGGACTAAATGGAGAACGGAAAGTTTGCTACCCCTTGGGGAAAGCCAAACTCTCCGTTCTTAATAAATCATCTGTTCTCAAGATATGTTATTTCTCTGGCTCAATAACCTTCCAGATTCCAGCAGCACAAGCACCACCGATGAACGGACCCACAATGAAAATCCAAAGATTAGCCAAAGCAGTACCACCCTGGAACAAAGCCGGACCGATAGAACGGGCGGGGTTCACAGAGGTACCCGTATAACGGATACAGCAGAGATGTACCAGTACGAGGGCTAAACCAATAGCCAGACCGGCAAAATTGTTGGTGGCACCATTGGTCTTGGATGTTGCACCCAGCACAACCAAAACGAACACGCAAGTGAATACGATTTCAGCAAGCAGACCACCGATAGCTGGAATGGTATCCACACCATTAGCCTGCAGGTCATTGGCACCTGTTCCCACCAGTCCACTGGAAGCAGTCAGAGCATAGAGTATAGCAGAACCGATGATTGCACCGATCACTTGGAACAACATGTACATTCCACAGTCCTTACCATTCATTCTACCGCTCAGGAAACAACCCAAGGTAATTGCAGGATTAATGTGGCAACCAGAGATACCGCCAATGGTATAAGCCATAGCTACTACCGCCAAACCAAAAGCCAGGGCAGTGCCTACTACTGTTTCGGGATCACCATTTGTACATCCTAGACTCACAGCTGCACCGCAGCCCATTAGTACAAGTACCATTGTACCAAACATTTCTGCTAAATACTTCTTCATGATATTTACTATTTAAAAAATTAATAATGTGTAATTCCCAATAAACAGTTGCAAATGTAATGAAATATTTTGAATATTGCAACTATTTCAATCAAAATCATTACTTTTTGGCATAATTATCTGATGCACCACTCCTCTGTATGAATAAAATGAATGAAAACACTCGTTTTTCAAATGAAGGAATACCCCCAAAAGCTTAGAAAAAGACAAAAAAAATGGAGTACCGCTGTACTCCGAAATTGTTAACCTTAAATCTAATACTATGAAAAACACACTGCAAAGATACGAATAATATCCATTCCGGCCAAACAAACCTGCTAAAAACATTCATTATTTAACATATTTCTACCAGAATTAAATACTCTTTAACAGATCAATCATTTAACAAGACCACACCTTCCTGTTTCATGCCATCCATCATGACCTTCAGCGGATGGTCAAAACGGACATGGCGGACATACTCCGTTTCTTCCACAGCCGGCATCGCATCCAACAGATCTTTTTGGAACACGCCATCACCGCTGAAAGTATTCACTGTAAAATAGCCGACACCAAAACTGGTAAGGTTCTGGAAGAAGTGTGTTCCCTGTGAAGGATCAACGCGATAGTTCTCCAGTCCTGACTCCACAATGACACGAGCAGCAGAGATATGCGGCCACTTGACAGGAATACCCAGCCAATAGTCACTACTCCCCCACCGTCCAGGTCCGATCAGGATATAGCCTGTTCCCTTTTCCAAAAAATGCTGATTGATCCTCTCGATCTCCAACGCAATCATCGGATTGTTTGCTGCCGAGAAATTCTTGTCTGTCTTTACATACACCACATCGACCACATCATCGCTGATTCCGTGTCCCAAGGAGTTGTGCGAACGGAGCAGGCATTGTTCGTCAGGGATCTTTTTCAAGTCCTCATCCAACACCTGCTTACTGTCAACAATCGGCCGGATCTGCAACAAATAGAACTCCCCTGTACGATCATCGTTCACATTGCACGCCAGTTCAATTTCCACGGGACGCTTCATAGCCTCAGCACCATATTTCATTGACATCTGCAACAGTTCCGGGAGTGGGAAGATGCCATGTTGAAGAACACCACACATAGAGATAATTTTACGTCCTCCCTCATAATACCCGTCGCGAATCATCTGGTCAACAGGATCATACGTACTACAGATGTAACGCACTGAACCATCCTGGTCAGCCTGTCGTACTCGAAGTCTTTTGATGTTAAAGCCATCATCAACCTGAAAATCATTACCTACATGAGTCATATCCAAAGCATAGAACCGCGTCTGGGTATCCTTCAAGGCAATGTCCATCTCACTCATCTGCAGAATCTTATGAGGATGATAGGGACTCACCCGCAGTGTCTGACCGCCATCCACGATATATTTACCCAAGCCGAGAGCCAGACTGGCTACTCCCTCCTCAGCCTTCTCGTCATCAATAGGATAATAGTTCAGGGAACGCAGCACACCACTGATATTCGGGTAAAAATAGTCTCCGTAACGTTTACCCACCACCTCCTGCAGAATCACAGCCATTTTCTCCTGGTCGATGACATTGCTCGTGGCCGTCATGTATGCCTTGGAGTCCTTGTAATAAACCGATGCATACACACTCTTGATGGCGGCGGCAAGCATCTGCAGCATCTGGTACTTGTCATCAAGATAAGGAATCATATAGGTACTGTAGATACCTGCAAACGGCTGGTAATGGGAATCCTCCAACAACGAACTGCTTCGGATGGCAATGGGTGAACGAGTGGCTTCAAAGAAGGCGAAGAAGTCGGCGATATACTTATCTGGCAACTGTGCCCGAAGGAAATGTTTCAGGATCTCCTCATCCGAAGCATCGCTCAGCGCAATCTGATAGAGATTGTTCGAGTCCATAAACTCATCGAACACATCTGTACACAGCACTACCGTTTTGGGAATACTCACCTTCACTCCCTCAAAGTCATTAAACTCGGGATGACGTTTGATGATATTGTCGAGGAAAGCCAAGCCACGTCCCTTTCCTCCTAAGGAGCCATCACCGATACGGGCGAAATGGCTGTACGAATCAAAGCGGTTCCTGTCGAAGAGAGCCACCACACCGATATTCTTCATGTGACGGTATTGTACGATGGCATCAAAGATAATCTTCCTATGGGCATCCACATCCTGTAGCTTATGCCACGTCACCGTCTTCAGGAACGCGGATACTGGGAAGATGGCCCGCGCACAGAGCCAACGGCTCATGTGATTGCGCGAGACATGATAGAGCATCGAATCGTTGGGGATAGTGAAGATATTATCCTGCAGTTCCTTGAGGTTTCTCACCCGCATGATCTCGTCATGAGTCTTCGGATCACGGAAGATAAAGTCACCGAAGCCCATGTGCATAGCCAGCAGGTTCCGCAGGTCGATGTTCATCTTCTTAGAGTTCTTGTCTATATATTTAATGCCGATGCCTGCCTCCTCCGCCTTCTTGCGGTTCGATTCTTCAGCACTCTGCATAATCAGGGCAATATATTCATCATGCTCACGGATGGCCTTCAGCAGTTTGAGACCAGCCTCCGGATCTTTCTCCTCCCCCTCCCTCATCGGGAAGCGGCAGTCGCTGATCACACCCAAGGTGTTATTCTCATATTTCTGATACAGTTCCCATGCCTCCTCATAGTTTCGTGCCAGCACCACCTTGGGTCGTCCGCGCATACGAAGGGTGGCGGTATGGGGGTTCAGAGCCTCCGTGGCAAAACGCTGACTCTGTGCCAAGATATAACTATATAAATTAGGTAAGACAGAAGAATAGAAACGGATGCCGTCTTCCACCAAGAGAATCATCTGCACACCAGCCTCCTGGATATCGTGCTCGATGTTCATCTTATCCTCAATCAGTTTGATGATAGAAAGGATGAGGTTCGTGTTCCCTAACCAGCAGAACACATAATCGAAGATCGACAAGTCCTCATTCTCCATCCGTCGGGTGATACCATGCGAGAACGGGGTAAGCACCACACAAGGCATCTCGGGGAAGCGGTGTTTCACGGCACGGGCCACATCAAAGGCGTCGTTGTCGGCATTACCCGGCATACAGATCACCAGATCGATGTTTGTCCGTTCAAGCACCTCGGCAGCCTCCTCCGTCGTACTCACCTGAGTGAAGGTAGGCGGGTAACGAAGTCCGAGTTCTGTATATTCGTTGAAGATCTTCTCATCCACTCGTCCGTCGTCTTCCAACATGAAGGCATCATAAGGGTTGGCGATGATCAGCACATTGTAGATTCGACGTGTCATCAGGTTCACAAACGACACATCTTTCAAGATAAACTTGTTCCACTGTTGTGGCATATTATTTTCCATTCAGCACGCTGTTGTTTCTTGCATGCAAAGGTACAAAATAATATGGAAATCACAAAATAGCAGGAGAAAACGTGAGGAGGAACCAACTTAATTTTGTATATTTGCACCATGACAAGGATTCAAAAAGAGGGTGAAGGCATGACCATCTGCCCCATCGCCCATTTCCGATCGCCCCTCAAGAGCAAGTTCGGCATTCCCCGTCAAAGCGGGTTAGCCAACTCGTTGGAAGGAGTCATCGTCCTTGAACCAGCCTATCGTCATCCCGAAGCACTTCGTGGCCTCGAAGATTTCGATTTCCTCTGGCTCATCTGGGAATTCTCCGCCAACCAAAACGAGAAGGAAGAATCACAGTCGGGCACCCGCTCCGAACACCTCACCGTACGTCCTCCCCTACTGGGCGGCAACCTACGAATGGGTGTTTTTGCCACCCGATCGCCTTTCCGTCCGAACCGTTTAGGACTCTCCTCGGTTAGGCTTCATCATATTGATTGGGAAGGCGCCGATGGTCCTGTCATCCATGTCACCGGTGCCGATCTCATGGACAACACACCGATCTACGACATCAAGCCCTATCTCACCTATGCCGACAGTCATCCCGATGCCCGAAGCGGATTCACTGACCATCATCAGTGGGAGAAGCTCACGGTTTTCATTCCCGAGGAGATACGCGCTACGCTCAGTCCACAGGACCAGCAGACCCTTCAGGAGATCTTGGAATTAGATCCCCGCCCCCACTATCAGGATGATCCAGACCGCATTTACGGTTTCACCTTTAACGACAAAGACTATCATTTTCGGGTAAGGAAAGGCATGGTAGAAGTACTATCCTCCCAGATAATTAGCAAAAAGTAAGCATCCACAAGAAGATTTTTCAGTATTTCCTTGGTCGTTATCAAAATATTCCGTATTTTTGTGGTGATGAAACGACAATATGTCAACATCCATTAACCTGAAAGAGTAACAAACAACTTTAACGTTTAACTAAAAATAAAAATACACTATGAACGTAGAGAACATTATGCAGAACCTGGAGAAGAAGCATCCGGGTGAAGCCGAGTATTTACAGGCAGTAAGAGAAGTGCTCGAATCAATCAAGGACGTCTATAACCAGCATCCTGAGTTCGAGAAAGCCAAGTTGATTGAGCGCATCGTAGAGCCGGAGCGTATCACCACTTTCCGTGTGCCTTGGGTTGACGACAAAGGCGAGGTGCAGGTGAATATCGGCTACCGCGTACAGTTCAACAGTGCCATTGGCCCGTACAAAGGCGGTCTGCGTTTCCATCCCTCAGTAAATCTCTCCATCTTGAAGTTCCTCGGTTTCGAGCAGACTTTCAAGAATGCGCTCACTACATTACCCATGGGTGGTGGCAAGGGCGGTTCCGACTTTGCTCCCCGCGGTAAGAGCGATGCAGAGATCATGCGTTTCTGTCAGGCCTTTATGTGCGAGTTGTATAAGGTGATCGGTCCTGATATGGACGTTCCCGCTGGTGATATCGGTGTGGGTGGCCGTGAGATCGGTTATCTCTTCGGTATGTATAAGAAGCTCACCAGTCAGTTCCATGGTGCCACCCTCACGGGTAAGGGCATGGAATGGGGAGGCTCCATCCTTCGTCCTGAGGCAACAGGTTTCGGCGCCCTTTACTTTGTTAACCATATGATGAAGTCACATGGTCTCGACATCAAGGGCAAGACCATTGCTCTTTCCGGCTTCGGTAATGTGGCCTGGGGTGCTGCCAAGAAGGCTACCGAGTTAGGTGCCAAGGTGATTACCATCTCTGGTCCTGACGGATACATCTACGACCCCGCCGGTCTGGATGCAGAGAAGATCGAGTACATGCTGGAGCTCCGTGCCAGTGGCAATGACGTTTGTCAGCCTTACGAGGAGGAGTTCGAGGGTTCCACTTTCTTCCCCAACAAGAAGCCATGGGAACAGAAAGCCGACATCTACCTGCCCTGCGCTACCCAGAACGAGCTGAATGGCGAGGATGCTGACAAGATTCTGGCTAACAAACCGCTTTGCGTGGCTGAAGTATCCAATATGGGATGCACCGCCGAGGCCGTGAACAAGTTCATTGCTGCTGGTCAGCTGTTCGCACCGGGTAAGGCTGTGAATGCAGGTGGTGTGGCCACCTCTGGTCTGGAGATGACTCAGAACTCCATGCGCATGTCCTGGTCTGCCGAGGAAGTAGATCAGAAACTGCACCAGATCATGTCCGGCATTCACGAGCAATGTGTGAAATACGGTAAGGAAGGCGACTACATCAACTATGTAAAAGGCGCCAATGTAGCCGGTTTCATGAAGGTTGCCAATGCCATGATGGCACAGGGCATCGTTTAATGTCTCTGCGAAGCCTTATGGGGATTACTGTGTGACACCCCCGTAGTCGTATTTTTCCGTCCCTCCTTTGTCTCTTTAGGCATAGGAGGGGCGATTTCTTTCTTTACCTCAGATAGTTTCTTCTCATCCTTTAAGATCTCCCGACGTTCCTCCACGGAGACAGGTTTCTCCTCTTTAGGTTTCTGCCATTGTGGTACATAGTCATATCCGTCACGCGAAATCTCAAAGTCCAGTTCAGGAATCTCAGGAGCCTCATCAACAGGTTTGAACGGAACGGCCACCTCACCATGATAGGGTTCCACACGCACCATGGCTATTCCAGAGGCTATCATTCCTATCTCCTTAGCAGCCCGATACGAGAGATCAATGATACGTCCCCTGACATGGGGTCCACGGTCGGCAACACGAACGATAACACTTTTGTCATTGTTCAGGTTCGTCACCTTCAGAATGGTTCCTAAGGGATATCGCTTGTGGGCACATACCATACTGTCACGATGATACTTCGTTCCATCGCTCATTCTTCTTCCATGCAAACTCTGTGAGTAATACGATGCTTTCCCTTTTTCTTGTGCAGAAGACACAGTGAAAAAGAGCATTGCCATCAAGATCGTCGTCAGTCTATGAATATACTTCATACCATGCCGATTAGTAGTTAGACGACTGCAAAGATACAAAGAAGCAAGCACAAATCAAAGAAAAAGTCTGATTTTCTTTGATTTGACCAATGAGAGTACAAAAAACCAGTTATCCTAGAATGGTGTTCCCAGGTTACTTCACTACCCAAAAAGCCTCCACTTTTCAGCGGAGGCTTAAGGGGAGGGATGAATGGGACTTAGTCCTTCAATGTGGTGACCTGACGCACTTTGGAAGTTTGACTGGTCGTGTCGAGGGTCATCTCCATGACGAGCTTCTTCACCCATCCGTCATCACCGATATCATAGGTGGCTTTCCTGCTCATATCCATCTTGAGGGTTCCGTCGGAGATCATTTTTTCAACCATGGTGGTCAACTGATCGGGATTCGTCTCCTTGGACACTGATTCTGGCATGATGCTGCTCAAGATCTTGATCATATAGGCCTTCATGGAATGCATGTCAACATCGGCTTTGGTGTCCAGAACGATGGTCTTGCCTCCGTTGAGGATGGAATAGGTGGTCTTTGTCTTGAAGAGCTGGGCGTATGTGCCGTCTTCCACCATGCCATCGGTGATGGTCTTGCCGTTAAGGGAGGTAATGCTCGGTGTCTGGATGAAAGTCTGTAACAAGTAGTCTTCCGTTATCATGTCCTTCATGGACGAGGTGGCTTTCTGCATGAAAGACTGCATCATCTCGTTGTTCTTCAATTCGGCATTCTGGTTGAGAGCAGTATTGATCAAAGAATCGACTATCACTCCACATTTAACGGTGAGCTCCTTGGCGTTCTTGATACCGGTGAGGCCACCTTTCTTGTCAGTGAGCAGTTCGACATTCGTGGAATTGAGTAGTTTCATGATGTCAGCCGTGTTCATGTTCTGCAGCATCTGAGTAACATCAACCTTGCCGGTCTTTGAGTTCATGTCGATTTGGTAGCCGTTGGAAGTCTTGCTGGTCACCTTATAGGTTATCTCTCCGGTAACGTCTGCTGCCGCAGTTCCTGGGGCGTTGGCCTCACCCTTTGTGACGTAGATCTTCTGCACTCCCACCTTAAGATTCGGAACGATGGTCACACTTTTCTGTGCCTGAGCCATCAGTGCTGTGAACAGGATGGCTGCTGTCAATAATTTTCTTTTCATTTTTTTGTCAGTTTTTGGAGGCAATCAGGTCGTAGCTGATGTTGTCGCACATCATGGAACATCCCACGGTCGCTAACTGTCCTCGTTCGTTAATATTATTGTCTATTTGATTCTCTTCTGCCTGTTCATTCTTCGCCATGACGGGTACTTCGCGGAGGATTTCGCGGGTGACGACCTTCGTGGTGAAAACAGTGTCGTAAACCACTTCCTTAACCACCTGGGGCTCTGCACTCTTAGCCATCAGAACCTCTTGTCGAAGGGAGTCGAGCTGGGCAAGCTGGGCATCTCCATTGGAAGAGGGAGCCGATGAGGGGTGCGCGCCGAAGCCGAGGATGAATCCTGCGGCACAGGCCGCAGCTGCTATCCACCCCGTTTTACCTTGTTTGGTCTTCAAGGGGTTCTCAGGGGTATTGAGCCCGTTCTCTTGTCTTGTTCTCAGCGTCTTGGCTGCCGAGATGATATCTTCATTGCTGATGTTCATATTCTTTCAGTTTATTTCGGATGATATTCATTGTCTTGTGTAACCTGCTTTTAACGGTTCCCTCAGGGAGTTCCTGGATCTGAGCGATCTGCGGCACCGTGAGATCTTCCTCGTACCTTAGGGAGAAGAGCATCCGCAGGGGTGGTGAGAGTGAGGTAAGTACCTGTTGGAGGGCTTCCTCGAGTTGCCGGCGGTCCATCTGCACTTCCACCTGACTCTCCGTAATGGGCTCTGTATCGAGTTGCGCCAGATAGTTCTGCTCATGCGCCAGGTGACGGTATTGGTTCTTGCAGAGGTTGTAAGCCATGGTAAAGACCCATGTGGCAACATTTTCGCCTGTTTTGTAGCGGGAGCGGGCTTCATAGAGCCGGAGCATCACATCCTGTACGGCATCTGCCGCCCATTCGGGATCTCCTCCCAGCTGACAGAAGAAGAAACCGTTGAGTCTTCGGGCATAGCGTCGGTAGAGTTCATCGAAGGCACTGCCGCTGCCGCCTTTCACCTGCGTCATCAGTTCCTCGTCGGTCCTGTCTTTTGTATGTAGGTGGAACAATGCCATTATTCGTTATTTAAGCTGTTCAATGACATGTTACTGAAGTGGTTCTGGCAGGCGCGATAGAGACCTTGCAGCCATTCCACTCTGTCGGGTCTGTGTTCGCGGTAGTAGGGAAGCATATCCAGATAGATGGCGGAATAGTTGAGTGCGAGCATTCCCGGCGTGAACTTACGGTAGAGCCTTTGGTCCTTTTTCTCATTATAAGGTTGGAGTGACAGCTTCAGGTAGTCTGTCAGGTACCGATCCTCGAGGTTGTGGATCTTAACGGCAATGTTGTCGTAAGGTGTAGCCGAGTAGTGCATGGTAAGTCCCTCGTTGTAACAGCATTCCTTCATGGCATCGGGGAACAGCTTGAAAAGCGGGGAGTCGGTGAAGGGGAAATACACTTTGCGGTCTCCATGGGTTGCCACCCATCTGATGGTCTGCTCATACACTTCTTCGGGTTTCCACGTCGTCGATGGCATGGGGATGTCGAGTTTATCACAGATGGCGGCATCGAGACCTCCCAGTTCAGTACATACCAGCACCTTGTCACAATGTACCATAAGCACGCGCTGGAGAATCAGTTTCCCGATCAGACTCTCTGCCGATGACATGATGATGACGCTCCAATCCTCCATGCCCTGTAATTCGTTGTAGTTATACATCAGTACGTCCACGGGATACAGTCCACTCTTATAGTATCTCTTCAGGAGGCCGTCGAGCGTCTTCATATCCTTGTTGGCATACGTGGAGATAATTTGCATCTCGTATTCGGCAGCGCTGGTGGAGTGGTCTTGTGCGCTCGTGTTCAGGAGCACCGTTGCCAGGAGCAGGATTGTCATGAATGTCGTTCTCATTGCTTTGTCGCTTATTGGTTTTACACTACTGCATACACTCCAGATTGGAAACCGTTCACGGAAAAGGGCATTTTTTTTCGTTTTTTTTCTGAAGAGCCTTTGTCAATAACAGGAAACAGTACTTTTCATCAAGCTATTATATCCTTTTAGACCCTATTTTTCAAGAATTAGAGAATGAGAGAATTTAACTATTCCAGCTATAGCTATTGAATGAACATAGAATGAGAGAATGAATTCTCCAATTGCCTTTCCCTTCGGCCAGCGACTTTCAATTCTCAAATTCTTGATAAAGATCTACCTAGGTCAAATCATATATAGTTCCCTTTCATCATGATTTCCCACGCGGAAACAGAAAACTCGATTTCAAACATCCAAATGACTGGTGGTTTGAAATCGAGTCATCGAATAAAACGGCTTTCTTTACTTGATGAACTTCACCTTCGACTCGTCGCGGGACTTGGCCTCAGGACTCTCATCGGGATAGCCGATGGCGAGGATGTAGTTCAGACGGTAGTCGGCGGGAATGTCGAGACGATCGAGGAAGAAACGGGCCTTCTCACTGGAGTTGAGGTAACGCACAGGACCGCCGAGGCAACAGGTGCCGAGTCCCATGGCCTGGGCTGCCAGCATCATATTCTCGCCCAGCAGTCCGGCATCGAGCTCACCACCGCCCTCACGAGGTGTGCAGACACAAATGAGGTTAGGGGCATTGCGGAACATGTTGCGGAAGGTGGGGTCGCGCTTCACCTGTTCAGCATTCTCCTGACGGTACACTTCGGTGACCTGGGCAATGAGCTGCTGGTCTTCCACCACACGCACAATCCATGGCTGGCGGTTCATGCCGCTGGGGGCGTTGATGCCGCAGCGCACGATGGTCTGCAGTTTCTCGTGCTCAACGGGTTTGTCGAGGTATTTGCGGATGGAGCGGCGGGCCATGATGGTACTCAGCACGGGATTCAGTTCCATCTGTAAGTCAGCCTCGATGGCACTGAGGGACTCGGTGGGCTCGTAGCGGCGAAGCACCTTTCCGTCACGGGATACCAGGAACTTGGTGAAGTTCCATTTGATATCGGAATTTTTGTCATAGTTGGAATCGTTTTTGCGAAGCATGCCGTCCATCATTTTCCCTCGCTGGTCGTTGAGGTCGAAGCCACCAAAGGTTTTCTGCGACTTCAGATAGGTGTATAGCGGATGCTCGTTGGCTCCGTTCACCTCGATTTTGTCGAACTGCGGGAACTGTATGCCGTAGTTAGCGGTGCAGAACTGACGGATTTCCAGAATGCTGCCAGGTGCCTGCTGTCCGAACTGGTTGCAGGGGAAGTCGAGGATTTCGAGTCCCTCGGAGGCAAACTTCTCGTAAAGGGCTTCCAACTCTTTGTACTGGGGCGTGAAGCCGCAGCGGGTGGCGGTGTTGACGATGAGCAGCACCTTACCCTTGTAGTCGGCAAGCGACACGGGCTGTCCGTCGGCATCGAGCACCTGGATGTCATAAATACTTTTCTTGGATTGACTGACAACAGCCTGCGCGCTTTGTGGAGCAGTGATCAGCATGAGTACTACAGCCAGAAGGCTGAAAAGACTGGTGTTTGTGAACTGTTTTCTCATAATGCGATATTTTTTTACAAATATAGCTGGTTTTCGGGAATTAACGTTCAAACACCGCAATATTTTGGGAAAGTTTAAGAAAAATGTAGAGTTATCAATTCTCCATGAGTATCTGGTCCACAATGATATGGTCGTCGAGGGCACGGACGGTGAGCTTGTGTTTGCCAGCAGGGATGTGAAGCGTTAGGGAACGGTGAGCCTGTCCGCTCAGCACGTTGAGTTTCCACTGTTCGGAGCGGAAGGGTTCCTTCAGACTGAAGACGGTGGGCTCGGAATCGTCAACGGCAACGCTGAAGCGCAGGTCGCCGCCATCGAGGGGATGCGTGGGAATCAAGGCGATACGGATGATATAATTGTCCTCTTCCTCCACATCAAACCGATAGGTCAGCGCACCACCCTTTTGAAGTGCTATGGCCTTCATCGAATGCCCTAACATCTGGATGGTGCGTGCATCTTCGGAGACTTCCGCATAGTCGCAGGCATTAATGGTACTGACAATGTTTGCAGGTCTTCCTGTCAGATGGCCGTGTACATCTTCATACACTGGCAATCTTCGTGGAGCCGCATCCATCAGCCCCCGCCACTTGCCACCGCACAATTCGTTGTATTGCCTGGTCAGCAATTGTATCTCCTCATAGGCCTGATGACTCTCTGCAGAATCACAGAGAATCTTGCGATTCATGGCAGCTGCAGCAAAAACCGGATATTCGATGGCTGCAAAGAAGGCATCTTGTAACTCCTGACGAATAAGTGAACGACTTTCTAAGACCGTTGTCTTGATACGCTCAAAATCGGCGATACGTGTAGCTGCCTCCTGAGGCGTCAGAGGTATATCCGATACTGGCGACAGGCCACGTGGATACACCTTCTTATCCAACTCCACTTGTGTCCAGCCCATGAACTCGGGACGGCGGATGCCGCAGAGACGATAGAACTCGTGCATGACGGGGAACAGGCGGCGGCCTGCCTCGTCGCCGAACTGGCGGCAGAGCCATCGCTGATAATGGTCGCCGAGCGTCTGATCCGTGACGCAGTCGATGTTCCATGCCATGTCGAGGAACAACTCCAGCTGGTAGCCCGCCACCTTGGGGTCGTGTACGTTAGCTATCCACAGGCGGCGCGCGTTGTGGTCGTAGGCCTGCCGCATCTCACTGTAGATGAGTCCCGGCTGGGTGGTGGTCAGCCACAGATAGTCGTGAGGCCGTCCCCAATAGGAAAGATGGTAATACACACCAGCGCCGCCCTGCCGCTGCTGTTCGCGGGCATCGGACAGGCGGGTGATGTAGCCATAGTTGTCGTCGCACCACATCAGCGTGACATAGTCGGGCACCTGCAGTCCTTTCTCGTAGAGCTGCAGCACCTCCTTGTAGGGCACGAACACCTGCATCAGGCGCGAAGGGTCGCCAACGTAGCGGCGCAACAGCTGCTGCTGGTCGTCGATGACCTGCTGCAGGGCGTCGAACTTCTCCTGCTCGGTGGTATAACCCTCCATGGAACTGTCGTGGATGCCGCGCATGCCGATGGTGAACATATTGTCGGGCGAATGGCTCACCTGCCTGAGCCGCTCAATCCAGTAGCTTTGCACCTGCTCGCGGTTGGTGCGGTAGTTGAAAGGGCCGCGCTCCTTTACGTCCCACTCGCCCACGTTGTTGCGCAGCAGCGGCTCGCAATGGCTGGTGCCGATGACGATGCCGCAGGAGTCGGCCATGGCTTTGGCGCCAGGCATCAGGAAGAATGCCTTGGTGCCGCCATGCATGCCGGGCCACAGGGCATTGGCACGCAGACGGAGCAGCAGCTGAAAGATGCGCTTGTAGGTGGCGACGCCTATCTGGCCCATTGGCGATGGGGCGTGGGTGGTCTGACTCCAGGGGCGCAGGCTCCAGTCTTCGTCGTTGAGGAAGATGCCGCGGAAGGCCACGCTGGGTTGCTGTTGGCTGACGAAATCATTGCTCATGACAAGGCGCGATTTCCGCTCAGGCACCTCGTCGCCCCACCATATCCAGGGCGAGACGCCTGCCAGCCGCGAGAGTTCGAGCAGCCCGTAGGCCATGCCGCGCCCGTTGCCGCCCTCGACGATAATCTGTGAACCGGAGGTGTAGATGCGGAAGCCGTCGGCGGGCTGGCGACCCTTGACGAGCCTTACCTTTGCCCTTCGGGCAGCCACGGGCACAAAGCCTGTCACCTGCCGCATGTCGTCTTTCCACATTTCGAGGGCCGTCATCACCACAGGCTCCACGCGTTTGGGAATCTGATAGGTGATGGGCGATTTACCGTCGAACCACACCACTTCGGCACGGGAAACGATGAGTGACAAATGGAAAGTAATGATCAGGAATAGGAGTCGTCTCATGGGTGTATATTGCTATATTATAAAATACAAGTGTCTTCCTTCTTGGTGAATTCGTCAATGTCCTTGATGGCCTTGTTCAGCGAACGCATCTCACGCGAGAAGACATAGGATAATACGGCCGTTGTGATGACAATCAACACGATATAGACAAGCAACCTATCACTTGAGGGGAAAGGAATATCGGTGACATGAAAAACGCCAAACGGAATGCATACTAACCAGAGCAATAGGAAAGGAACTATACCGAATGTGTAAAGCTTCTCCCTGCGCTTGAAGGTTATCAGCCGTTGCTGAACACTGAGCACATCGTCTGCTGCCAGATGCTTATCGCGGATGGTACTGACATTCCAAAAGTTGAAAAAAGCCTCACCAACCAGCAGAAGTACTACGGCAATAATAGGTAACCATGAAACGCCGACGATGCTTCTTAGAATGTAAACAAACAAAGGTAATAACGCCAATTCAGCTACGCTACCCCAAAAACTCATCTGCTTAATCCACGACACGTGGCCTTTCATCGCCTCTTTCAACAGACGTCGGCTGACTATCTCCTGCTGCTCCATGCGGTTCTTAAACTCTGCGACCTGACCGCGCAATTCTTCCAGTTCCTGTAAGTTGTTATTCTGATTCTCCATGATTCCTGTTGTTTTTTTAATCGTTTGACATATTTTTTAATTCCTCTTTGATGCGGTAGAGGCGCACCGAAACGTTCTTCACCGTGATGCCCATGATGGCACCAATCTCCTCGTAGCTCATATTCTCCAGCCAAAGCAGGATGATGGCGCGATCGAACTGTCCCAGCTTTGCTATACGCTGGCGGAGCATGTCCATCTGTCGCGAGTTCCGGTTGGTCTCCGTCTCCTCATAGGGATTGATGTCCATCGTCAGTGGCACCATTTTGTGTCGCCGTTTCTTGTGGTCGAGCGAGATGCACACGTTCAGACTGACACGATAGATCCAGGAACGCACGTCGCTGCGCCCCTCAAACGAGGGCAAACTCTTCCAAAGGTTGATGAGTATCTCCTGGAACAAGTCGGCCACCTCGTCCTGGTCGTTGGAGAACATGTAGCACACGGTGTAAATCGTGCCACGGTTCTTTCTGACCATTTCTTCAAACTCTCGTTCTAAATCTTTCATTTTTTCTTGTTGAATCAATCTGCATTTGACAATAAGTCACACGAAAGAGGCAAAAAACTACAGAATCAGAAAAAAAAATTGCAAAACTTCAAAATCATCATACCTTTTCTATTTTAATAAGTCGCCCACCAGTTCTATAGTGGTATCGATTCGGGTGCGAAGATACACAAAAATCTTCATTCGGTGGCAAAAATGCAGAGAGCGAGGCCTTGCGGTAGCGGCGAGGCTTGCCTTCGGAGGACATCAAGGACTTTTATCTATCTGCTTATCAAATTCTTTGCAAAATTCATCCACGGCACAGAAAATTTCTGTAATTTTGTCGGCGGTAATCATGAGCGTATTCTTTTGTTTTACTTTACAGGTGATTGGTACTCAGATGTAAAGGTACAAAATTATTTCAGATTACCAACTTTTTATACGACTTTCTTATCTCGAACTGATATATATATTGAGAAAAAGAACTAAAAAACATTGATAATTTAATAGATTTTACTATCTTTGCAACGAAAAGTATGTGTTATGAGTAAAGTGATCCAACAAACTTCTCGAGAAATGTGGAGATGTGTAAGGTACTCTTCCATTTTCAGCCGAGGCAATTTTGACAGATTGCTCAAACGTAATGATTATACATTATTCCAAGAAATTATTAGCGATTATGACAGTAAACTTATTGGTTCTCGGCTAATAACCTATGCAGATTTCACAGACTATGCTTATAAATTTATACTCAAGAATTATAGGAATGAGTATGTTTTCAAGAATAGTCTTATCAATATGCTTATTAAGGAATTTGGGACAAGTCATACTATAATTTTCAACGAATTCTCTGTCGGAAATTCCATCGCTGATTTAGTCATGTTCAATGGAATAAGCAGAGCCTACGAGATAAAAACTGAACTTGATTCTAACAAGCGATTAGGAACACAATTAGCTGATTATAAAAAGATATTCCAGCGTTGTTATGTTGTTGTTCATGACAATTGTGTTGGAAAATATATAAATACAGATGACGACATTGGAATAATTTCCATGTGTATAAACCGAGGGAGTGTAAAGTTTGAAGAAGTGAGAGCACCTAAAGATAATCATAATATCAACCCCCATATTTTGATTCGATGCTTAAGGTCTTCTGAATACAAAGAACTAGTTAAGCGCTATTATAGAGAACTACCAGAAATGAATGCATTTACTGCTTTCTCTATCTGCGAAGAAATGATGTCTGCCATTCCTTCTGATAAATTGAATAGCCTTTTTATTGATTTAATGAAGGAACGGAAAACAAATATGTCTCAACTCAAGATATTTGACAAAAATCTCCGTCAAATAGGACTTAGTATGCATTTCTCAGATAAAGATTACGAAATAGTAAACCAAAGATTACAAGAACCGATTCAAATATAATTGCTTATGTATTATCCATATCTACGAGGAAGGCAATTCGAACTGCTTGCATTACGAAACTTTTCGGAAACTTTCAGTGGTGAACCAAAGGTATTTCCTATAATTGAACCTGTACGCATTAATCGGAATAGTTTAAAAAGAGCCGCAACGATAATGACAGAGAAAGGTATCCGTTATGGAATCATCCTTAATCCTGAATATGGTGACTGCGCTGGAAATGTTATAGACCTCTCGATAGAAGAAAACTTTCCAGACACAAATCAATGGTCTCCAGCGTTCATCATTGGAAAACAAAGCATAAGTCAAATCACTTCAACAATCCATGACAATGGATATCAAAACGTCATTTTGATCTTACCCAAAGCTGTATCGGTAAATGAAGATGATTTCGCTGAATTGATAGCCGATACTGCTATCACTAAAGTCATCACAGACCCATTACGTCGTAAAGCTGCCCGTGCAACAAGAAATAAGGGGAAGGATCTAATTGAACTTGATGACAAGTTTATAGCCCAACCCACCAATCAAGCTTATACGAGCATTGATGAAGAACTTTTCTCGGAAGATTTTTTCTATTTCGGAGAAGACAATTTTGCTGGTTTTTCTGACTACACAGTTCTCCCAAATGAATTTAGGGAAGGAGGTACACTACCTAAGGTTGTTGTCATTCACCTGACGTATCACAAAACTGATGACCAAATCTTCATTAAACATTTTTGTTCTGACACTAACCAAGAAGATCGTTCAAACATTCAGGGGAAGTTTGCCGAAGCAGCCTCTAAGGCCATTGCTTTCTTTGACAGTATCAGCTATAATAGCCCCGCTCTTGATAATTTAAGAGAGAATCTTAGCAATGGAACATTCCCTGGTTTAGGAGTACTTAAAAAGATTTCGATCCTCCATCATCTTGATTTAATTCAGAAAATCTTAAGCGTATAGATATGAGAGTTTGTGCAAAATGTTTTAATGATACTGCGTTAAAAGCTGCAATTGAAACTAACGGCAAGACCGGTGTATGTGATATAACTGGCGAAGAAACACGAGTAATCGACACTGTTGATTTATCAGACTCCTTCGACAGTTTTATAGGTTCTTTTGTTGAATCAGAAAGCGGGACACCATTCTATACGAAAATTCAGACGGATTGGAATCTGTTTAGTAACATACATGGACAAGGTGTTTTCCAAGCACTTCTTGATGAGCGTAACTCAAAACTAAAATTGGAAACAAAGGTTGAATATTCCCCTTCTATTTACGAGGCAGTTAATGGGTGGCAAGATGTGAAAAATACACTTATCAACGAATTCCGCTATATGACTTCTAACAAGATGGCAAAAACATTTGACATTTTTGACCAAGCATTTGCTGCTCATATGCTTCCTTTAAGAAAAGGCACTATTCTATTCCGTTCTCGCATTAATGAGAATGGAGACAAGAAGCCTTTCCCTAAGGACAAAATGGGAGCACCGCCTAAACAACATGCCACTGCAGGAAGGGCAAACCCCCAAGGCATACCATTCTTATATTTGAGTGATAAACCCGAAACTACTTTTTATGAAGTTCGCGCTCTTTTCCTTGATCTTTTAAGTACTGGCTCTTTTAAGTCAAACAAAGAACAGAAAATAGTTGATTTCACAGAAACGAAAAGCCCGTTTTCTTTTATGGCTGATAGCAGTGTTGAGAAAGGCATTATTGGTGAATTATTTATCAAAGCCATCAGTCATGATCTTTCCCGTCCCATGCGACGATATGACTCAATAGTAGATTATGTACCCACACAATTTATCTGCGAATACATAAAATATACTGCAAAAGCTGATGGGATAGCTTTTAAGAGTTCTCTATGTGATGGCGTGAACTATGTTATATTCGACACAGATTCTTTCGATTGTGATGACCTAGTCACGGTACATAAAATTGGCAAGGTTGTGATTGAAGAAGAAGTACCTTAACACATATCCTAATTCCCTGTAGCCTCTGATTTATCAAGCTGGCGGGTTAGTATTTATACCTCAGCCACATCTTCCTTCTTCCACTAGACATCATCCATCATAAAGGACATCATAAAGGATGTCCTTGAAGCAATTCAAACTAACAGGTGTCTTTTTTATCTACATGTGAATAACATAGTACCCACAAAAAAGTATTCGATAATAGTGATGTGACACTAATAAATATACGTATATATGTTAGAGCAAAAAAATCATATGTCATCGATGGCATTTTGTTCCAACTCTTGTTTGGCGACCTTTATATTCTCTCTGTCCTCGTATACAACTTTAAGCTGAGCCGTCTTGTCAATTTCAATTGTTATGTGACCACCCATAGCAAAGAAGAACGAAATATATCTGCATTTATCTCTTGCCACTGCCCTCATTTCATACCCGTCGCCATCTTCATACGGGGAAGAGAAAAATTCGTAGTCCCTATCCATTGGATATTTGGACTTGTACATTTCCTTCTTGGCAAAATAATCTTTCTTCAACTCCTGCCAATCTTCTCTTTCGGGAAAATACACAATCACCTTGCACACGGTTTTCGATTTCGGAGAAGCCAAGACATTGAGTTTCACAATTTCGTTTGCAAACTTGCCGTAGAATATATATAATGTTTCAAACGAACTCATGTATGTAAATCCTTTCGACAAGAGACTATCCTTGAAACTCTCACAGTCGCCACCAATTTCAATGCCCATGAACCTTATGTGTCCAGTAGCTTGCATGTGTGATACTGCAAATATTAGCATCAGAACAAATAGAATTCTTTTCATTGCAGTGAAGTTAGGGGGTACAACAATTATCATTGTACCCCATCTTAGCGGTTTAGAGTTTTTCTGCGTTAAGTAATTCGGGATGGTCGTAGGTATAATAGACTCTGAATACAAAGGTGTATTCATTAACAACGTCCTTCACCTGTATTGGCAACATTAAACGGATTTCGCCAGCCTCCTTACCCTCATATTCCTTGGGAAGCATTGATTTCGTTTTCCAACCGCTTCCAATTGTGGAATAGCCAATCTTAACACCCTCATCATAATAAACATTCGCTGTTGGCGTTGCCACATCATCAATCTTTGCGCCCTTAATAACAACTGTTGCAGGCTGGTCACTTTCACGCTGCGAATACTTTGTGCCAACGTGCATAATCTTAGAAGTCGAGCCATCTAACCCAACAAATGCAGCTTCGTTCCAAATTATTTTCAATGAATGATTGGAAATGTTTCTCAAGACGAAAACGAACTGTTCCTTTGTTCCAAATATCGTGATGTCAACAATGCTGTCATTGTATGAATACTTATCAACGCCTGCATCTTGAATAACCTTCGTCTCGCCATAGCGATTTGTGACATCCTCGGGCTTTTCTACTTTTATCAAAGCTGTCTTGTAACTACCCTTTAATGCAGATTGGAATGGTGTTTCTTTCACCTTTGTATATGGGCAATCCACCTTCTCTCCTGTTCTTTTGTTCTTAACAGTATACATAGGCATAGCCAAACTTACATCATCGCTACCTGTCGGTCCCACATAAACATCAACAACTTCATATTGGTCTTTTACCATCTCATGCGTTATGGTCTCACCCATGTGTTTTTGTTTGAACTCGTTGAATGGCTCTACAAATACAATTGGCATCCAACCAATAAGAGGCCACTGTTTGACACCGCTCCAAATACTAACTTTTACAGAAACTTCTTCGTAACCCTTAAACTTGATTTTCTTTTTTCCGCCATCTTCTACAGCCATAACAGTAATCTCTTTGTTTGGTTTGTCATTTAGAGTCACATCTTTCACTGTAACCTTAGAGATTGTAAAGGTTTTGCCATCATAGGCTTTGTCATATTCAAACCCAGACTTCTTCCACGTCTCCAACCTGCCATAAGCTGGACGTACATAAAAACTTTTACCAACATACTGCTGATAACCATCAACCGACTTCTGCTGTTCGATACCAAAATTCATGTTGACATCAAATGCAAAAGCAAATACTGCATTGAATAGCAATACAAATACGAAAAGAACCTTTTTCATAATTTGCCTTTTTTATGTGATACATTACATTGAATTATTTCCTTTGGATATAGAAAAGACGTGAACTTCTCTTATCTAATCCGGAGGCCGTAGGAATCGCCTGCAATACAAGATAAGTGAGCCCACGCCTATCACGTGAGCATTCACTCTATCTATTCTTAGTATTGCTTTTGGCAACCGAATCCTTGAATTTCCTACGTTCCCGGATTTCGAATTAGATAGCTGAACGCTAAATCTTATCCAACGATGTCTTGTGTTTTAAGAACACGTTGCAAATATAGCAATTATTTTGCAAGCAAAGCATCATTTGTCGAAAAAAAGACGAAAAAGGACGTAAAAACGTCTAAAGACCAACAGAATACTACCCCAGTTTGGGATAAGTAGTCTTTCAAAATAGCATAAGCTGCTTGTTATCCTCGATACAATCCGTCAAGTGCTTTGGGCTTGTTATCGAAGAAGCCCACTGGCGGAACTGGGTGGCACGAATGCTATTGACACGGTAACCCACGGCGATGATAGCATCAAGTTTATACATAACCACCATTCGTTTCACCTCACGGTGCCCTTCTTGTTGAACTGTTTCCATTTTGGAAATAGTTGCTTCTTCTTTCAGTTCACCTGTCTCAAAAATCATACCACGATTCAACGTATCATGTACAACCTCCCCTACGCAAATAAAGGTTCATTGAACTGCTATTAAAGCCTACTTAAACATTAAGGAGGCTTTACGTAAGCTTTAAGTAGCCTTTATTTAGGAAGCAATTAACCTTTAATTAGGAGGTAAACAGACATTATTTAAGTTACAATCAGCCTATAGGAGGATTTTTCTACGGAGAAAAGCGGAAAAGTGCCTTCACGCCTTCACAAGAAAGCAACTTGTTGATAATGAGGTAATTCTGTGTGAAGGCACCTTCACATGCCTTCACACTATTTGAGGAGATGATGATGTGAAGGCGCGTGAAGGCGCCTTCACGCGTAAATGGTTTATAATCAACACTTTGTAAGAGTGTGAAGGCGTGAAGGCACTTTTTAACTTTAATGGGAGTGAATTTTTCCTCAAGAAGAAAGTAAGAATCAACTTCACAACTTCACAGAGACGTAAGTCACTGAAAGAAAAGGAGTTCCGCGTGAAGTCTAACTTCACACAACTTCACCTTCTGGAAACGGTGTTTTTACCTTCCCAAAACGTTGTTTTTGCGGCTGGAAACGTTGTTTTCGGATGCTAAAAACTATGTTTTCAGAGGCTAAGTACTATAGTTACGACGAGTAAGTATAGTGTTTTTTGAAGACAAAATAACGTGAAGTTGGGTGAAGTTGAACTTCACCCAAAACACTCTTACTCTCAACAACTTGCAGCACTGTGAAGTTGTGAAGTTGAATTTCTACTTTTCTTAGGGGAATTATTATCGACTCGTGTTGATGGTCATCACCTTCACGTCAGGTGCCGTTGTCTGCTTATCGTGAGTGACAGAGATTTCGAAAGTGGCGGTACCCTCTTTCAGTTTCTTATCAGTAACCACAGCGGCTGTGTATTTGATACCTGAACCTGGTGCAATGCTCTCCACCTCTATGCCGGGAGACACCATGATATGCTTGTTCCCAGAAGTCTCTACCACAACGGGCTGCACATGATAGACCGACTTGTCGGAGACATTGCGCAATTCGAACACAATCTTACTTTGCTCGTTGGAACGAAGAGTGAGATCATTATCCACGAAACGGATATTACTGATCTGAATGGCTTCCGAAGGAGGCACGGAACGTAGGTTCGTCGTTGCCGGTGCTGAGGTGCTCGGAACATGATAGGTGTTGTCTTTGGGAGCAGAGATATCCAAATCGATACGATCGTCTGCCCGGCCTGAAGGATCGAAGCCGCTATCGTCACTGTTGTCATTGTAATACTGTCCGTCACGATTACCCTTGTACTTCTGATCATTTTTCTGGAGCACGCGCTCATGGTATCTATCCAGCTTACGCTCCTGTGCCTTATCAGCAGCATTTCCGATAGCGCCACCTACCACGGCACCACCTGCCATACCAATGATCTGTCCCCAGTCACTGCCTCGAGGGCCACCAGACAAGCCACCAATCGCAGAGCCCAGAATGGAGCCCAGTGTAGAGCCGGTATAAGCTCCTGTTGCTGTATAGGAGCCACAGGCACTCAGCAGAAAAGCGGCACAGAGTGCCAAAAGCATTGTCTTCTTCATATCCTTCTTGTTTTTTAATGGTCCAACATTGTATGAATCTCGGTGCAAAGGTAAGGTAAAAAACAAAATCCTCAGCAAAGTTTTCCCTATTTTAACATAGGGATTTCCCTATTTCCTCACATTGGGAGGCCAGCCATTCCCGTTCCTCTTCATCAAGATAAGGAGCCAGCTGGTCATATACCCTATGGTGATAGTCATTCAGCCACCCGATTTCCTCATCCGTCATCAGCGAGAGGTCTATCGGTTCCTTGTCGATAGGGCACAACGTCAGGGGTTCAAACTGGAGGAACTCCCCGAAATCAGTCGTTTTGTAAGGAGTCACCAACAACGTATTCTCGATGCGCACGCCGAACTTCCCTTCGAGGTAGATACCTGGCTCGTCCGTCACGGTCATACCCGTCACCAAGGGGGCCGGCTTATATTCCATTCGAATCTGATGCGGTCCCTCATGCACATTGAGGAAAGCCCCCACCCCATGACCGGTACCATGCATATAGTTCAGTCCTTCGCGCCACAAGTCTTTTCGTGCCATCACATCCAACTGTGTACCGCTGACTCCAGAGGGGAACTTCAGGTTCTGCAGCTGCAGATGACCTTTCAGTACCAGTGTATAGATATGTCGCTGCTCCTCACTGAGAGGCCCCAGGGCAATGGTACGGGTGATATCGGTCGTACCATCCACATATTGCGCACCACTGTCGAGCAGCAGCAGGCCCTCCGGCTTCAAGGGCACATCACTCTCGGGCGTTGCCTCATAATGGACAATGGCGCCATGCGCCTGATAGCCCGCAATGGTATCGAACGAGATACCTTTGAACAAAGGCTGTTCTGCCCGCAGTGACTCCAGTTTCTCTGATACGGAGATCTCCGTATGGTTTCCCGCTTCCACCGCCGGCTTCAGCCATTTCAAGAATTTCACGAGTGCGATGCCGTCTTTCAGCATCGCATTCCTAAAACCCCGCGCCTCACTTTCGTTCTTAACGGCTTTCATCCATTTGATCGGTGACTCCTCCCGGATGATTTCCCGTCGCACTATATTATATAAGGTATAGTTCACCTCATTGGGGTCGAGCAGGATGTTATATTCGAAGTAGTCATTCAATCCTTTCTCCACCTGACCATAGTCATCGATATCCACACCCTCATCGTTCAGGTAAGCCCTTACGTCGGCAGGC
Organism: uncultured Prevotellaceae bacterium; assembly: GCA_902768785.1. Classification (GTDB taxonomy): domain Bacteria; phylum Bacteroidota; class Bacteroidia; order Bacteroidales; family Bacteroidaceae; genus Prevotella. Next base: position 42,187 of record CACXMM010000018.1, read on the forward strand.
AGTTTCCCCTTGTCGATGAACAGCGTCACCTTCGTAGTAGAGATCAGGAGGTACGACACGAACACAGGATTGCAATGCACATCGCTACCTCGCAAGTTCAGTGTCCAGGCTATATCATCCAACGAGGCCACCAGCATCCCATCGGCATGTCGTTGACGCAGGGCACGACGGATACGGCTGATCTTCTCATGACAACTCTCCCCCGCATATTCCAAGGGCTGGATGAACACCTTGTCCTGTGGTACAGCAGGTCGGTCACGCCAGATCACCGCCAAGGGATCGAAGTTGGTACGCAGTGTGATACCTCCTTCTTTGCGCAGCTCTGCTATCAGTTCCTCCACAGAGGCCGTGGAACTCACCATTCCGTCGATACCAACCTGGGGTGACCGTGTGTCGCGCAGTACCTCACCTAACCATCGGGGTATCGAAGGGGTGCCTGCCATCCGCTCCTTCATCAGCACAAAGCCCGTTCCCTGCAACTGCTCTGCCGCCGCGATGAAGTAACGACTGTCCGTCCACAGGGCAGCCTCATTCAGGGTAACGACAGCCGTTCCCGCTGATCCGTCGAATCCGGATATCCACTCGCGTCCTTTCCAGCGATCGGGCACATATTCCCCTTGATGAGGATCCGTACTGGGGAAAATGAAGGCATCCAGATGCTCACGTCGCATCACCTCGCGCAGCTCCTCCAACCGTTGGTTCACTTTCTTTATCCTGTCAGAATGATTCTCGTTCATAGGCTATTTGCAAATTAGACTTTACAAAGGTAGTAAAAAAACGAAAACGAAGAATGAAAAATTAAGAATTATTTTCAGAAGGGGAACGATTTCTTGCTCCTATATTCTTCATTCTTCAATTTTTATTGTATCTTTGCAACGACATAGGGAAGTATCTCCTTGTCAGAAAATGATAAGCATTTATTCATCTATTAAATAATAATACAACTATGGCATTTTTAACTAACGAGAAACTGACCATCGTCGGCGCAGCTGGTATGATCGGTTCAAACATGGCTCAGACAGCCCTGATGATGGGTTTGACAAATGACATCTGCCTTTACGACGTATTCTCACCCGAAGGAGTGGCTGAGGAGATGCGCCAGAGCGGCTTCGACGACGTGAAGATTACAGCAACAACTGATGCGGAGGAGGCTTTCAAGAACGCTAAGTACATCATCTCCAGTGGTGGTGCTCCCCGTAAGGCTGGTATGACCCGTGAGGATCTGCTCGCCGGTAACTGCAAGATTGCTGAGGAACTTGGTCAGAACATCAAGAAATTCTGTCCTGATGTGAAGCATGTGGTGATCATCTTCAACCCCGCCGACCTCACTGGTCTGGTGACATTACTCTACTCTGGTCTGAAACCCGGACAGGTTACTACATTGGCTGGTCTCGACACCACCCGTCTGCAGAGCGCTTTGGCAAAGAAATTCAACGTAATGCAGAACGAGATCACCGGTTGCGCTACTTATGGCGGACATGGTGAGCAGATGGCAGTATTCGGCAGTCATGTGGAGATCGCAGGCCGTAAGCTGACTGACATCATCGGTACTGCAGAGTTCCCCGCTGAGGAGTGGGAGCAGATGAAGACCGACGTGACCAAGGGCGGTGCCAAGATTATTGAGCTCCGCGGACGTTCTTCTTTCCAGAGCCCTGCTTATCTCTCTGTGGAGATGATCCGTGCTGCCATGGGCGGTGAGCCTTTCCGCTTCCCTGTTGGAACCTATGTAAAGACTGACAAGTACGACCACATCATGATGGCCATGAAGACCACCATGACCGCCGATGGTGCCAAGTATGAAGTTCCCCAGGGTCTTCCCGAGGAGAATGCCAAACTGGATCAGAGCTACGAGCACCTCTGCAAGATGCGCGATGAGCTGGTGACTCTGAACATCGTTCCGCCAATCAGCGAGTGGAGCAAGATCAATCCGAACCTCTAATCTTTTTCAAGGAAGAGAAAGAATCATCAAAGGAGTTGGGATGCCCAACTCCTTTTTCTTATCATCACATTCAAATGAATATAGACCATACTTTCCGCTCCTATTACCGGCCGCTCTGTCTCTATGCCCTGCATTATATAAAAGAGGTGGAGACAGTCGAGGATATTGTGCAAGACTGTTTCGTGCGTCTGTTGGAGCACCCGTCTGTGACGAATGAGAAAGCGTGGCTCTATACCACCGTGCGCCATGCCTGCATTGACCGTTTGCGCAAGGAGAATCCTTTTGCAACGAATATCGAGCCCGCCGACCTGGAAGGGACACTCAGTGATGACGAGGCGAAGGACCGCTCCGTACATGAGGCCGCACTGTGGACCGCCATCGACAGTCTGCCCCAACGCTGCAGGGAGGTGTTCCTGCTGAGTAAACGCGACGGCAAACGCTACCGTGAGATAGCAGAGGAACTGGGCATCTCGGAAAAGACTGTGGAGCATCAGGTCAGTAAAGCCTTGAAGACCCTGCGAGGGAAAGTCAGTGACTTCTTCTACTTCCTTTGTTCCCTTGCGTGATTCTATATGATGAGAAAGGTCCCAATGAAACGAGAACGTCCAATCACGAAAAAAATCATCAGATAACATAGGGGGAAACCACATTTCATCCGTCATAGCTATGACGACAAAAGGAAAAGGTTGTTACAAAAGCCTTCACCCATGTAGTACCCAAAAGATCTGTTATGATAAAAAAAGGAATGAAACGATTACTATTAGGAACGATGATGATCCTACTGCCCCTCGGAGTCTGTGCCCAACAGCACAGTACCCTGAGACGGCAGATGGAACAACTACAGCAGGAACAAGGTATCCATTTCGTGTATGACGGTTCGTTGAACATCGAGCATCCCTATCAGGGAAAGCCTCTCAAGGGAATGCCCCTCAAGGAAGCCCTACGCGCACTGTTCGGCAATACCGACATCGAATGGAGCGTGAAAAACCGGTACGTTACCTTGCGCCAGAAGAAGACAAAACCAGTCACCCACCGTAGGAGTCACTCGGAAAAACGACATACCTTGAGCGGATATGTGAGGAACGAGAATGGAGAGAGCCTCATCAATGCCACTGTACAATGCGCTACAGCAGCACCGACCGCTACGGCAGCAGGACGATCCACCCATGCCACCACCACCAATGCCTATGGATTCTACAGCATGACACTGCCCGAAGGAAACTACGAGGTTGTGGCCTCCTATGTGGGTTATGCCGAGAGACACAAGACAGTGGTTCTGAAAAAGAACCACCATGAGGACTTTCTGCTGCAAGAGGACAACCAATTAGAGGAAGTGGTGGTGACAGGAAACCTGAACTCACCCGTGCTGACCACACAGACAGGGAAGAGGACATTCAGCCACGATGACCTGAACACCGAGTTCGCCCTGCTCTCCTCTCCCGATCTCATCAAGACCCTGCAACGCTCATCGGGTGTGAGCGAGGGCATCGACGTGGCCTCCGGACTCTATGTGCACGGCGGCAATGACGATGAGAACCTGTTCCTCTTAGACGGGACATCAATGTACACCGTGAACCACGCCATCGGTCTGTTCTCTGCTTTCAACACCGACGTGGTGAAGAATGTGGATTTCTACAAGAGCGGCTTTCCCGCCCGATATGGCGGCAGACTCTCCTCGGTGACCGATGTACGTACCAATGACGGTGACATGCGCCATACCCACGGCAGCTACAGCATCGGTCTCATCGACGGGCGTTTTCAGATAGAAGGTCCCATCAAGACCCAAAAGGAACAGCGGATGATGGAGCGCGGCGAGATCAGCCACTACAGCACCAGTTATAATTTCGGACTGCGCCGGTCGTGGCTGGACGTGATCTCAGAACCCGTGTTCTTCATCGTGAACAAGAAGAAGGATGAGAAAATCAAGATCCATTACTTCCTGCACGACCTGAACGGAAAGATCACCCATGTGTTCAACGACCGTAGCTGGGCATATTTCAGCATCTATTCATCGAAGGACATGCTGAAATCCAGCTACTACTGGGATGATACCAACAGGGATACGGACAAGGATCATCCTTTTCACGACATCGAGGACGACAAGACCCACTTGTCATGGGGCAACCTGAACATGGCACTGAACTGGAACTACCAACTCAGGCCGAACCTCTTTGCGAACTTCAGTGCTGTCTATACCCACAACCGCAGTGTATATGAATACTTCGATGACTGGCGATACGGACAGGAAGGGAACATGTCGATCGATCATATCGACCGCGTTTACCGCTCCACGATCTACGATGCCACCCTTCGGGCAGATATCGATTACCGTCCGGGCACACGACACCATATCCGTTATGGCGGTGACTTCACCTGGCACGATTTCCGGCCTCAGACACAAAGCCGGCACGACTTCGTGGGTAATGAGAAGCAGCAGATGGATTCCATCAAGACCGACAGCCGCAACCACCAACGGGCACAAGAGCTGAACCTCTATGCCGAAGACGAGATGCGCCTGACCGACCGCTGGAGTATGAATATCGGCATGCATGCCACCCTGTTCTGTATTCCGGGCAAGACCTTCTTCCTCGTAGATCCCCGCGCAGCCATGAAATATCAGGTGAGCAACAACACATCAGTGAAACTCTCGTTCACGAAGATGACACAGGCCATCCACCGCATGAGCAGCACCTATCTGAGTATGCCCACCGACTACTGGGTGCCTACCACGGCACGACTTAAACCCATGCAATCGTTCCAAGTGGCAGCGGGACTATACTCCCAAGTCAGCAGCCACTGGTTTGCCTCGATAGAGGGATACTACAAGCTCTCTACACACATGCTGCAATATACGAACTACAACAGTCTGACCCCCCCTGCCAAGCACTGGGATAACTTTGTGATGGATGGCAAAGGACTGTTCTACGGTATCGAAGCCGACGTGCGCTATCATGACCCACGTTTCGACCTCGAAGGCTCTTACACCCTGTCGTGGAACAAGCGGAAGTTTGACGATTTCTATCCCCACTGGTTTTATGACAAGTTCGACAACCGTCATAAGATCAACCTCACGGGAAGGATGAAGATCAGCAGTAAGGCAGAGATGTATGCAGGGTGGACCTGTCATACCGGCTATCACATGACACTGCCGACACAATATACGCTGATGCCCAACCTGCCCGCTGGATACCATGCCAACATCGATCACTGGGAGGCGGATTACAACTACGAGAAGCCCAACAACGTGACCATGCCCACCTACCATCGTTTAGATGTGGGGGTTAACCTTCACCACACCACGAAACAGGGTCATGAGCGGATATGGAACATCAGCGTATATAATGCCTATTGCCGACTCAATGCCATGTTCGTGGAAACAGATCAGAAGAAAGACGGCACACCTTATATCAAAAGCCGCGGTTTCATCCCCATCATCCCCACAGCCAGCTATACCATCAAATTCTAACAACATTTGAAAAGACAAGAAGGAAAAGATATGAGAAAGATTCTTCCAATACTGGTCACGACAGGCATCGCCCTGCAGTTTTGCTCCTGCGAGAACAACTTAGATGTGGAGATTCTCAAAGGACAGCCCAAATTAGTAGTGTACTGTTTCCCAAGCACAGAACACGACACCACCATCATCGACCTCAGCAGCAGTCTTCCGGCAAGCAGTAATGTGAAACAGGTTAAAGCAGAGAGATTCGCAGTAAAAGGCGCCACTATCACCTATCGGCTGAACGGCGAAGAGTTACCTGTGATGTTCGCCAAGGAATCTACAGGATACGTTCCGGCAGGGAAATATTACGTGGTTGCCGACCATCATAGCGATGACCACATAAGCATTGAGGCCTCAGCGGAAGGGTATCCCACCATCCACGCACAGACAACAATTCCCAAGGCTCCAAAGATTGAGAAGGTAACATCCCTTCCCGACCACCGTAAATCTTCTACCGGTATCCAACGGCTGGTCACCTTGGCCGATGATCCACATACCGACGACTACTACGCTGTGGGCTATGAGAATATCTATTACCAGCGGGAAATTGTTGCAGAGGAGCCGGAGACTGTCTATGGCGACCCTGTGCGGAAGGTGTATAACAATACCGTCGATATTGAGGATGAGCCGGCCCTCACCCCGGGTAATTCGCTCGATGACTTCTTCGAATACGACAATGACTACTACCAGGATTTCTATCTCTTTAGTGACAACACCTTCACAGACAGCGAATACACCCTGCGGCTGAATGCCACCGACATCGAGCAGTTCTTGGACAACAGTGTCACACGCAAAGGATATTGTGTCAAACTCTATAAGATCTCTCCTGAGTACTACCGCTTCGTCAAGTCACTAAACGACATGAAGAACAACTTCCTGGGTGAGTACGGTCTGGCTCCCTTCTCCCCCACACTTAACAACGTGGAGGGGGGACTGGGATGTGTAGGCGGCTATAGCATGGCCACATACGAAGAGACCAACTTGTATGAACCCATCCGCGTGAATCAGGAAGCATACTACTGCGACCTGAATGCCCATTGTTTCCAGTTCGAGCTGAAGAACTATGACAACTGGCAGATCGCACAACTGCAAAGTTATGGTTCTACCGATATTTCTTTTTATGGCAGTGAGTACAGCTTAGGGCCATCATCATTCAGTTGTAACTGGTGCAAGGCGGTGATTCCTGACAACCAGCCAAAGATCCTCCAGGTGGAGATACAACCTGTTCCGGAGGAGAAACGATCGAAGGATTACTACCGCTTTGTCTCACTGATCATGAAAGCGGGCGAACGAACTGTCAGTCTGTCGATTGTACAGACATGGAACGGTGGAAGATATTGGTAACCGAATGCCACGAATAAAGAATCTTAACCTTTAACGACATGATTAAAGAACGGAAAGATAATAGTCTCGACTTCGTGATGCACTTTTACGAAGAGGGCAGGTTAGACACAAGGAAGGCACTGCGGAAGGTGAAGCAACACGCAAAATGCCCAGTGGCCCATATCATCACATGGCGGCAGAGGATAGCCATCGCTGCCTCACTGCTACTGTTGCTCTGTGGGGGAGGCTACCTCTATTGGAACAGCCATCGGCAGGTTCTGTTAGCTGCCAACGAGAAGGCTCAGCTGTTTATCCTGCCCGACAATACCCATGTCACCCTATCGCCCCACTCCACCTTATTATATAATAAAGGGGATGACAGGACAGTGACATTAGACGGCAAAGCCTATTTCGAGGTGCACCGAGATGAACAACATCCCTTCACTATCAGTAATGACATGGCACGAATACAAGTCCTGGGAACGAAGTTCCAAGTAAGAGGCAGCAACGGATCGCAGAAAGTCACGGAGGTGTTTGTCACGGAGGGAAAGGTGGCATTCTCTGCTATCGAGACAGGTCAACAGGGACTGATCCTGACACACGGCATGAAAGCCCGTCTCCTTCCCGGAGAGGATCATCCACAGCTGATCACCGCCGGTAGCATCAACCAAGTGGCATGGGCCACCGGCCTGTTCCACTTCAACAACACTCCCCTGACAGAAGTGTTAGCCGACTTAGCGCAGTTCTATCATGTGTGAGTGGCGACTTCGAGACCGACAGTCTGGAGGAGATCCTCACACTCATCGAACAGGTGCTGGAAGTGAGGATTATAAGAGATGAAAGATGAGAGATGAGAGATGAGAGATAAGAAATGAGAAATGAGAGATATGATAACCATTATGAGAATATGAAAGGATGTAAAAGATGAGAAGAAGATGGATGATGGTGATGGCAGGAATGTTGTTCTTCCTGCCTACCTTGGCACAGGAAGAGCCTTGGCGGAACAACGGATCGTTCGATATTGGCTTTGCCGCTGATGCATGGAACATCGAGTTAGGATACAACCGTATGCTGACCCCCTTCATGGGAGCCGGCATCGGACTGATGATCGACAACGAATACGACAGTAGCGGTCTGATGGACTATCTAATGGAGAGCTTGTCGGACAACAATTCCTATGACAGTTATGATGAGGATCGTATCATGCGACTGAGCCTCATCCCACAGCTCACCTTGCGCACTCCTACCCTGCGGCTCAGCAGGAAAACGGATCCGGGAGACGGTCTGCTGCTACAGGTGCAGCCGGGCATCATGCTCAGTTTCCCCGTCAACGAGACAGAAGAGGTGCCCGACTACCGTGCTGTCCCACAGATACCAAAGGGCAAAACGGGGTACCACTACTATACTCTGCCCACGGTACGGGTGAAGAATGAGAACGGACACTGGTGCTACTGGCGGCTTCGTGCTGCACTGGGCTATCAGTTAGGAGCCGGTTTCCTCTATGTGGCCTACAGCGTGTCGAACTACAGTATCTACGACAGCCGTCGTAACATCCGTCTCGACGGAAAACCCATCCACGACTACCCCAAACATCGGTTGACACATACCGTGTCGGTAGGGTTCAACATCGCATTTTAATCGATCAAGAGCTTCCGCATACGAAACAAATAAGCACACAATTATTTGCTTTTGTGCTCGTTTATTTATACCTTTGCAGCATAGATATAGGAGTAAATAATAACTATCGTTATATAGTAAAAAAGGAAATGGCTTTAATCAAAGAAGTGAACGGTCTGGCTCCGAAATGGGGTAAGAACTGCTATTTTAGTGAGAACGCCACGATTGTGGGCGAAGTAGTGATGGGTGATGAGTGCTCGGTGTGGTTCAATGCCGTGGTGCGCGGTGATGTGTGCCATATCCATATCGGTGACCGTACGAATGTGCAAGACGGTGCTGTGCTGCATACTACTTATAAGATCGGACCGCTGCACATCGGTAGCGACGTGACCATCGGCCATAATGCCACTGTTCATGCCTGCACCATTCACGACCACTGCCTCATCGGTATGGGCTCAACGTTGCTCGATAACTGCGAGATAGGCGAAGGCTCCATCGTGGCCGCTGGTGCTTTGGTACTTCAAAACACAAAGATTCCTGCAGGGGAGATCTGGGGCGGTGTTCCCGCCAAATTCATCAAACAGGTACGTCCAGGACAGACCGACAATGCTGCCCACTATGTGGCATACATGGACTGGTACCGCGATCGCGAAGAATAAGATTTCTTCGCACAAGAAGTGATTACAGCTTGACGGAAGCTAAGACTTTGTCGGTGGCACCGGCCTGATCTTTGACAAAATGTCCGGCCTGACTGCCGCTTTGTTTCAGGAAGGATTCGTCGGAGGCGAAGCGCTGCATGAGGGCGGCGAATTCGTCGTAGTCTTTGATTTCGAAACCGCCGCCGCAGGCCTTCAGTCCCTGCGCCTCCTGGAACTTCTTGTTGTTGGGGCCGAAGATGACGGGCATGTCCCACACGGCTGCCTCCAAAGTGTTGTGGATACCCACGCCGAAACCACCGCCGATATAGGCCACATTGCCATAGTTGTAGATACTGCTCAACAGTCCGAAGCAATCGATGATGAGCGTGTCAGCCTGTGCAGCCTCCTCACGGGTGGTCTGGGTAAAGCGGACAATTTTACGGTCGTTGGCTGTTTGCAGCTTCGTGATAATCTGCTGCAAATGGTCTTCGCCGATGACATGCGGGGCAATGATGAGTTTCCAGTCGCGACGCTCATTGAAGTAGCGGATGAAGATATCCTCGTCGGGAGGCCATGATGACCCAGCCACAAACACCTTGATATCTTCTTCGCTCCGTACCTCTGTTCCTTCGTTTCCTCTTACAAAAGCCTCAACGATAGGCAACTGCTTCGCCAGTGATTTGATGGTCATGACGCGGTCGAAACGGGTATCACCCACAATCTCTGTCTCGGTGATACCAATCTTTGCCAATAGCTGGCGGCTCTCCTCATTCTGCACAAAGAACTTGGTGAAGCATTTCAGCACATGAGAATAGGCTCGCCCATACCAACGAAAGAAGATCTGGTCAGGACGGAAAATACTGCTCACGCTATAGGTAGGAACACCGCGATGCTTCAGGATATGCAGATAGTTGTACCAGAACTCGTACTTGATGAAGAATGCCGTCACGGGCTTGATGGTGCGCAGGAAACGACGCGCATTGGTTACCGTGTCGATGGGCAGGTAGGTAATGATGTCGGCACCCTCGTAGTTCTTCCTCACCTGATAGCCTGAAGGCGAGAAGAAGGTGAGCAGGATCTTGTACTCGGGATGCTGCAGACGGATACGCTCGATGATGGGACGCCCCTGCTCAAACTCACCAAGAGAGGCAGCATGCACCCAAACATATTTGGCATTGGGATCCACTTTCTGCTTCAATGTCTTGAAAGCAGCACGCTGTCCACGCCACATCAACCGCACCTTATGATCGAAGATGGCAGCAATGGCAATGCCGAGCTGGATGACATACATAATTATAATGTACATACGCTGGTGTTTAGGGGTTCGGGAGTTAATGATATTTCGTTATATCGTTATATCGTTATATCGTTATGTCGTTATACCGTTATATCGTTATACCGTAATTTCGATATTTCGTTATAACGAACGGCACGGATCGTCAGCAAAGCACTTCGATGGCGCGACGCAGTCGTCGCAGCGTCTCCTCCTTGCCTAAGAAAGCAGAGATATCGAACATACCGGGACCCTTTCCGATACCAACGAGTGCCAAACGGAACGCATTCATCACATCGCCTAACTTATAACCCTGCTTCTCTACCCATGCCAAGACGACAGGCTCCTGTCCCTCGATGGAGAAATCAGTGATGCCTTCGAGCACATCCGCCAGTTCACCCATCACCTTGGCAGAGTCTTCTTTCCAACGTTTCTTTACCGTCTTCTCGTCATACTCCGTTGGTGGGATGAAGAAGAACGAGCAGAGGGGCCACAGTTCCTTGACGAAGTTCACACGGTCCTTCATCATGTGCACCACCTGTCGCACCCGATCCATTGATTCCTCTACACCATTGCCACCCACAATGGGAGCAAAGAGCTGGGCTATCTCTTCATCACTCTTCTTCAGGATATACTCATGGTTGAACCAGATTCCTTTCTGGTAATCGAACCTCGCCCCAGCCTTCGAACATTTGGAGATATCAAACTGTTCCACGAGCTCATCCAAGGTGAACAGTTCCTGTTCTGTACCAGGATTCCATCCCAGCAGTGCCAAGAAATTGATGACTGCCTCAGGGAAATAGCCCTGCTCACGGAAGCCATTAGACACCTCACCCGTCTTCGGGTCATGCCACTCCAGCGGGAACACAGGGAATCCCAAGCGGTCACCGTCGCGTTTTGACAGCTTGCCCTTGCCATCGGGTTTCAACAACAGCGGCAGATGGGCAAACTGCGGCATCGTATCCTCCCAGCCAAAAGCCCGATAGAGCAACACATGCAAGGGAGCACTGGGCAGCCACTCCTCACCACGGATCACATGACTGATCTCCATCAGGTGGTCATCCACGATATTAGCCAGATGGTAGGTAGGCAGTTCGTCAGCACTTTTGTAGAGCACTTTGTCATCGAGGATATCACTCTTGATCACCACATCGCCGCGAATCAAATCATGCACATGCACATCCTCACCCGGCTCCACCTTGAAACGCACCACATACTGCTTACCATCAGCCACCAGTTGCTCCGTCTCCTCAGCAGAGAGAGTCAGTGAGTTACGCATCATGCCACGGGTATGAGCATCGTATTGGAAGTTCTTGATCTCCGCACGTTTTGCCTCCAACTCCTCTGGGGTGTCGAAAGCGATATATGCCTTGCCTTCTTCAAGCAGCTGATCCACGTACCTCTTGTAGATGGTACGACGCTCACTCTGACGATAGGGACCATAGTTACCACCATAGCTGACACCTTCATCGAATTTGATGCCCAACCAACGGAACGACTCAATGATATATTCTTCGGCTCCAGGTACGAAACGATTACTGTCAGTATCCTCGATACGGAACACCAAATCTCCATGATGCTGACGAGCGAACAGATAATTATACAAGGCGGTACGTACTCCGCCAATATGCAATGCGCCTGTTGGACTGGGCGCAAAACGTACTCTTACTCTTCTTTCTGACATTTTATATTGGTTTTTGGGTGCAAAGTTAGTTATTTTTATTACTTTTGCAAAGGAAAGATAAGAAAAAGAACAAAATGAATAAATTCACCAGCCCAGAAAACCGCTATTGGCGCAATCTGCTCACACGATCCACGTTGGTTGTCGTCTCTGTTGTCATCATCGTGTGGTTCCTCCCCAGGAACAGCGGGCCTCAGTTCCGCTACGATGTGGGAAAGCCATGGATGTACGGTTCGCTCATCGCCAACTTCGACTTTCCCATCTACAAGACCGATGAGAGCATCAAGGCCGAACAAGACAGTCTTCTCAGCCTCTTCGAACCTTATTATAATTATAAGGTGGAGGTAGAGAAGAACCAACTGGCACGGTTCTACGAGAAATACAAAGAAGGCATCCCTGGTCTTTCGAAAGATTATGTCACCACCATCATCGACAGACTACACCGCTTGTATCAGGCAGGTATCATGAACCAGTCTGACTATTCCACGAACTTCAAGGACTCCACCAGCTACGTCAGGGTGGTCAACGGGAAATCAGCCACCAGTACGCAGATCAACTGCATCTACTCCACCATGGCGGCCTACGAGCAGCTGTTCCAAGACGAGAAGTTAGGAGCACAACGGCAGATCCTCCAGAAATGCAACCTGAACGAATATCTCGTACCGAACCTCGTTTATGACAAGGAACGCAGTGAGACGGAGAAAGCAGACATGCTGAGCAGTATTGCGCTTGCCAGTGGCATGGTGCTTACCGGTCAGAAGATCATCGACCGTGGTGAGATTGTTGACAACCACACTTTCCGTGTGCTGAGCAGTCTTGAGCGTGAGATGGTGCGACGTAGTGCCAGTAACAGTGAGATCTCCTCAACCATCGCCGGACAAGCACTCTTTGTGAGTATCCTGATGATTCTCTTTACGATGTACATTGCCCTGTTCCGCAAGGATTATTTCGACAAGCCACGTAGTCTGATGATGCTCTATTCGCTCATCACCCTCTTCCCGATCCTCGTCTCCCTGATGATGGAACACAATGTGCTGAGCGTGTACGTGCTGCCATTTGCCATTGCCCCCATCTTCATCCGCGTGTTCATGGACTCACGAACGGCATTCATCTCACATGTCGTGATGATCCTCATCTGTGCCGCTGCGGTAAAGTACCAGTATGAGTTCATCATCATCCAGCTGGTCGCTGGTTTGGTGGCTATCTATTCCTTACGTGAACTCTCACAGCGGGCACAGCTGTTCAAGACGGCCATTCTCGTCACGGCAGGCAGCAGCGCCATCTATTTCGCCCTGCAGCTCATGCAAGACAACAGTATCCTCACCATGGATCACAGCATGTACAAGCATTTCGTCGCCAACGGTGTGATGCTTCTCTTTGCCTATCCGCTGATGTTAGTGGTGGAGAAGGCATTCGGGTTCATCTCGAACGTCACCCTCATCGAGCTGTCGAACACCAGCAAGGACCTGCTGCGCAAGATGAGCGAGGTGGCCCCCGGCACCTTCCAGCATTCCATCATGGTGGGTAACTTAGCAGCTGCCATCTCCGACAAGATCGGCGCAAAGACCCAGCTGGTCAGGACCGGTGCCCTTTACCATGACATTGGAAAGATCCAGAACCCTGCTTTCTTCACAGAGAATCAGGCAGGCAAGAACCCGCTGAACAAGATGGACAGCAAGTCAGCAGCCCAAGTGATCATCAACCATGTGACAGAAGGACTGAAACTGGCTGACAAATACAACCTGCCTGCCGTCATCAAGGAGTTCATTAACACCCATCACGGCAAGGGGAAGACCAAGTACTTCTACATTACATACAAAAACGAGCATCCCAAAGAGGAGATCGATGAGAGCGTCTTCTCCTACAGCGGACCAAACCCCTTCACTCGTGAACAAGCTATCCTGATGATGGCGGATACCGTGGAGGCAGCTTCACGTTCGCTACCCGAATATACAGAGGAGAGCATCAGTAACCTGGTGAACAAACTGATTGACGGTCAGGTGAGTGACGGCTATTTCACCGACTGTCCCATCAACTTCCACGACATCAGTGTAGCCAAACAAGTACTCATCGACAGACTAAAGACCATCTATCACACCCGCATCAGCTATCCTGAACTGAAAAAATAAAGACAGAGCGAAGGCTTGTTGAGCCTGAATGATTGTTTCTAAAGCCACATCAATCTTTGCACATTTCAGCTGTTTTGTGCAGAGATTGGATGTTGTTTATTTAATTAACGTTAATAAATGTGCGCGATTGCAGGAAATTCAGAACAATCTAAATAACTTTGCAGCCAAGAATTTTAAAAGTATTTAAGATGAATAAATTAAAATTTGTTAGCATCGTTTTCATGATGACATCTGTCTGCAACCTTTGGGCAGGCGGAATTCTTACAAACACCAATCAGAATGTAGCATTTAACCGTACCATGGCTCGCGATGGAGCCATTGGAATCGACGGTGTCTATAGCAACCCCGCAGGCGTTGCTTTCCTTGATAACGGCTGGCATCTGTCTTTTAACTGGCAGGTAGCCTTTCAGACCCGTACCATTCTGACCACGAACCCTGACTTTGCCATGGGTATGAGAAACGACGGGGCAACCACCAAGAAGTTCAAGGGTGAGGCCTTCGCTCCCGTAATCCCATCTATCCAGGCTGCCTATAACTGGGGGAAATGGAGTCTGCAAGGAAACTTCGGTGTCACTGGCGGTGGAGGAAAGTGTGAGTTTGATGATGGTATCGGTTCCTTCGAAAGTGCCGTAGGTGCCATTGCCAATCAGCTGCAACCATTAGGAGCCACCGGCTACGATGTGAACGGATACATGCGTGGTCGTCAGTTCTATTTCGGCTTCACACTGGGTGCCGCCTACAAGATAACCGACAACCTCTCTGTCTATGGAGGTGCCCGTTTGTTATACGGAACAGCCTCCTATAAAGCGCGCCTCAGCGATATCATGGTGAATACGGCAGCAGGTGCCGTTCCTTTTGGTACCTTCCTCGACAATGCCAACATGACCGTTGCTGGAGGTATTGCCCAATATGCCAATGGCATCAGTCAGATAGAGGCTGGTATCGCTCAATATCAGGCTGCGGGAGCACCTGTTCCCAGTGAGCTCACAGAAAAGCTCTCTGCCGCGACGGCTGCCAAGGCACAGTTGGAAGGAACCCAGCAGCGTCTGCAGACCTTGGATATCTATCGTGAGGGTGTGAGCTTGATGTCTGACCAAAGCGGTTTAGGTATCTCCCCTATTATCGGTATCGACTACAAGACCGGCAATTTCAACTTCGCCGCCAAGTATGAGTTCAAGACCCGTATGCGCATGGAGAACAGTTCCACAGTGAAGGAGGCTCATCAGATTGATGCCGTCAACAAGTTCCAGGATGGCAAAAAAGTTCCTGAGGATCAGCCCGCTCTGCTCACCGCTGGTGTACAGTGGACAGCAGTGCCCAATGTGCGCATCAACGCCGGCTATCACCTCTTCTTCGACAAGTCAGCTCACTGGTACAACCATGAGGAGAGGAAACTTGACGGTAACACCTGGGAAATCAACGGTGGTGCTGAATGGGATGTCACTGACAAGCTCACAGTGAGCGGTGGTATGCAAAAGACCAACTACGGGTTGTCTGATGAATATATGAACGACATGTCGTTCGTGGTGAGCAGCTACTCTTTCGGTGTGGGTCTGGCCTACAAGATCAGTAAGAAGATGAAGCTAAACGTGGCCTATTTCCAAACCAACTACGACCACTACAAGCAGGATGTGAAACCTGTTGCCACCAACGGTACCACACACAACGACTTCACCCGTACCAACAAGGTGCTTGGTGTAGGATTGGATATCGACTTCTAAGTGGAGAATGGAGAATGAAGATTTTTACTCTTCATTTTTCATTTTACAATGGATCCACGTCGTAATACACTTGTAACATATTGTAGCGTGAGTCTTGTGTCATTTGCTCTTGAGCAAAGCGCAGGCACTCACGCACTTTCTTCATGTCTATCCCATTCTCCAGTTTCAATACAAGTTTACGGATATGCATGGATTTCACTTTGGCAATAGCAGGTTTATCGGGACCCAACACACGATCACCCAGCCATTGGCGCAGACGACTCCCCATCTCGATGCCTGCCGTATTCGCCACCTGTTCATAACGGTGCTTCAGGAACACATACACCAGATGATAATAAGGTGGATAACGGAAGGCGAGACGTTCTTCGAGCAGATCGTTGAAGAACCCCGTATAATCGTTTCTCACCACTTGCTGGATAACAGGCAACTGCGGACTCTTCGTCTGTAAGATCACCAGTCCGCGCTTTCCTTTCCTACCAGCCCTGCCTGCCACCTGTGCCATCATCATATAGGCTTGTTCATAAGCACGGAAATCGGGATAGTTCAGCATCGAATCGGCATTGAGGATTCCCACCACCGACACCCTGTCGAAGTCAAGCCCCTTACTGATCATCTGTGTACCGATGAGGATATGGGTACGTCCCGCAGCAAAGTCATTGATCAGTCGTTCGTAGGCGTTCCTTGTCCTTGTCGTATCCAGATCCATCCTTGCCACTCGCGCCTCCGGGAATATCTCCATGATCTGGTCTTCTATCTTCTCCGTGCCGAACCCTCGTCCGGTCAGGTTGGTATTCCCGCAGTTCGGACAGGCTGCCGGCACCTGATAGGTATAGCCGCAATAATGACAGGTCAGCTGTCCTAAGTTCTTATGATATGTGAGTGAGACATCACAGTGCTGACAATGGGGAACCCATCCGCACACCTTACATTCGATCATCGGAGCAAAACCACGACGGTTCTGGAACAGGATCACCTGCTCACCAGCCTCCAGGGCCTTGTGGATACTCGCCAATAAATGGGGAGAGAACGGCCCGTTCATCATTTTCCGCCTTTGCAGGTCACGGATATCCACCACCTGTATCTCTGGTAGCTGGATGTCCTGATAGCGTTTGTCCAACGTGACCAGTCCGTATTTTCCTTTCGTCGCATTATAGTAGCTCTCCATCGATGGGGTGGCGGTGCCCAGCAATACTTTGGGTGACAACGGGGATGACGAGGCGGCGATATGGGCCAGCATGATGGCCGTGCTGCGGGCATGATAACGCGGCATCGGCTCCTGTTGCTTGAACGAATTCTCGTGCTCCTCATCCACAATCACCAGTCCTAACCGCTGGAAAGGCAGGAACACCGCCGACCGTGCTCCCAGGATCACGTCATAGGGGTTCGCCGACAGCTGCTTCTTCCAGATCTCCACCCGTTCGGCATCACTGTACTTAGAGTGGTAAATGCCCAACCGGTTGCCGAAGACCCGTTGCAACCGCTCCCGCATCTGAACTGTCAGCGCAATCTCCGGCAACAGGTAAAGCACCTGTTCCTTCCGTTCCAATGCCTGTCTGATGAGATGGATATAGATCTCTGTCTTACCGCTGGAAGTGACGCCATGGAGCAGCACCACATTCCTGCTCAGGAACTGGAACAGGATCTGGTTATAAGCCTCCTGTTGGGCTGCATTCAGTTTCTTGATATTCTCCAGATGGGGCTCACCTCCAAAGTTCAGTCGTCCCACCTCTTTCTCATACACCATCAGGAAGCCTTTGTCTGTCAACTGCTTCAGGATGACTGTGGTGCAATGGGAGTAGTTCATCAGTTCATCGCGTGTCACCTCGGCTACTGATGCCTCCGTCCCGTTCTCCTCGATTTCATCCCAATGTGAAAGTTGTAAGAAATCGATAAACACCTTCTGCTGTTTGGTGGCTCGTGCCAACATGTCCAGCGCGACATGCAGGGCACGTTCGTTGCGGAATTTCTCACCCAGCCCCACATAAAGCTCCATCTTCGGCTTATAACCATCCAGCACCTTCATGCCTTGGGGCAGTGCTGCATTATACACCTCACCAATGGGTGAGAGGTAATAGTCGGCGATCCATTGCCAGAGACGCAGCTGCAGATCGGTCATCACAGGCTGTTGATCGATCACCTGCAAGATCTCCCGCACGGTGAAGTCAGGCTTTTCCCCATGACATCTCACAGCCATGGCCACATACTTCTTGCTCTTGCCCAACGGAACCCATACGCGCACCCCGAGTTTCACCTGCTCCTCCATTCCCTCAGGAACGGCGTAGGTGAAGTATCCCTCCAAAGGCAAGGGCAATATCACATCGACATATTTCATGCTGCAAAGATACGACTATTTTTTGAAAGCACCCTATTTCACGTAAATTGTTTGGTGACATGCCAAATTATTTGTATCCTTAAGTTTCGAATGCAAAAACGCAAAAATCCTCACTTTTTGTTCGTTAATTCAGCGAAAATGTGTAATTTTGCAACCGTCAACAATACAAACCATTTAAAATGTAAGTAAAATGAAGAAAATCAGAGCAGCCGTAGTAGGCTATGGCAACATCGGAAAGTTCACCATTGAAGCACTGGAGGCATCAGAAGATTTTGAGATTGCTGGTGTGGTACGCCGCCATGGTGCGGAGAACAAGCCCACAGAACTTGCTAACTACGATGTAGTGAAAGATATCAAGGAGCTGAAGGACGTGGATGTAGCTATTCTTGCCACCCCCACCCGTTCATGTGAGGAATATGCCAAGCAGATCCTGCCCTTGGGTATCAATACTGTTGACAGCTTCGACATCCATACCAATATCCGCGGCTACCGCGAGCGACTGATGGAGATCAACAAACAAACAGGTACGGTCAGTGTGATCGCTGCCGGTTGGGATCCGGGATCAGATAGTATTGTGCGTACCCTGATGCAGAGTCTGGCACCCAAAGGATTGTCATACACGAACTTCGGTCCAGGTATGTCGATGGGACACAGTGTCTGCGTACGCTCCAAGGAAGGAGTGAAAAACGCCCTGTCGATGACAATCCCCCTCGGTGAGGGTATCCATCGCCGCATGGTATATGTGGAATTGGAAGAAGGAGCCAAGTTAGAAGAGGTAACGGCCGCCATCAAAGCCGATCCTTACTTCGCCCATGACGAGACCCATGTGTTCGCTGTGGAATCTGTGGATGCCGTGAAGGATATGGGACATGGTGTAAATCTGGTACGCAAAGGCGTATCAGGAAAGACTCAGAACCAGCGTCTGGAATTCAATATGAGCATCAATAACCCAGCCCTGACGGCTCAGGTATTGGTCAACGTGGCTCGTGCCTCCTTGCGCCAACAGCCCGGTTGCTACACGATGGTGGAGATTCCTGTCATCGATATGCTGCCTGGTGAGCGGGCTGAGTTAATCGAAAAGCTTGTGTAAAACAAGCTTTTCGATTAACAATTGACAATTAAGAATTGAGAATTGAAAATTATTTATTGTACAAGTGATTGGCGCAAAGCAACATGTACCCATGCCATCGCACAAGGAATTTTCAATTCTCAATTTTCAATTTTCAATCAATCAATTTTGACGTCAAAATTGATTAATATTCCATTACGCCTGGCAGTTCATTAGCCTGAGCGATCATCTTCTCTACTTCCTTCAGAGCGGGAACGCGGCCCACAAGGTGCTTCTGCTCGTTGATTTCCTCGAGTTTCGGCTGGAGGTTTTCAGGTTTACGATGCTTCAGCTCCTTCACTGTATCTACGCCAGCAGCCTCCAACAGTTCAGAGAACTGAGGACCTACACCATTGATGCGCATCAGGTCGGCATGGTTTGCCCAAGTAAGGATCAGCTTGCCACTGATACCCGTCTCCTCCTCCAAAGCCTTGCGGCCAGCGGGTTTAGCACATTTCTCGAGCAGGATATCAGTATCTACGATACCAGCTGCCAACAGTTTCTCTGCATACACGGGACCAATGCCCTCTACGTCGATAATTTTGTACTTCATAATAGATTTTGATTATGTTAATATGAAAATAAGTAAACTGATACAAATATAGTGTATTCTTTTCTAAACAGCAACACTTTACGATAATTTTTAACAAAGTTTGGATAGCATTCGCCTTTGGGGTCTTATTCATCCATTTGGAAAAGAGGATCCTCTGGCATCACCATGACAGGTTTCTGCTCCGTAAGCTTCAGCATGTCGTTAGGCACATATTTCTTATCCACCACCAGACGGAACATATACTCACGGAACCAACGGTCGGTCATGATCAGGCAACCCTTCTGTCCCCACGTGGCTCCCCAGGAGTTCTCCACCTTCCACTTCTTGGCCTTGCCATGGGCATCGAGATCCACGGCGGTGAGGGTCATAGCATGGGTAGAGCCACTATCGAAAGTAGAAATACGCTGTGCTTTGTCCATGGCGAAGGTTGTGCCGAAGAGGGATGCGTAATCGAAATTGTCGAGGTCGGCATAGCCGCGGGTGCGATCGAGCTGCTTTCCGACATCATAGCTGCTGTAGAGTTTCCTTCCGTCTTTCAGTGAGGCAATAGCCAACGCCTCGATATCATCCATCGGCAGGTTGAGATATACCCAGTTGTGTCCATCATAAGTATGGCGGTCGTACTCCACCTCATAAGTCTTGTAGTAATCACGGCGCGGATCGTTCATCACCATGACAAACGAGCCGTTCAGCGGTTCTCCCACCACAGCCTTGAAGAAGGACTGCGGCGTATAGGTCTTTGCCTCGCCGAGAGCTTTACCGTTCTTGTCGCGGAATGCATAGGTGAACTCCTTCACAGGCTGTCCTAAGTTCATGGTGATCATCTTATAGATCACAGCCAGTGCTTCGGTCTTTGCCTTGCGGATATCCTTCATGCTCTTGCCTTTCTGCACCATCTCACGCAGTTGTAAGCCTTGTTCACGCAGCTTACTCTTGATGATCTGTGCCATCTTCGAGGTGTTGTCGGCAGAGTAAGTCTCGGGCATCACCTCCTTAGGAACGATACCGTATTTCTCAGTGAGGTCGGCCACACCGCAGAAAGTGCCACCATCACCGATCGGACTATGGAAGAAGAACTGCACGCGCTGGTCGTCGATGGCTTTCTTCCCATGGTCAATCACCCCTTGCAGGAACAGGTTGGCCTTCTCCAGCTGATCATAGATAAAGAGGTAATCCTGTGAGAACTCCAGCTGTACGTTGCTCTTTGCCGGCACGAAACCCAGGAGAGAGTCTGTCCTGCTGGTAAAGTTGGAACGCAGCACATTCATGCCACTGAACATCCAGCAGCGCCCAGAGCTTTTCTGGTCGGTGATACTCTGCGAGGGTGTCTCCACACTGAAATGGGTATCGAGCATATTCTGATGCTCGAAGTTCTTCGCCAAGTCATCAATCTTATTCGAGGCCAGAGCGTTGAAGATGGCCTTGTCCTGCGGTAGTGGCTTCTGTGCCTGCTGGATCTCCTGAAGCATCTGAACAGAGATACCACCATCTTTCTGTTGTGCTGAGGCGGTCAGAGCCATAGACATCACCAGGCAGCTCATTATCAATTTTTTATTCATATCCGTAAAGTTTAAAAGATTGCACAAAGATACGCATAATTTAGGGAGCGACCAAGTTTTTGCAGGAAAATATTCGTCATGTCAAAAATTTGATGTATATTTGCAAAAAATATAGAAATAGACAGTGTGGAAGAAATCAATTTCGACATTCTGAATAGCATCAATAGTCCTGCCGACCTGCGCAAGCTGAAAGTGGAACAGCTACCGGAAGTTTGCCGGCAACTGAGAGAAGACATCGTCAGGGAGACTTCCGTAAACCCCGGACATTTGGCCTCCGGGCTTGGGGTGGTGGAGCTGACAGTAGCTTTACACTACGTTTTTGACACTCCCCAGGACCGTATTGTATGGGACGTGGGTCATCAGGCATACGGACATAAGATCCTAACGGGACGGCGTGAGCGGTTCTGCACCAATAGGAAACTGCACGGCATCATGCCCTTTCCTTCTCCCAAGGAGAGTGAATACGACACGTTTACCTGCGGACATGCCTCGAACAGCATCTCTGCAGCTTTGGGCATGGCTGTGGCCGCACAACAAGAACATGGGGAACGTCATGTGGTAGCAGTCATCGGCGACGGTGCCATGTCGGGAGGACTGGCCTTTGAAGGACTGAACAATGTCTCCTCCTCCCCCAACGACCTGCTGATTATCCTGAATGACAACAATATGTCTATCGATCGTTCAGTGGGGGGGATGAAAGAATACCTGATACACCTGAACACCAACGAGACCTATAACCGCATCCGCTTCAAGGCCTCCCGATGGTTGCATGGGAAAGGGATGCTTGAAGAGAATAGACGTAAAGGCCTCATCCGACTGAGCAACGCTGTGAAGAGTGCCATCAGTCACCAGCAGAACATCTTCGAGGGCATGAACATCCGATACTTCGGTCCTTTCGATGGGCACAACGTGATTGAGACGGTACGTATCCTCAGGCAGCTGAAAAATATGAAGGGGCCTAAACTGCTACACCTCCATACACAGAAAGGACATGGCTATGCACCGGCAGAAAAAGATGTCACCATCTGGCATGCACCAGGGAAATTCGACCCAGACACAGGTGAACGTATCGTGAACGCCGATCCCAACAAACCTCCGAAATTTCAGTATGTCTTCGGACAGACTCTCCTGGAACTGGCACGGATGAACCCCAAGATCATGGGAGTGACACCCGCCATGCCTACAGGGTGCTCCATGAACATCATGATGAAAGAGATGCCAGAAAGGACATTCGACGTGGGTATCGCCGAAGGACATGCCGTGACTTTCTCTGCAGGAATGGCGAAAGACGGCCTCATACCTTTCTGTAATATTTACAGTGCTTTCGCGCAACGTGCCTACGACAACATCATCCATGATGCCGCTATCCTGAACCTGCCCGTGGTACTCTGTTTTGATCGTGCCGGACTGGTGGGAGAAGACGGCGCCACCCACCACGGTGCCTTCGACATGGCAGCCTTGAGGCCCATCCCTAATGTCACCATCTCGTCACCTCTGAACGAACACGAGTTGAGAAAACTGATGTTCACTGCCCAACTGCCTGGGAAAGGAACCTTTGTAATCCGTTATCCTCGTGGCTGTGGCGTGCTCGTCGATTGGAAATGTCCTTTGAAGGAAGTGGAGGTCGGCACAGGACAAAAGCTGCGCGATGGCAACGATGTGGCTGTCTTGAGTATCGGTCCTATCGGTAATCTGGTCACGAAGGCTATCGACCAACTGACATCCCAAAGCCATACGATTTCTGTAGCCCATTACGACATGCGCTTCCTGAAGCCCCTGGACGAGACGATTCTCCAAGAGGTGGGTGAGCGGTTCAAACGGATTATTACCGTTGAGGACGGAGTGAGAAATGGAGGGTTAGGCAGTGCAGTGCTCGAATGGATGAACGACCACGGCTTTACGCCGCAGGTGACACGCCTTGGACTGCCTGACCAGTTCGTGGAACACGGAACAGTGGAAGAGTTACAACATATGGTAGGTATCGATGCCGATGCTATCGCCAAGGCGATCATAGGGAATCATTGAAGGAATCTAAATACTCATACCCTTATAATATAGGTAATATGAAAGTAATCATCGTTGGCGCTTATGCCATAGGAACCCATCTGGCTAAGTTGTTGTCACGTAACAACGAGGATACCGTGCTCATCGACAGTGATGAGGAACGGCTGGCCAGTATCAGCAGCGACCACGACCTCATGACGGTGCAGGCCTCAGCTTCCAGGATCCGCACGATGAAGAGTGCCGGGGTGGCAAATGCCGACCTCTTTATCGCCGTCACGCCGGATGAGAACCTGAACATGAACTCCTGTATTCTCGCCACGGCATTAGGCGCCAAACGTACCGTGGCCAAAGTTGACAACTACGAATACATCGATCCGAAACTGGAGAGCTTCTTCGAAGGGGTGGGTATCTCATCGATCATTTACCCTGAGAACCTCGCCGCCAGGGATATCGCCAACGGACTGAAGATGTCGTGGGTGCGTCAGCGGTGGGACGTGCACGATGGTGCCCTTATCATGCTGGGCATCAAGCTGCGCGAGACATGTGAGATTCTGAATGAACCCCTCAAAGATCTCTGTAAACCGGAGTCACCCTATCACATCGTGGCCATTAAGCGCGGTGCCGATACCATCATTCCTCGTGGTGACGATGTGCTGAAGATCTACGACCTCGCCTATTTCATGACAACCCGTAACTACATCCCATACATCCGCAAGATCGTGGGGAAAGAGCATTATGTGGATGTCAAGAACGTGATGATCATGGGAGGAGGTGCCACGGCCGTCAGGGCAACTGCTCTGATGCCTGAATACATGAACACGAAGATTATCGAGATGGACGAGGCCCGATGTGAGAAGCTCAACGAACTGATTGATACCGACAGGACCATGGTGATCCATGGTGACGGGCGCGACCTCTCGCTGCTCTCGGAAGAGGGTATCAAGAACACACAGGCCTTTGTGGCACTGACGGGTAACGCCGAAACGAATATCCTGGCATGTCTTACCGCCAAGCGACTGGGTGTTCGTAAAACCGTTGCTATGGTGGAGAACCTTGACTATGTGAACATGGCAGAGAGCCTCGATATCGGTACCATCGTCAACAAGAAGGCTCTGGCCGCCAGCTATATCTACCAGATGATGCTCGATGCCGATGTCAACAACATCCGCTTCCTGATGTCTGCCAATGCCGATGTGGCGGAATTCACCGCACAGCAAGGCTCCAAGGTGACGCGCAAGAAGGTGTTTGAGCTGGGACTTCCCAAGGGAGCAACCATCGGTGGTCTGGTACGACATGGAGAGGGACACCTCGTCTCAGGAGGAACACAGATAGAGGCCGGCGACAGCGTGGTGGTGTTCTGCCACAATGTCAACATGGCGAAAATTGAAAAATTCTTCAAGTGATGCTGAATTTCAAGATCATCTACAAAATCATCGGAACGCTGCTTTTTATCGAGGCCGCGATGATGGCATGGTGCATGGGGATAGCCCTCTACATGGGAGAGGATGACTCCATGGCGTTCATCATCTCCGTGATTACGACTATCTTGGGAGGCATCCTGTTCAAATACATGGGACACAACTCGGAGAACTCTCTGGGAAGACGGGAAGCCTATATGCTGGTGACGCTTACCTGGCTCATATTCAGTCTGTTCGGTTCCTTCCCATTCATGATCAGTGGTTATATCAATGATTTCACAAATGCCTATTTTGAAACCATTTCAGGGTTCACAACCACAGGTTGCAGCATCCTCGACGATGTGGAACGATTGCCACACGGTCTGCTCTTCTGGCGTACCATGACACAATGGATAGGTGGCTTGGGAATCGTATTCTTCACCATTGCCGTCATCCCATCCCTCGTAGGCGGAAACCTCAAGGTTTTCTCCGCAGAGGCAACAGGACCTATCCGCACCAAGATGCACCCACGACTGAGCACCACGGCGAAATGGATCTGGAGTATCTATTCTGTGTTGACCGTCGCTTGTGGTCTGTGCTACTACGTTGCCGGCATGGGTGTGTTCGACAGTATGAACTATGCCATGACGACAACGGCCACCGGAGGCTTCGCCACACACAATGCCAGTACAGGATATTTCCACAATCCGTACATTGACTATACTGCCATCACGTTCATGTTCCTCTCAGGAACGAGCTTTACATTACTCTATGCCACCTTGTTCAAGGGAAAAATCAAACAGTTCTTCAAGAACTCCGAGTTCCGCTTTTACATCTCAGTGGTTGCTGTGGCCACCCTTGCCATTACATTGATCCTGATCCACGACAATGGTTATCAGTGGGCGGATGCCATCAGGGTGAGTCTGTTCCAAGTGACCTCATTCATCACCACAACCGGTATTCTGAACGACGATCCTGCCAAATGGCACCATATCACATGGGTAATCTTGAGTATCTGTATGTTCCTTGGAGCCTGTTCGGGATCTACCAGCGGTGGATTCAAGAGCATCCGCGCTGTGATGGTCATCAATATCCTTCGGAACGAGTTACGTCGCATCCTGCACCCTCGTGCAGTACTGCCGGTACGGGTAAACGACAACATCATTCCTTATTCATCGCAGGTAACGTTGCTGGCATTCCTTGCAGCCTACGCCCTACTCTGCCTCTTCACCTATTTCTCCATGATTGTTACAGGGGTGGACAGCACCAATTCCATCACGATTGCCATCAGCTGCGCCAGCAATGTAGGTCCCACTCTCGGACTGGAAATCGGTCCTACCATGTCGTGGAATATCCTTCCCGACCTCGTGAAATGGCTGCTGTCGGCTCTGATGCTCATGGGACGTCTGGAGATCTTCACCGTCGTGGTGCTCTTCACGCCCTCGTTCTGGAAAGACAACTGAGAAATCCGCGAAACACATAAGAACGCCGTGAAGGCATCGCGGAATAACATACTAACAAAATAGAGAAACCTTTTTATTATGGAACCAATTAAGTTTGAGCCCCTGCTGAAATCAACATTATGGGGCGGAGAAAAGATTATCCACTTCAAACACCTGCAAAGCGAACAGCAGCAGGTGGGTGAGAGTTGGGAAATTTCAGGAGTAAAAGACAATGAGACCATCGTCAGCAACGGACCGCATAAAGGGAAGTCGCTGAATGAGCTGGTCAGTAAATGTGGTGCCCAGCTGGTAGGTAAGGAGAACTATCAGCGTTTCGGTAATGAGTTCCCCCTGCTGATCAAGTTCATCGATGCCCATCAGGACCTGAGCATCCAGGTGCATCCCAATGACGAGGTTGCCCATCGCCAAGGGAAAGACAGAGGTAAGACCGAGATGTGGTATGTCATGGCTTCCGACAAGGGTGCCAAGTTGTACAGCGGTCTGAAGAAAGAGATAACTCCTGAACAATACAAGAAAATGGTGGAGAACGATACGATCTGTGAAGCCTTGGCACAATATGAAGCGAGGGAGGGTGACGTATTCTTTCTCCCCGCCGGTCGTATCCATTCCATTGGCACTGGCTGTTTCCTGACGGAGATTCAGCAGACCAGTGATGTGACCTACCGTATCTACGACTATAAACGCAAGGACAAGAACGGGAACTACCGTGAGCTGCACACCAAAGAAGCAGCAGAGAGCATCAACTACGCTGTGGAAAAAGACTACCGCACACCCTACACTCCCAAGAAGAATGAAGGTGTTCCTTTGGTGGAATGCCCATTTTTCACCACGGCTGTATATGATCTTGACGAACCCATGACGCTCGACTACAGTGAGCTCGACAGTTTCATCATTCTCATCGGACTCAAAGGAGAAGGAAGTATCACCGACTCTGAAGGGAACACCACTACGTTGAAAGCAGGGGAAACCGTATTGATTCCCGCTACGACACAGGAAGTAAAAGTAACAGGTACCATTAAGTTCCTGGAAACCTATGTCTGAGAAGGGGCGCTATCCTGAGGAGTGGAGCCTTCAGTCACTGTAACCCCTTCCCTGCTTCCATTCAGGAAAGCCTCCACATCCGACAGGATCTTACGGAAAGGCTGAGACATCACATACCCTAAGTTTTTCTTTAACATCTGCGCAATGTCCTGCGTGCTGTGACTATAGCATGACAGTTCATTGCGCATTTGCGTATTGTGAACTGACTGCTGGCGTATCTCCACCTCACGGTCTCGGATGAGACGAGCACAGACCTTTCCCATTACGGGTAGCACCAGCTTCTCGAAGAGATGATGTCCCTGTATATATAAATAGGTGGTCTGCGGGGTAACTCCCAAATCCTCTATCAGTTCCCTTTTCAAAGCCAGATAGCTCTCCTTGGCATCAGGATGTTTCCTTTGCAGCTCACCCACCCTCACATAGGCTTTATGATGAATCCGCCTGATGCTTCTCATCGGATCATCCAAAGAGAAACTGCCAAGCTCGATCACCCTGTTGAAATCAGATATTGTGAATTCTGTATAGATCGGACGGCGGTAATGCCACACGCTCCATACGAACAAAGGGAAGATGGCCTCAGAAAACCTTGTCATGAACTCATTGAAATCGAAGATCTCATGATCATTCAACGTTACGGCCACCACTGCCGTACGCAGTGAGGGAGCAAAACATTGCAGGTTCTCAATAGCATAAGCGTAGGTATGGAAGACATACGGACAGTACAGCATCTTCTTACTCGTTTCCGTAGCACCCTGTATCAGATAATCGTAATCCGCATCTACGCAGCAAATCAAGTCACGCCCTGTATTCCTTGCCAGCAGTCGCATCAGCACAGACTTCTTTCCTCGTTCCAGTCGGTGGTGCGAAGGCAGCATCACCTCAAAGTATTGTTTCTCATTCTCAAACTGTTGAAACACCGTCCGCCAGAAGAAGACATCGTCATAGCTCTCCACGTAAGCAATGATCTTACGTCGGGACTTCTTGGAATTCAGCCGGTTGGCCGCCTCCATATAGCCTGAGGAAATATTATCTTTGAGTTTCGTCGCCATCCGTCGTCAGCTTGTAATATCACTCACTTCCGTTACATGATCGATCCATCCATTCATAATCACTGCAGGCGAATGGGTAGTGAGGATAATCTGTACGTTGGGATTCAACTCAAGGATCAGGTCGATGAGACGTTGCTGCCAATCCACATGAAGGCTCACCTCCGGCTCGTCCATGAACAGCACATAAGGCTGGGAATCTTCCACCAAAACGGTAAGGAGGATGGCCAGCATCTGCTTCTCGCCACTTGACAGCTGGTAGGGAACCAGAGTCTCGCCGATCTGTGAGAAACGAATCTCGTTCTCTGTACGCACTATCTTCTTCCCCGTATCCTTGAAGAGATCGTCAATAGTGTCCTGGAACTTTTTCTTCGGTGCACTGATCTCCTGGGCTTTTTGTGCTGAATCCAGACCACCACTCTGCAGGGCAGAAATGATCTTGTTCCCCATGTTTACCTGATAATCAAGATATTTACGTTGCAACTTGTATAACTGCCAGTCGAGCTCCGTCGCCAGACTGATATCCATTTTGCTCACCGACTCCGCATTCAAGATGGGACGGTCGAACGAACGGATCACGTCAAAACGGATATGGGTGGCCTCGGCAGGATAGGTTTTCACATGAACGCCCTTCAACAGATGGTTGACGATGTCGCCATTGGCACTTACACTTTTTACCACCTTATTTAATATAGTACTCTTACCTACCCCGTTGATACCACTCAGGATATTCACTCGACGGTCGAGATCCCAGATGATGTGCTTCTTGCCACTCCACAAGGAATCAATCTCTATCTGCTCAATATAATCCGCGTATTTCATATCTCATGCAATTTCCATCGCAAATATAGTAAAAAAACGCGAACCACGAATAAAGAATGAAAAATAATGTGTACCTTTTCCATCGAAATAAACAAAAATTAGGAAAAAATGGAAGCTAAAAAGCCTAAAAAAGTCAATATACCACAAATATGGTATGCCAAATGACCCGAATGTGCTATTTCCAGATATATTTTTTCACCGTACCTTTGCACCCAGAAACATTTCATTAATCACCTCTCCACAAGGAGAACTAAAGAAAGAAAGGGTTAGAATATGAGTAACAAGAAACTTCACTTCGAGACATTGCAACTTCACGTAGGTCAGGAACAGCCAGATCCGGCAACAGATGCACGCGCTGTACCTATATATCAGACTACCAGTTATGTGTTCCGTAACTCCCAGCATGCTGCCGACCGCTTTGGTTTGCGCGATGCAGGTAACATCTACGGCCGGCTCACCAACTCCACCCAAGGAGTGTTCGAAGACCGTGTAGCAGCCTTGGAAGGTGGTGTAGCAGGATTGGCCGTTGCCAGTGGTGCCGCTGCCGTAACCTATGCTCTTCAGAATATCGCCCAAGCTGGCGATCATATTGTGGCAGCGGATAACCTTTACGGCGGATCCTTCAATCTGATTACCCACACGCTGGCCACCCAGGGAGTAAGCAATACCATTGTCAAAGTGAACGATCTGGAAGCGTTGGAGGCTGCCATCCAGCCAAACACCAAGGTTGTTTATGCAGAAACATTCGGTAACCCCAACAGTGATGTCACCAACATCGAGGCTGTTGCCGCCGTGGCCCATAAACACCATATCCCGCTAATCATTGACAACACATTCGGTACTCCTTATCTGATCCGTCCTATCGAGCATGGTGCAGACATCGTGGTACATTCTGCAACAAAATTCTTAGGCGGCCATGGCAGTTCGTTGGGAGGTGTGATTGTTGACGGAGGAACATTCGACTGGAAAGCCAATGCCGACAAGTTCCCTTCACTGGCCAAGCCGGATCCCAGTTATCATGGCGCTGTCTTCGCTGACGTAGCAGGTGCAGCAGCCTTTGTTACACGCATACGTGCCGTCATCCTACGTGATACGGGTGCCACCCTCTCCCCATTCAATGCATGGATACTGTTGCAAGGTCTGGAAACGTTGAGCCTGCGTGTGGAGCGCCATGTATATAATGCGCTGAAAGTGGTTAACTTCCTGAAGAACCACCCGAAGGTAGCCAAGGTAAACCACCCCAGTCTGCCCGACCATACCGACCATGCCTTATACCAAAAATATTTCCCTAACGGAGGCGGCTCCATCTTCACCTTTGAGATCAAGGGTGGTGAGAAAGAAGCATGGAAGTTCATCGATTCCCTGCAGATATTCTCCTTACTGGCCAACGTTGCTGATGTCAAGAGCTTGGTCATCCATCCTTATACAACCACCCATTCTCAGATGACTCCCGAGGAATTGGCTCAACAGCACATCACACCTGCCACCGTTCGCCTATCCATAGGCACAGAGCATATCGATGACATCATCGAAGATCTAAGTCAGGCGTTTGATCAGATAAATTAAAAAGTGGCAATCCATTTTCAAAAATAAACAATTATGGCAAAGATAGCAAAACAGCTCACAGAGCTCATCGGCAACACCCCGTTGCTCAAATTGGAAAAATTTTCAGCTTTTAAGGGCCTTAAGAACTCCCTTGTCGCAAAAGTGGAATATTTCAATCCAGGAGGAAGTGTCAAAGACCGTATTGCCTTGGCAATGATTGAGGATGCGGAAAAGAAAGGAATTCTAAAACCCGGTGCCACCATCATCGAGCCGACAAGTGGAAACACAGGTGTAGGACTGGCACTTGTGAGTGCAGTAAAAGGGTATCACCTGATTCTCACCATGCCCGAGACAATGAGTATCGAACGTCGTAATCTGGTGAAAGCATATGGCGCAGAAGTTCGTCTGACCAGTGGAAAGGACGGTATGCCTGGTGCCATCCGTGCAGCGAACGAGTTGCGTGACAGTATTCCCGGCTCCGTCATCCTGCAACAATTTGAGAATCCGGCAAATCCAGAGAAGCATTATCTTACCACAGGACAAGAGATCTGGAACCAGACCAATGGTGACGTAGATATCTTCGTAGCCGGTGTGGGCACAGGTGGAACGATCTCGGGTATTGCAAAAGCACTGAAAGAGAAGAAGCCCGATGTGAAAATCGTGGCTGTTGAGCCCGCCTCCTCACCGGTACTGAGCGGTGGACAAAGTGGTCCGCACAAAATTCAAGGTATCGGCGCAGGATTTGTACCCAAAACCTACAATGGTAATCTCATTGATGAAATTCTACCCGTAGAAAATGATGATGCCATTCTGACGGGACGACAGTTAGCACAGCAGGAAGGATTATTGGTGGGCATTTCCTCTGGTGCTGCAGCCTTTGCAGCTGCCAAGATCGCCCAGCGCCCTGAGAATGCCGATAAGAAGATCGTCGTACTCTTGCCCGACACAGGAGAACGCTATCTCTCCACTGTGCTCTATGCCTTTGAAGAGTATCCTTTGTAACTTTTAAATATTGAAAAATGCCGAGGCTCAATACAGTCATCTTGAAGCCTCGGCTTTTTTTGTCCTCAATCTTCTCGCGGATTAACTCGCTTTAACTCTCATACACTTGGATGTTAGGAATAAAATGCCTACTTTTGCAAACAAATAAGCAAAAGTATTATTGACAGAACATCCATATTATGAAAAAACAAAACAATGAGTTGAGACTGGCATGGGACTTCGTGAGTAATACGGGTACGAGTATCTTTCTCACAGGAAAGGCTGGGACAGGAAAGACAACATTCCTGAAAACACTCAAAGAGAAATCCTACAAACGGCTCGTGGTGGTTGCCCCAACAGGTGTGGCAGCTATCAATGCCGGTGGCGTTACCATCCACTCTTTCTTCCAACTGCCCCTTTCTCCGTATGTTCCTGAAGCCACCTTTCAGTCAAAATTTGATTTCAGCAAAGAGAAACGGAACATTATACGCACCATGGATCTGCTGGTGATCGACGAAATCAGTATGGTGCGCAGTGATCTGTTAGATGCCATCGACAATGTACTGCGCCGATATCGCAATCATCGCAAACCCTTCGGTGGTGTTCAACTGCTGATGATCGGTGACCTGCAGCAATTGGCACCCGTAGTAACAGAACAGGATGCACAACTCATCAATAAATACTACGATACTCCCTTCTTCTTCGGCAGCCATGCCCTGCAACAGATCAATTACGTCACCATCGAACTGAAAGAAGTGTACAGACAGAGTGACGAACAGTTTCTGAATCTGCTGAACAGCATTCGGGAAGGACGAGCCACATCTCACGACTACGCCCTGCTGAACCAACGGTGCCAGCCCGATTTCCATCCCAAAGACGAGGATGGATATATACGGTTGACCACCCACAACAACATGGCTCAACGCTATAATGAAGAACAGCTGCAACGACTCACCTCTCCTGCCCACGTCTTCCAGGCAAAAGTAGAAGGTACATTCCCGGAATATGCCTATCCGACCGACACTGAACTGACACTGAAGACTGGTGCACAGGTGATGTTTGTTAAAAACGATCCTTCCATCGACCATCAGTTTTATAATGGGAAAATCGGGTATATCACGAACATCAATGGCTCAGAAATCACCGTGCATTGTCCTGGCGACAACTACGACATCAAGGTACAGCCCATGGAATGGGAGAATACCAAATACGTGCTCAATGAAAACACTAAAGAGATTGAAGAAGAGGTGCAAGGAAAATTCAGCCAGTACCCTCTTCGACTGGCATGGGCTATCACTATTCATAAGAGTCAGGGACTCACTTTCGAACGAGCCATCATCGATGCCAGTCTTTCCTTTGCTTCAGGACAAGTGTATGTCGCCCTGAGCCGATGCAAGACACTAGAGGGTCTGGTGTTGGCCAGCCCCATCTCCGAACGAGCTGTCATCAACGACGCGCGTGTCGGCAACTACATTTCGCAACAAGAGGCAGAGGCAGCCCGCAGCATTGGTCTGTTACCCCAGTTAAAAGAGGATTATTATAAAGAACAGTTACGCGAGTTGTTCGATTTCTCCGAGCTGCGTGAAAAGGAGGAGTGGATGAGCCGGGTGCTCGATGAATATTTCTTCCAGCAATTCCCTACCCTATGTCGCCAGCATCGCATCGCCCTACAGGGGATTGCCAATGAGGTTTCCACTGTGGCTTCAAAATGGATCCAAATCATCAATAGCATGAACGACGGAGAGTTGCATGGGGAGGCTTTTCTGGAACGTGTCACACGCGGTGCCAAGTATTTCCATCAAACGCTTACAGACATCATGCAACAGTTGTTGGAAGACACTAGCGTATCCAGTGACAACAAGGCCATCATGAAAAGATTCGAAGAGGCTCTTGCTGATGTCACCCTGTCGTATGAGATAAAGCGACGCATCATGGCGATGATCCATGCCGAAGGATTCACTACTGCAAACTACCTTCGGTTTAAGGCAAAGGCAGCCCTTGACGCCATGGAGGATGCAAGTCCGAAAAAGAAGCCCAAACGAACAGTATCTATGGATGACATCAAGCATCCAGAACTTTACAAACGACTTATCGTATGGCGCGAGAAAAAAGCAAACATCTATGAAACCAACCCCAATAACATCATTCAGCAGAGGGCATTGGTTAACATCACAAACTATCTGCCTGCCGACAAACCATCTCTGATGGCGGTTCAGTATGTGGGGCGCATGAGCGTTACCAAATATGGAGAAGACATTTTGGAAATCGTCAACACCTATCTGGAACAGAATGAGCTCCAAGGTACTTCCGTCTCGGTTATCAAGAAAGAAGCCAAGCAGCAGAAAGGGATATCGGAAACATATCAGATTACCTTCGACCTATACCGTCAGGGGAAATCACCCGAACAGATTGCCACAGAACGCGGATACTCACTATCTACCATCATGGGACATCTAGGCTATTTCGTAAAGAAAGGGGAATTACCAATGTCCGACTTCGTTACACCATCCCAGCAATATGCCATCCAACAAGCCGTAGCCAAGGTGGGAACGGCACATGGACTCACGGCCATAAAGAACAACTGTGCTGAAGAGGTGACATACGACCAAATCAAGATCGTGCTCTCTATGTGACAATCTGTCACCTCCTTGTCATACTTTTCACTTCCCCATCTCATGGCATGTGATTTGCTGATTGCTTTTCGAATTGCAACAGCATTCATGTGTTCATTTAATTCGAGTATAAACAATAAAATAATACAAAAATGGGAAAAGTAATTGGTATTGACTTAGGAACTACAAACAGCTGCGTTGCCGTATTCGAGGGTAACGAGCCTGTAGTAATCGCAAACAGCGAAGGTAAGCGCACCACTCCTTCTGTAGTGGGCTTTGTTCAAGGCGGTGAACGCAAGATCGGTGATCCTGCTAAACGTCAGGCTATCACCAACCCGAAGAACACCGTGTATTCTATCAAGCGTTTCATGGGTGAGAACTGGCAGCAGACCGAGAAAGAAATTTCTCGCGTACCTTACACCGTAGTTAACGAGAACGGTTATCCGCGTGTAGAGATCGAAGGTCGTAAATATACACCGCAGGAGATCTCTGCCATGGTACTGCAGAAGATGAAGAAGACTGCCGAGGATTATCTCGGACAGGAGGTGACGGATGCGGTGATTACCGTGCCTGCCTACTTCTCCGACTCTCAGCGTCAGGCTACTAAGGAGGCTGGACAGATTGCCGGTCTGAACGTGCTGCGTATCGTTAATGAGCCTACTGCCGCTGCTTTGGCTTACGGTGTTGATAAGGCTAACAAGGATATGAAGATTGCTGTGTTCGACCTCGGTGGTGGTACCTTCGATATCTCTATTCTGGAGTTCGGCGGTGGTGTGTTCGAGGTGCTCTCTACCAATGGTGATACTCACCTGGGTGGTGATGACTTCGACCAGGTAATCATCGACTGGCTGGTACAGGAGTTCAAGAACGATGAGGGCGCAAACCTCAAGGACGATCCGATGGCTATGCAGCGTCTGAAGGAGGCTGCCGAGAAGGCAAAGATTGAGCTGTCTTCTTCTACAAGCACCGAGATCAACCTGCCGTATATCATGCCGGTGGCTGGTGTGCCCAAGCACTTGGTAAAGACCTTGACACGTGCTAAGTTCGAGCAGCTGGCACACGATCTTATCCAGGCATGTCTGGCTCCTTGTCAGAAAGCCATGGCAGATGCCAAGCTGTCAACAGCCGACATCGATGAGGTGATCCTCGTGGGTGGTTCAAGTCGTATCCCTGCTGTGCAGACACTGGTGAAGAACTACTTCGGTAAGGAGCCTTCAAAGGGTGTGAACCCCGATGAGGTGGTAGCCGTAGGTGCTTCTATCCAGGGTGCTATCCTGAACAAGGAAGGTGGCGTGGGCGACATCGTTTTGCTCGACGTGACTCCGCTGACACTGGGTATTGAGACATTGGGTGGTGTGATGACCAAGCTCATCGAGGCTAACACGACCATTCCTTGCAAGAAGAGCGAGACTTTCTCTACAGCAGCAGATAACCAGACTGAGGTAACCATTCATGTGCTGCAGGGTGAGCGCCCGATGGCTGCACAGAACAAGTCAATCGGTCAGTTCAATCTCACAGGAATCGCTCCCGCACGCCGTGGTATTCCTCAGATCGAGGTAACCTTCGACATCGACGCCAACGGTATCCTCAAGGTATCTGCCAAGGATAAGGCAACGGGCAAGGAGCAGGCCATCCGTATCGAGGCTTCCAGCGGTCTTTCTCAGGATGAGATCAACCGTATGAAGGCAGAGGCTGAGCAGAATGCCGAGAACGACAAGCGTGAGCGTGAGCGCATCGACAAGATGAACCAGGCCGACTCGATGATCTTCCAGACCGAGACCTTCCTCAACGAGAATGGTGATAAGCTGGGTGCCGACAAAGCAAATGTGGAGGCTGCCGTACAGCAGTTGAAGGATGCCCACAAGAGTGGTGACATCAC
Source organism: uncultured Prevotellaceae bacterium (assembly GCA_902768785.1). Taxonomy (GTDB): domain Bacteria; phylum Bacteroidota; class Bacteroidia; order Bacteroidales; family Bacteroidaceae; genus Prevotella. The sequence goes on from CACXMM010000018.1 coordinate 78,349, forward strand.
TGCTATCGACAACGCCATCAACAACCTCAACCAGGTGATGCAAGCTGCCTCTCAGAAGATGTACAGTCAGGCTGGCGGACAACAGACTGGTCCTGGTGCTGGATTCAACGGAGGTCAGCAGGCTGGCGGACAGCAACAGTCAGGCAACACTGATGAGACAATTCAGGATGCGGACTTCGAGGAGGTCAAATGAGACGCATAAGTAAAGACATAACAAAACCATGAAATGAGGGTGTGTCACTTCAAAATGACACACCCTTATTCTTGTTTTATCTGTCAATCGTCTTCTGGAAAGTGCTCATAATATATATCTGCAATTGTGTCAGCAAATCCCCATCCACATGGCGAAGACCATTCCACACACTGCCTCAAACGTGGCTTGAATTGCTCCAACAAATTGTTCTTGGCAATAAATGCCATTGTCTTTTCAAAATTGTCTCGAAAGGAGATTGAAGTTCTGAGGTGTTGTTAGAATTTTGTTCCATATATTCTTTTAACGTTTTTACCCATTTTTATATTTCGTGAGTCCGTAAATCCGTAATACTTTCAGACCTCAGCCATCAGCCTTCTATATATCAACTGTCCCCATGGCATATGCTATTGTAAAGAGCCAGTCCTTTTACCGTCAGCAGGTATTTCTGGCGATAGCATACGGATATAGCCCTCGTTCATAGAAGGATTAAGAGAGTAGTCAAGGAAGTTTTCCCTATCTTTCAAGCCAATCCTCTCCATCATCACTTTGACGGAGAGTTGCTCTTCACCCAAAGCTTTCACTAATCTGATAATATTTTTATTATTGGTGTAAATAAAACTTGTCGGGGTACTTGTCGGGGTACTTGTCGGGGTACTTGTCGGTTGTTTTGAAGGAACTGCAAGGTTTGGCTGTTCTTTCCATTCTGCAGGCGGGTTAATATGCAGATAACGATTGCGCAGATCCCACTGCTCTCCAAGCAGTAGATTACGGAAAAAACGTTCCAGAAAAACAGGACTATAGTCGATACCCTTTATGGCATTTTTGTAGTTGGCCCTCACAAGTGCATTACGGAAGTACCAAGAATGTTTAGCGAACAAGTCGTTCTCCACATTAAAGCCTAGTGAACGAAGATACTGAATAGTAAATACGGCCGTAGTGCGTGTGTTTCCTTCACCGAAGGCATGTATCTGCCAAAGTCCAGATACGAAATTGGCAATATGAGCCACTAACTCATCATTACTGATGCCCTTATAACTGAAATCACGTTCCTGCTGGATATCATAATCAACAGCCCTGCGCAGATCTTCCCAATTCAGGTAGCTCACGGTGTCACCCTCCAATACCCACTCACGCTTGGTAATGTCGTACTTTCGCATTTCACCAACGTGCTTCATTACGCCTTCGAAGATTCTGCGATGCAAGGATATGTAGCCATTTGTCGAGAAGTCGCATGTCTTTACCGAGAGTATGCGCTTGATGTTCTTCGAGGCTTTGTCAGCCTCCTGTTTGTCATCATCGTCAGCTTCACGAGTCGTTTTATTCTCGTAATAACTATTGAGCAACTGTTCCACCTCATCGATGGTGATTTCACCCTCGATGTTTCTGCGAGCCAAGCCGTTCAGATACTCTGACGTTTTCAGCCCATCCACCGCCTGAAGTCCAATAGCCGTACTCCAGGCGTATGCAGCTTCACGCTGCGACGGCTCTCCCTGACGAATATACTCGTCAAAGTTTAAGTATAGCTCCTTATCGTTCTTTTCG
>CACXMM010000019.1 GCA_902768785.1 uncultured Prevotellaceae bacterium
TTGATTGACAATTACGGATCTTACATTATCCGTTTGCTTCTGACAGGTATCGGTGTAATAAAACATAAGAAATAATCCTTTTTATATGAACTGGTTGTACGAGTTCTGGAAAACCATGATGAATATCCAGCCTTATTTGACCCTTAACTTTCTCTCGTACCCGCTGATCAGCGAGCCGCCACTGGCTCACTTATGGTCATTTCAAGATAAACGTTACTGGCGCTTGGCTCCTTACCCTAACTCGCATGTTCTGATAGTGGCCAGGGATCCATGCTGGCATTCCGCTGATAACACGCAGCGCTTCATTGTCAAGGCTTTCATGCACGCTCTTCTCTATCTGGAAATCAGACAAGGAACCGTCCTTCTCTACGATGAACGATATTACCACCTCGCCCTGAATACCCTTTACTGCAGCAATGGCCGGATACTTCAGATGAGTAGAGAGATAGTGACGGTACATCTCATCACCTCCTTGGTAATACGGTTTACCATCTACTTCATCTTCTTCATACACCGTGTCTGATGCCGATGCGGGCAACTGCATCGGGCTAAATGCATCATCCTCATCATCACCGCACGAGAACAGCAGTGAAGTGAACAGCATATAAGTTACAAATAACAATAGTTTCTTCATGATCTTCTCCATAATTACAGGCAGAACTTATAACCTACGGTGAATTGGAACACGTTGTGCTTGGTGGATTCACCCTCTGCACTCACGACCTTAGAAAACATTCTTTTCATAATAATATTGCCTTGATTGTTCTTTACATGTTGTCTGTCTTAATGTCAATACTAATTCGTTTTCTCATGAACCGATTATGCTTTACGGTGCAAAGATACGATAAAGTGAGCGGAATACAAAACAAAAATGTTTTTTTTCCCAGCTCCGTCGAATTTGTAATTCGGCTGAGCAGCGTGCGCTACGTGCAGAACCAACGGTCACTCATTGCGAAGCGGAGAGAAAAATTGCAGATATGGCAGAATTGTAAATCGGCGCTTTAGGGGAAGCCAAATAGATCAGCCTGGACGGCTGATAGTCCATAGAGTCCTATAAGTCCGTAGAAAACAATAGGACACGGATGGAACGGATGATGCGGATATCCGTAGCTTGCGACTATAAAATATAAAGCAACGAAAAAGATGGGGAAAAATTTGTTTATCTCGAAATAAATCTCTACCTTTGCCGCGGATAATTAAGAACTTAGATAAGAGTAAGGGATTCCGACATTGAAAAGATTGTCGGAATTCTTTATGTCTTTGCATATTATTTATAAGCAATCGAATTAAAACAAGATAGATTATGGCTTACATGTCACAAGAAGGCTACGACAAGCTGATAGCCGAACTAAGACGCTTGGAAGGTGTGGAACGCCCCAAGGCCTCAGCGGCCATCGCCGAGGCACGCGACAAAGGCGACCTGAGTGAGAACAGTGAGTATGATGCCGCCAAGGAGGCACAGGCACATCTCGAGGACAAGATCAACCGGCTGAAGGTGGAAATCTCGGAAGCAAAGGTTGTGGATACCTCGCGCCTGAGCACCGATGCCGTGCAGATCCTCTCAAAGGTGGAGATGACCAATCTTGCCAACAAGGCCAAGATGACCTACACCATCGTGAGCGAGAGTGAGGCAAACCTCCGTGAGGGGAAGATTTCCATCACCACCCCCATCGCACAGGGGCTGCTCAACCACAAGGTGGGCGACGAGGTGGAGATTAAGATACCGCGTGGCACCATCAAACTGCGCATCGACAAGATCACCGTAGGATAGTTCACCGTAAAGCGTTCACCATTAAAGTTAAGCGTATGGATATTTTCAGTAAGATTGCCGCTGGTGAGATTCCCAGCTACAAATGTGCAGAGAGTGATCAGTTCTATGCATTCCTCGACATCAACCCGTTGGTAAAAGGTCACACGTTAGTGATCCCACGGCGCGAGGTTGACTATGTATTTGACATGGACGACGAGGAGATTGGGGCCTATATGCAGTTTGCCAAGAAGGTGGCTGTGGCCATTAAACGTGCCTTCCCCTGTGTGAAGGTGGGCATGGCCGTGCTCGGTCTGGAGGTGCCCCACGCTCATATCCATCTCATTCCCATGCAGAGTGAGAAGGACATGCTTTTCAGTAACCCGAAGCTGAAACTGTCGGAGGAGGAGTTCAAGGATATTTCCAGCAGGATCCTCAAGGAGTTTGAAGGGTTATAGAATATCTGTTATCGAGGGCTCGGAGACACGAGCCCTCGACTGTATCAAATATAGTCCTCCCCATACTTGATCTGCACCTCACTGATATATTTCCTGATCAGTGCAGAGGAGTCTTCTTTCTTGCAGATCAATAACACATTACCTTGTTCTGCCACGATGAAGCCTTCGAGGCCGTGGATGATTCCCATGTGGTCGGCAGGCAGTTTGATGATATTATCGCGACTGTTCTCGATAATCAGCTGACTGCTGATCACCACGTTGTCGCCATCACCTTTCTTCATACCCTCATAGATGGAGTGCCACATACCCAGATCAGCCCAGCCGAAATCACAGCTCATCACATACACGGAGTCATTACCGTCGAGGAGTCCGGAGTCAATTGACACGTTGGGATACGATGGGAATTTCTCCTCAATGAACAGAAGTTCCTCTTCCAACGTCACCTCACGCTCCTCATCGATCTGTCGCAACACCCTGGGGAAGATGCGATGCAGACAGTCACGCATGTGTCGTACACTTGACAGATACAGACCCGTGTTCCACAGGAACTCGCCGCTCTCCATGAACATCTGGGCAAATTGCCTGTCGGGCTTCTCGGTGAATGACTTCACCTCAAAGACAAGGTCGTGAGGAGTAGGCTCCCCCATCTGTATATAACCATAGCCTGGTTCCGGACGCGTGGGTTTCACACCCATGGTCAGCACGATATCATGATCGGCGACCAAGTCCAGGCCCTTCTGGATATTCTCCAGGAAACGTTCCTCCTTGAAAACAGCCTGATCAGAAGGTACCACAGCCAAACGGGCATTCTGACAACGGCGCCAGATACGATAGGTAGCCCATGCCACACTGGGTGCGGTATTCCGATGGATAGGCTCACTCAGCACATTTTCTGGTGGTAGCTCAGGCAGCTGATCCAACACGTAATGAGCATATTCATGGTTTGTGCTCACGTAGATATTCTCTATGGGAATCAGCCTCGAAATCCTGTCGAAGGTTCCCTGGAGGAGCGTGCGCCCTGTAGAAAAGAAATCAACGAACTGTTTGGGTTTCTTAGCCCGGCTGCACGGCCACAAACGGCGCCCTTTACCACCCGCCAAGATTACACAGAAGTTATCTTTGTTATATGTTGTCATGATAGTAGCTTTAAGTTATATCGTTTTGACGGTACTAAGATACATAATTATCATGGAGCCTGCAAATAAAACCATAGTTTTTTAGAAATTTTGACAAAATAGGAGAACCGTTATCAGGAGAAATAGGGATTTCCCCCTTCGTTTTTAGGAAAAAACCTGATGGACGGTTGGCGTTTTTTCTGTTATTTTGCCAGCGATAACAGAGTAGTAACCCTAAAAGAGAAGAAAATGAAGAAGATAATCATCCTGGCAATGTTCAGTGTGCTCACTGTCTTGCCACTGCAAGCCCAGAGCTATCGTCACAGCAGATATTACAATCCCCGTTCGGGTCGTCTCGATTACAGTCAGCGTAACCACCGCAGTACATACTGGAACAACGATGCCTATTTCGGTTTCCGCATAGGTCCGTCATTCAGCACCGTGAACAGTGATGACATCTATCTGGATGGGAGCAGCATGAAAACAGGACTGAACGCCGGAGTGGCAGCAGGCTTCGCCGTAGTGCCCCATACCCCGTTGTATCTGGAGACAGGTCTCTATTATACTGAGAAAGGCGGTAAGGGTAAAGTGGGTGGTGACAAATTCACCTATCAGCTGAACTACTTGGAGATGCCACTGGTGATGAAGTACCGCATCGATATCGACCGTGGCTTCTCCATCCAGCCGTTCCTCGGCGGCTATCTGGCCTGCGGTGTGTGTGGAAAGATTAAGGACTTCGGCGAACGTGCCGCCTACAGCTCATTCTCCGACAATCCCTATTCCTTCCAACGCTTCGATGGGGGTCTGAAGACGGGATGCGGTCTCCAGTTTGATATGTTCTACGCAGAGGTCAGCTACGACTTAGGACTGGCGAACATCTGTCATGACGACTTCGACACCAGTAAGAACAGTGCGCTGACACTGAACGTGGGAATCAACTTTTAGTATAGCACAGTGCCGCACCAATGGCGGTACAGAACTCTGAGTACTTCGGGATGATATAGCGCACTCCGTACAGCTTCTCCATCTCAGGGAAGATCAGCTTACACTGTGGGAGAAGGGTGAGATTGCCGATCATCACGAAGTCCTTGATACCAATGCCTAACGAGGAGAGATAAGTGGCCGAGCCAATGGTTTGTACAACAGTACAGATCAGGCCGGCTGCGATATCCTCTTGTGAGGCTGTGGTCTTCACGTTTCCGAAGATAGAAGCCGTGGCATCCAGGGGCAGACCAGGCAGGGGCACAGCACTGATATCACCAATCTGAAGGTTCACGTTGGCGATATTTCCGTTTTCCGCCAGATGAGCCACATGTTTGATATCATCGGTTCCGAGCAGCAGTTGGGACAGTCCCTTGAGGGTACCGCCCCCAATACCCATACCACCGATATGCCTGATCTGGTCGCCATCCACTTGTACGAACGACGTACCCGTTCCCATACTCACCACCAACATCCGATCTTGCTTCGACTCATAGCGTGCACCCAGTCCGTCGGCAATAAACTCCTCGGCTTTCCGGGTGGGCAGACCATAGATAGGCTCGTTCACATAGGCGCTTCCCACTCCGGTCAACATCACCTGCTCCACCTCTTTGAGCTGAATGTTGTTGTCGTGAAGATATTTTCCGAAGGCCCCGTAAAGGGAGGTCACAGGATCGGTAGCCCGGATACGAATAGGTGAGATTACTTCGCCGTTGCGCAGTCCGACGATCTTCGTGGTACTGGTGCCCACATCAATGCCAATTACCGTTTTCATCATGTTGAGCTGTTTTATTGTTTATGGTGGTGCAAAAATACGAAGATTCACCGACAAAAACGAATGATTTACCAATAATCCATAAAAAAAGCTCCTGACCCAAGGAGGGGCAAGAGCCTTTATGAAGTTGAGAATGTGATATCTCATTCAACATTCCACAAAAACAGTAGCAAGCGAAGCTTGCGAAAGTTGGAATTTATTTCAGCTTTGCGTACTTGTACTTGCTGGTGCAACCGAGCTCCTCTTCGATGCGGATGAGCTGGTTGTACTTAGCCATACGGTCGGTACGAGAGAGTGAACCGGTCTTGATCTGACCACTGTTGGTAGCAACGGCGATGTCAGCAATGGTGGTATCCTCAGTCTCGCCAGAACGGTGAGAGGTAACGGTGGTATAGCCGTGACGGTGAGCCATCTCGATAGCGTCGAGGGTCTCGGTGAGCGAGCCAATCTGGTTCACCTTGATCAGGATGCTGTTGGCAGCGCCCATCTTGATACCCTTCTCCAAGAACTTCACGTTGGTCACGAAGAGGTCGTCACCCACGAGCTGGCACTTGTTACCAACCTTCTCAGTCAGCTTCACCCAGTTCTCCCAGTCATTCTCATCGAGACCGTCCTCAATAGAGTAGATAGGATACTTGTTGATGAGCTCCTCGAGGTAAGCGATCTGCTCATCAGCAGAGAGCTTCTTACCATTAGGATCCTTCTTCTTACCGTTCTTCAGCTGACGATAGTCGTAGAACCACTTACCATCCTCGCAAACAGCGAACTCAGAAGCAGCGCAGTCCATAGCGATGCGTACGTCCTTGCCCGGCTCATAGCCTGCAGCCTTGATGGCCTCCATGATGGTGTCGAGGGCATCCTCGATACCGTTGAAGTTAGGAGCGAAACCGCCCTCATCACCAACAGCGGTAGAAAGGCCACGGGCCTTCAGCAGTTTGGCGAGGTTGTGGAACACCTCAGCACCCATGCGCACAGCCTCTTTGATAGAGGTAGCACCAACCGGGCCGATCATGAACTCCTGGAAAGCGATAGGAGCGTCAGAGTGAGCACCACCGTTCACGATGTTCATCATCGGAAGGGGCATGGTGTAGCTGTTACAGCCACCGATATAACGATAGAGAGGAATGTTCAGCGCCTTGGCAGCAGCCTGAGCGGCAGCAAGTGAAACGCTGAGGATAGCGTTGGCACCCAGCTTGCTCTTGGTGGGTGTGCCATCAAGCTCAAGCATCTTCATGTCAAGACCACGCTGATCGAACACGCAGTCACCCTTCAGGGCGGGAGCGATGATGTTGTTCACATTCTCAACGGCCTTCAAGACACCCTTGCCTAAGTAGCGTCCTTTGTCACCGTCACGAAGCTCCAGGGCCTCGTTCTCACCAGTAGAGGCACCAGAGGGTACGGCAGCGCGACCCATCACGCCATTCTCCAATGTTACTTCACATTCCACAGTCGGGTTACCTCTTGAGTCGAGGATTTCTCTTGCATGAACTTTTTCGATTCTCATAATTACTTTATATTTAAATGTGATAAAAAATCATACGTGTATTCAAGTAATTCACATGATTGAATAATGCGAATGCAAAGATACGGCGATTTTGGCTATCTTGAAAACAATCGTCTTTTGAATTACAGCCGATTTAATTATTTTTAATAATCATCGGTAGAGAATGCGAGCACTCTTTTTCCAATTGCTCAATACAGTTGGCAAAATCAAGTGCTCACATCAGAACGGGGCGAAGGAATCGTTGTGTATCTGTTTGATAGCCATGCACTCCATCTCCACAAGCCATCCCGGACGGCATACGGGGGCGTTGACAAACACTTTAGGCTTATCGGGAAACCGCTCATCGTAAAGTGCCTTGACGGTATGATAGTCGGAGATATCGCGCAGATAGACAATCATCTGAGTAACCTCCTCATAGGTACACTCCGCCTCGTTGAGCAAGGCCTCCACGTTCCCCCACATGTGACGTGTCTGTGCGGCGACGTCACCAGGATGCACGATCTCACCCTTGTTATTGATACTGGCCGTACCCGAGATGAAGACATGACGGCGATCACCGTAGTCAAGATAGGTGCCGCGCTCAAAGCTCACCCCATAGTCGCTGGTACGATTCAGGTAATCGGCAGCATAGAGATAGTGCACCTGTTCCTTCTGAATACCATCCACGGCGTAGTTGTCCATCTGTGAGAGGACGTGGGCATCTGCCTGCCGGCCTCCAATACCTGTACTGGCGATGAAATGGGTCTCATCGGTAAGGTTCTGTGTGAAGAACACGGTATTCCGGGCTTTCACCACTCCTGGATAATTGTTATCGACATCGTTCACGAAGAACCATGTGCGGATACAGTTGTCTGACAGCTTACATCCTTCCTGCATCAGCTGCATGATATACTCGTTGAGCAACAAGCGAGTCTGATATTCAGAGTTCTTGGCCAGGTTATGAGCACTGGCATTCCACAGATGACGGTAGCTGCCATGCGTCACCTCATGCAAGCCGCAATGAAGAGCACGAGTCTGTACGTTTGTCTGCAGATAGGCCCACACAGCCACCTTAGTTCCATCAAGGGGCGGCTGCTGAATAATCGACAGGGCATAGTCAGCATAGTCGAGTTCCATGGAGACGACATCGTTCGCTTGGTTATAGGCATCGCTGAGGAAGTAGCGTTTGAACACCGTCTTTGCTCCCTGAAGATCATCACGCAACAAAGAGGTGTAGGCTTGATCAATAGCCGTCAGCTGGTCACGAAAGCTCAACGACCCGTTGCTCACATGGAGCATCAGATGGTATTCCTTCACCTCCGTGCCGTTGTCAAAGCAGCTGATCTCAGCATAAACGTTGTCAAATGGTTTCTTATTCATGGGTGCAAAGGTACGAATAAGTAAGCGAATAACCAAATGTATTTAAAATTTTATCTCTTCCTAAGCATACGAGTGCATACCCCCTAAGAAATAATTCACTCCGAAGTAGGTCATGAGAATCGTCAGGAAAGCCAATACCATGAAAAGGTGATAGTTAAACGGTTTTTGCAACCACGGTACAGAACGATCATGTACCGCCACGGCATATACCATGAACGTGATGAGCGCCCATACCTCCTTCGGATCCCAGCTCCAATAGGTTCCCCACGACACGTTCGCCCAGATGGCACCGATAAAGATACCAAAGCCCAAGCAGGTAAGTGCCGGATAGAGGAAAAGCTTGGAAAGCTTTGTGACTCCCTCTCCTCTGCTCACAATTCCCGTTATCCCGCAGATAAACGTTAGTGCCAGCAGGGCAAAAGCCATCATGATGATACTCACATGGAAGGTGAGAAGGGGTGAGGAGAGTACGGGCATGATATGGCTGATCTGCGGATCCATTTGCGAAATATGACTCACCAACAGGAAGAAGCCCGACATCAGGAACCCGAAGGAGAGGATGATCGGGAAACGGCGGAAAGTGAGTAACGACAGGATCATAATCATCCAGGCCATCAGCAACATGGTCTCGTAACCGTTAGACATCGGAACTGTTCCAGAGATGATCCAGCGCAAGATGAGACAAATCGTGAGAGTCAGGAAGGAGAGGGAAAACAAGATAATCCACCCTGTTATTCTATCCTTTCTCTTTTCTTTCCCCACATTTCCTTTATTTCTAAATAATGGCACCAAACACAGGAATCCCAATGTGAGATTCAACATAAAGAGAAAGGTGGCAAAGGGAACACGGTTATAGAGACGCTCAGCTGTCACTTTCAAGGAGGAAGGGAGCATGTTACTTCCGAAGGTGCGCTGATATTTCTGCATCTTCGCTATGGCCTCATCCACCTGAGAGAAATGCCCCGCATGGGCTTCCTCATTAAGAATAGAGAAGATGTTACGTATATACTGCTGACGTTCTTCCTCCATGTGAGCAGGATATTTTCCTATGGGGGCATACCATTCCGACTGGTAAGGAAAGACCTGCAACAGCTTACCACAACGTAGCTCCATCACCAGCTGCAGTTTGTCATCGATCTTCGCTGCCTCCTGATGGAACTTATCATTCTCGCCCTGGTAATATTCCCGGATATATGGTCCGAGGATATAGCCGCCCATGGTGGAGTTGAAAAAAGTATTGACAGCACAGTATTCCGGTAACTGCAACGTATTGCGCAGCACACCGCTCTTCATCTTAATGACAGGCTCCTTACTCCATTCGTCGCCCCAGAAAATAAAACCTGTGAGCACCTGCTCAGCAGAATAACCTTTGTAGGAACGTTTCCCATAAAGCTTTTTCGTGAAGTCGAGGGCGAAGGTCTGCAGCGGACAGATACGGTCGTTGTATAGGATATTCAGTTTCCCAAGCTCCTTAGCCGTTTCTTCTGGCAATACCGGCAATGCCCCCTCCTCCTTCTGACGGTGAGGAAGGAAGAGGATAAGGAGAGTCATAAAAAGGACGATGACGGAAAGAGAGAGGCAGATTTTTAAGGAAGTAGAAGACAGAAGACCAGAGACTCCTTCCTCCTTCCTCCTTTCTCCCATCTCCTTTCTCCTTCCTCCTTCCTCCTGACTCCTGACTCCTTCCTCCTGACTCCTGACTCCTTCCCCCCTTACAATCTTCCGATACGCCCCCTTTGGATCAAAGAGCATCCAGACAAGTGAGAGGAACAACAAAGCGTAGCCGAGGTAAGTGACAGGAATACCATAAGGATCGCTATTCACACTCAGATAACTGCCCTGTCCGTCATCATCATAGCTGCTCTGATACAGACGGGTATGATGGCGTGAGAAGATATGGTTCATGGATACAGAACAGTCTTCCTGCTCATTGTCATCAATAATCGTGAGTGAGGAGATATGGTCGGCAGCAGCTCTAGTACCTTCATGATATTTCACCTCGAAGCGGTTGAGCCTCACCGAGAAAGGGAGAGACCATTCTTTGATCTCTTCACCCGCAAGCTCTCGGAAGCGGTTTTCTGTCTGTCCTATACGCAAATGCATCATGCCCTGATGAGCGGTGAGATGTGTCAGGAAGGCACCGGCGAGGATGATGACAAACGACAGATGGAGCAAGACAACAGAAATCCTTTTTACCCTACGTTTCACAAACCAGACAATGGCCACCGCCGTCAGCAAAGCCCACAGCAAGGAGAACCACCACGCGCCATAGACATATGTAGAGACGAACGAGGTACCACGGTATTTCTCAACAAACGTGGCAATCCCCATGCAGAGGATCACCACGATATATAGGGTAAAGAGGATTTTCTTCATTTCTATATCAGATTGAACGCAGGAACTTCACTACGGCATCACGATCAGCTTTGGGCAGGTTATAGAACTTCAGCGTGCTCTCGTAAGCATCGGAGTTCTTGCTATAGCCATGCCACATGATGGCCTCAATCTCATTACGGGCACGACAGTCGTGCAGACGGTCCTCCGCTCCTGTATTGATCTTCGACAGTCCACGTCCCCACAGCGGAGTGGTACGGCACCACGACCCATGGATACCGTTCTTCATGTACAGACGGTGCTGCACCATGTCAGTATAGGGATAGATCGTCTGGTTCTTATACGTGGGCAGGTTTAAGTTGTTCGATGTGATGATGCTGGGAGCCCAGAAGTCATCCCGAGTAGTCTGCCACTTGGCACGATGACAATACTGACAGCCAATCTGGTTGAAGACCTCCTTACCGCGTTGCACCTCAGGATCATTGAGGTTACGGGCACGGGGAATGGCCAAGCCACGATGCCATACCATGAAAGCCCAGAAATTCTGGTCGCTCATCTCCGGCTCGAAGTTATGCCACGGATTGTCGAACTGGTTCGTGCCCGGAGAGAGTAGTCCGTTCACAGCTTCGGCAATACCCTCATCGGTACCGTCGGCATAATAGAGAGAGTTGGGGTTAGCCTTGATGGCGGCAATCACCGAGGGTGTCTCACTCATCTTCTTTGCCCATGCATTGGTGGAGTAAAGATACGGACGGTCACTACGGCTCACATTCGTGATATTCCAGATAGCGTTTGCTCCAGCTCCGTCTTGCAGGGAACCACGGGTACAGGCATAAGTGAATTTCTTAATGCGGTTTACGCCGTTGGCGGTATAGAGGGCAGTAGGAGCCCAGTCATTAGTGCTCTTGTCCCACATGGCAGGATTCAGATCCACGCCTGCTGCTGCCTCACGCTGATACTGCACCTTAATAGAATCATCGGGAATGGCATCGATCAGTCCGGTACCAATGATACCGATGGTACTCTCCAGACGGAATGCCACATCACCTGTCTGATAGGGTGTGGGATTGGTGTTGAAGGCACTCTCTGGGATATTCAACTCAGGATAGATCAGCTCGTATCTCTCCCCATCGGGGAACGTCATGGGGATGCCGCTCTCCATAGCGGTCAGAGTCTTCCATTGCAGATCGATCTGATCCTCATCGATGGGCGCAAGAAACGGCGAAGTAGCGATCGTCTGCGGCATACCCGTTACCTCGGCCACATAAGGACCGTCATCACTGCCGGGTGCTTTGGGGTGATACACTACCAGCAGATAACCGTTACCCCACGAGGCCGTGTAGCGATCAACACGTTTTCCATGGCCGTAGGCGGGATGACAGTCAAGGCAAGACTTACGCACTGCTGCCGGTCCTAAGCCATTGAAAGGCGGTGTTCCCGTGTTGTAGTTCCGTTCAAAGAAGGTCTCTCCTTTGTTAAAGGCATCCATGAGGCCCATCTGTGGCACGACGGGAGCCTCATCCTCGTAACACCCTGCCGAGACATTGTCGGTAGTACCGAGATCGCCTCCGGGATACCACTCCTCTGCGAGGAAGTTACCCACTTTCTTTCCGATGTAGTTCACCTCGGACCCACTGGTGTCCTCCTGAGTATAAGTGGGATCATCATCTTTACACGACGTCAGTGAAAAGCAAAGCAATCCACTGAGGATCAGTACGTTGTAATTCTTAACGATATTCATAATGTGATTGTTTATATAATTTGTTTCTTAAGCCGTCAAGAAGTTGCGTCATAGCAAGCAAACTCACCGTGACACAACTTCCCGTTGTCAAATATGATCACCTGTCACCTTCAGAGGTGCCAGTCGGAACCGCAAATTACCTAACAGTTGCAGCCCATGTAGCACCTGCCTGCAACTGGTCATCCAGTGCATTGATGGCATCCATGGCGACTTTCACCTTCGCAGCCGTAGGATCCTCCACAAAGGCAGAACCCACCTGACAAGCCTTCAGCGCGGAAAGAGCACCCTCAAGAGCTGAACTCATGGCTGCAGCCAAGGTGGGGTTTGCCGACTGCATGAAGCTCATGGCCGAAGCACTGTTGGGGGCTGAGAGGTTCACACCACCATAGAGCGAATTCTTAATGCTCATGATATTGTCGTAGAAGTCGGTGAATGACTTATGACTATAGGGTGACTCGATGTAGTTGGCATCCTCACCAGTATAGGCCGTACCCATCTTGGTGTTGGCCACCTCAGCAGCGATATTCGAGCAACCAGAGTCGAAAATGGTCACCAACACCTCCTGCCAGGTCTGGAAAGTACTTCCTGCCTGTGTGGCATTCAGCATATTGTAACCGTAATAGTTGGACGTGATCTGTGTTTCCAGTTCCAGTTCCTCCACACGATCCTGATGAGACTTGACAGCACTCTCTCCACGCCATGCCACCTCCAGCTGGAAGCAACGGTCACGGAGGTCACCTGCCACAGCGGTAGCATATACCAGTTCCTGCTCACCAGTCACCTGAGCGTTGATGGCCTTGAAGGCATCATCACTCTCGTTGGCTTGCAGAGAAGCCAATGTACGGTTCTGACCGTTACGGAAGATGATGAACTCAATACCATGGAAGCCCAGCAGCTCCTGTCCGAGCTTGGCAGCAGCATAGGCGATACCATCGTCGCCGTTATCAAGCATAGCCACCTTATTGGCATTATTCAGCTCAACAGCCAGAGCATCGAGGTCGAGGGGCCATGTGTCGATATGGGGGTCGATGCCGAATGTAGTAGCCGGTCCGTAGAGAAAAGCCTCTGATGCCTCCCAGTAAGCACGTGCACTGAGGAAGGTGCTACAGATCGTGTTGATGTCACTCTGTGTGAGTGTTCCTGCGCGGAACTTTCCTTTAGCAGCATCCAGCTGGTCGTAAAGGGTCTCTGTGGCATTGGCCAGATTGGTGTAAGTAGGATACACCACGTTCTCCACATACTGTTTCGAAAGGGCCTGGATAGCCTGCACATTGGCTGATGGCGTTTTGTCATTGTTCTTGTCATCATCATCGCTGCTACATGCAGTGAATGTCATCGTGCTGATGACAGCAGCTGCGCAAAGCAGCGCATACTTAAAAACCTTTTTCATTTTGATACGTGTTATAATTGTTGATGTGTAATCGTCTTATGTTCATCGTGCAGCGGCTTAGAGGAAGAAGCCCTCGTAGGCGATACCGATGTTGATGCTGGGTTCGTTGTTATACTGGCTCTTCAGCATCCGATGCGAATATTCCGCCTTGACAGCAATCTGCTTGATGGGGTAATAGTTGATGCCCCCCACGATACGGTTCTTCTCGGTGAACTGATAACCAGCCTGCTGTGCCGATGGGATATAGGGGTTGTAATGCTCGTAACGACCGAAGACATACAGTTTCTGCTGGTCTTGGTGCAGTTTGGTAATCTGCGAGAAGATATCATAACCAGCCTCAATACCGATAGCCACGGCGTTCTTCGCCACCGGCATACTGCTATAGGGGGCATTGCTCACCTTGGCTCGTGTGCGTTTGATGGTGTTAATCTCCACGGCATCACCCACATAGCCATAGTCGGCCTGTCCTCTGATAATCCAGTTAAAACGGTTGAAGGTGAAATCAATGGAACCAATGGCCACCTGTCCTTTCACGCCATCGTTGGCTTTCTTCACGCCGTCGGCATTCTCTCCCTCCATGTCATGAGGATAGGTGTTATGCATCGCCTTCCCATAGTAGCCGCTCACGCCGATGCGCAAGCCAGGAACGCTATAGTTGTCCAAGCGTGCAGAGAATCCGTACTTGTTTGCCACCTTATATTCAAAAGAAGATTTAGCACCATTATGCACCCAGCCGTCACGACTGAACTTAAAAGCATCCAATCCAGCAGTGAGCTGTACCTCATAACGGAAGTCACCGCTGCGGCCCCAGAAGCTGATACCCGTATCATGCCAGGTGGAAGGAAGGATCGTATTCTCTCCCTCGGGACGATAGACGGTGAAGAAATTCAGGGGCTCATGATGTGCATTGTTCAGTCCTACCGGCACCACGATGTGTCCTACGCGGATATTGGCAGCTCGCGAAAAACTCTTCTGAAGCCAGAACTGCTCCAGCTCCACCTCACCGCCTTTCTCCACTTCCTGTTCCCATTCACCGGCTTCCTCGAACTCCTGCTCCACTGCACTGCCTGTTCCCGTGTGTTCGAATTCGATCTCCGTACCCATTGTCCATCCCTTACCGAAGTCGTAACCCAAATAGATGACGGCATGGGGGATATCGAAACGTCCATGACTCGGATCGTTCTTATACTGACCGGCCTTGGAATACCGATAAACGTTATCACTATAGAAATTGCGGCTCAAGGCCACCTCGCCATAACCGCCTACGCTCAAACGATTGCCTTTGACATGTTGCATCACACTGTCAACGGCAGACTCCTGCGCCTTGGCCGTGCCTGTCCATAAAGCAACAGCCAAGATGCAGGTTAAGACAAATGATGTTCGTTTCATTGGATACTGTACTTTTACCTTTTTGCGCTATACCTATATATTATGTATGCGTTTGATCACATGTTATTGCGATGCAAAAGTACAGTAAAAAGAAAAAGTGCACAATACTCAATAATGAGTAATTTGCACTTTTCCCAGATATACCTAAAAGTAGGTATTCAAAGTAGTTCGTCAAGCAATCCAGCACATCCGTCCTCTATCAGATCGAGGGCGAGTTCGAAGTCTTCACTTCCCCCATAATAGGGATCTGGAACCGTCTTCTGTCCAGGATGACGCCGCAGATAGTCAGCCATACAGCGGATTTTCTTTGCACGCTCCTGGCTCCCCGCTATCCTCCGGAGGTCGTAGAGGTTTTCGTTGTCCATCCCTACCACAAAGTCAAAGCGATCGAAATCCTCACGCCTCACCTGTCGTGCACGGTGATTGAACAGATACCCTCGCAGGGCTCCATGGTCGCGCATCCGCTTGTCGGGAAGCTGTCCCACATGCCAGGCACCGATGCCTGCACTGTCTATCTCGAACAGATGATCCACACCCCGTTCCTCGGTGAGACGGCGCATGATACCCTCAGCCGCCGGAGAGCGACAGATATTGCCTAAGCAGACGAATAATATCCTTGTCTTCATCCTATATCTTCCGTTCGCGATAAAGGATATCCACAATCTTGGCGAAACCTGTGTATTGCTCACCCGGGGTGATGGTACTGTTCACACCATCCACATCGAAGAACGTCACCTTACCGCCGTTAGTGGTATCACCATCGCAGGAGCATACGATCAGACGGTACTGCTGGTTCATGAACTCCTCCGTCTGGTTAGCCAGGTTATCGTAGTTTGGAATCAGGTAGAGGTTAAACTTCAGTCGTGTGATCTCCTCCCCTGCAGGCAGACCGGTGTTCATCTCCGTGGTAAAGTGAGTACCCAAGTTATAGCAATAGAGCTTGCTACCTACGCTATAGAAGAGCAATGGGAAGCGTGTGTCGAAAGCAAACTGTGTGGCACGCTCGAAGTCGGGTGCATCCACATCGGGGATATAAAGCTCCTGCGAGTAGGTGGCACCACCCAGGTTAATACCATAGATAGAGCGTTTACCCGTAGCAGGATCCTGCAGGATGGTATATACCAAACCGTTGGAACGACGTGTTGACTGCATATAGACGAAATCCTTACCTGTATTATAAGAGAAGAGGTTCGTCTCATCCTTTCCTGGATCGGGGATGACATTCAGTTGCAAACGGTTCAGCTGACCATCATAGAGCATGAAGCGGCGGTTGTCGATATCATAGAAAAGCATATACTCTCCGTATCCTGCACCCCAGGGGCGCATCCAGCTATAGCCACAGTAGGGAGCCACGCGGAACTCTGCACCCGTTCCCTCCTGCGTGGTATTGATAGGCGTGGAGAAAGCGGCACCGTAGGTACCATCCTGATAGCAGTAGGCATTACCCTTATCTCCGAAGCACACCTTGTAGCGCGTGGTCCAGTCGTAATACGGTCCTCCGAAGTTCTCCTGCTTGATGATGGTCTCTCCGGGATCGAAAGCGAATTGCATCGCATTGTACTCCCTGTCAGGGTCGCACTCCATACTCTCGGGATCAAGCTCATAAGAACCCTCACGTGAGAAGATATACGCCTGGTCACCAGGATCGGCATCCTGCGTCCATACGATGAAGCTGGTGGCATGATGCAGCAAAGGCAGTCCGGCTGCGATATCCTTCGCCACGACGGTCTTTGTACTGCTGATCTTTGAGATCATGTCAAGGCGCACCCTTTCGTCGCTACCTTCGTTACAGAGCACCATCCAACCCTCATAAGTAGTGGAGCCGATATTGATATCATATTGCTTCGAAGTGACCGAGTTATTACGGTTATCGGTAATCGTCACCCACAACTGATAAGCACCCGTAGAGTAGTCAGCAGGCACATCGATGTCGAATCCCGATGCAGGAGTGAGATCCTGCCACACAATACTCTTCTGCGCCTCATAGTCGTAGCCGAAGTTACCCATGCCCTTATGTCCGAAGCGATACTTCACCGTGTAGTTAGGGTCACCGGGTTTGATCTCTCCTTCTGTGGAGGAGATGAAGCGTGGCGAGATCTTGATATGATCGACATAAGCCAGCACCTCCGTCACCGCAGGGATATTCTCAATGCTGATCTCAGCCAGTTCGGTATAGTCATAGCTGCCGTCATCCTTGATACAAGATGACAGGAATGACGTGGCAAGGAGCAGGAGACAAGAAAGGGTTCCCGCTATTGTCACTTTATGGAATGAATCGTATTTCATCTTTTTCACTGTTTATGGTTTTACACTTGGATTGGGATTACATACAGTTGGAGTAGTCAATCTCATAGCCCGGCCCTAACTGCATGAACGATCCGTCAGCTTCAGTAACAGGCGTACCGGCATCAGCCATTCCCTGCAAGTAGATACGCATCTTGATGGCGAAATAGGTGAAGCGCATGGGCAGCACCTTACCGTCACCGTTTCTCCAGCCATCAAGACTCCAGTCGTAGCTGTTCAGTTCAAAGAGCTGTGACATCAGACGCTGTTTCTTCACCGACCATGTGCCGCAGGCACTGCCGAACATCGTCCACAGGGCAGGCTCAGAGTAGAACTCATTCACGGCAAAGACATAGCGGTTGGCACGGATGGTGTCGCCAGTGGCATAATACACATTCGTGTTCTTCTGGCGCTCAAAGGGCACCTTGAAGTTCTCGTTGTCCTCCACCTTCAGCATAAGGATCACCTCCTGCTCCAACAGACTGGGGTGACGGAGGAAGGTGACGGGTACCTGTACCTCACTGGCTCCTGCAGGAATCACGATATTGTTGAGATCCGCCCGGAAATGGGTGCCCTCGATGGCGGTACTGTTCTCGGTATCCACCACCACACGTACCTTACGGTCGTAGTCACGCACCTTACCCAACGTGCGGAGCCTTGCTGAGAGCACATGCTCAGTGACACCATCGGCCTCCTCACTGAAGGAGTAATAGGTGGAATCCACATAATCATCGATATTGATGAAGAAATATCGCTGACCACCCGACTGGAAATAGATACCTGCATCATCGCTGTCGAACGTGACGATCTCGTCCTCGTTACACGACAAGAACACCAGCGGCATGGCCATCAGTATATATAATAACTTTCTCATTGTCTTTCCTTTTTATGTTTGTATCATGTTATTTCATCTCTGCAGCGGGCAGCGGCGGCTCACAGTTGATAGCACCGTAGTTCTGCTCGGAACCGCTCTCAGTAACATAGTAGGCACCAGCACCAGGGATTCTCAGGGCTTCGCCGCAGGCATAGTGCTTGGTGAAATACATCCACTGTCCGGTACCCCACATCTCACGACGTACCTCGTTGGAGAGGAGGATAGGACCATAGCCTTGCGGCCAGTAGGCTTCCAGGATCGGAGCAATACCCATCGCCACCAGGTCAGGACAGCCACGGCGCACACGAGCCTTATTGTACCAGTCCACTTTCTCTGCATCAGTCTCTGCACACTCACAGGCAATGTAGTACATCTCCTGCATGGTGATCAGCGGAATCATCTTGGCGTAGTAATACTCCGACTCCGCATCGGTGGGATCAGGCTGATCGATCTTCTTGTATTTGATGAACGAGTGTCCTGCGGCACCGACACCAGATGCCTGCTCCCATTGTGTCTGGAAACGGTAGTCATACGACTCCAGACTGCCGAGGATCAGGTGTCCGAACAATCCCATACTGCTGTTGATATAGGAAGCATAGGGCTGTAGGTACTGATAGGCAGGAGCTGCCGAGGAGAAATAGTTCTGATACACCTGATCACGGTCTTTGTCATAGATACCCATGAACACCTCCGAGGAGAACACACGGTCTGGGTTACTGGCATTGGCCAACAGCTTGTTGGGATCCACGGGAGGGAACATCTGCTGCACCTTCGCGTCATTGATCAGTGCCGTAGCCTGTGCCAGAGCATTCTGGTGGTCACCCATCCAACAGTAGGCACGGGCTTTCAGGGCCTTCACAGCAAAGTAGTTCATGCGGTACTGACGATAGCGCAGCTGTACGCTCTCAGCACCTTCAGGTGCACTCATCATCGGTCCGTTCTCGATGATCGGATCATTACTGAGCAGTTGCTCTGCAGCATCGAGGTCCTTGAGGATCAAGTTACAAGCATCCTTGATAGACACCAGGTCGTGTACAGTGACATCAACAGAGGCGTTATAAGGGATGGCGAGCTGATCGATACCGTTCAGCGGTGACGGTCCGAAGAGTCGGAGCATATCCAGGTGGAGGAAGGCGCGAACCGCCAACATCTCACCTTTCAGACAGTTTGCCTCTAACGTCGTCAGTTTGCCGTTCTGCTTGTCGATCTCATCAATGAGCAGGTTCGCATTCATAATCACCTCATAGGCCTTGCCCCATATACTGGAGAAGATCGGTGCGGCATAGGCATCGGTATAGCTGTAGGCTGCCAGTGACTTATATGCCTGCTGCGCATTGGTGGTGACATAGCTCTGTGACAAGATATCCACGGCCTCCCATGTCATCTGCTTACCATAGAGAGCATCGCTCGACAAGGCATCATAGATACCATTGGCAACGGTATAGAAGCCAGACTTACTGGCATAGATCTGTGCTGCCGTCTGCTTGTCACTGGGCGTAACGTCCAGATAGTCATCGCACGACGACAAGAGGAGGGTGGAGGATGCAACGAGGAGAGTGATCACTCCTGCTAACACCTTATTTATATATGTTGTATTCATCATTGTCTGTATTTTGTTTATCCATTAAAAGTTCAGTGAAAGACCAGCCTCGATGGTACGGGCATACGGATAGGTTGTTCCTCGTTCTGCACGGATGGTAGAAAGGCGGAACACGTCACGGGCATCCACGAAGAACTTCAGGCTGCCTAACTTGAGATGTTTGATCCAGCTGTCGCTGAAGAACTGGTACTCCAAGTGCACAGACTCCAAGGTGAGGGTTTTCTCGTTCTGGATGAAACGGGAGGTCATCGGTGACGGGTTATAGTCACGCACATCCTTGAATGGTACGATGTCACCGGCTTTGTGCCAGCGCTCATAGAGGGCGCGGCGGTCCTGGTTATAGAGGAAGTCCACGTTCTCCACCTTGTTCCAGAGAGCGGTATTGAACACATCGGCACCTAACTGATAGCGGAAGTTCACGCTGGCAGAGAAGCCTCCCCATGTGAACGATGTTCCCAGCACTCCTTCGAGATCAGGACGGGTGTTACCACATACCTGCTCGTTGCTGTAGTTATAGTCATAGGTGTAGTTACCATTCAGGTCATAGAACAGCTCCTTACCCGTGGAGGGGTCGATACCTGCGGATTTCACTACCCAGATATCCTCGGGGTCGGCACCGTCGAAGTAACGGGTGGTACTGCTACCGCGTCCGCTGTTGTTAAAGGCATCGAGCTTGTTACCGATACCGTCGATCTTGTTTTTCTGCGTACGTCCTGTGGCACGGATGCTCCACATGATACGTCTCTCCAGGTCTCTCAAGATATAATACTGTGCGGTGAAGGTCAGACCCTGTGAGGTCTGTTTTCCCGCATTGGAATAATACTCGGTGGTACCCGATGACAGCGGCATGGTGATACCGATGAGCAGCGGGTCTGTCACCTTATGGTAGTAGTCAACGGTGAACGACAGACGGTTGTCGAACATCGTGAGGTCGAGACCTACGTTCTTATCCTGTGTGATCTGCCATTTCAGGTTCGGGTTACCGATCTGGTTTGCCAGGGCACCGATACCGAAGTAGTTCAGTGTTCCCGACTGCAGGGCGTAGGTGATCAGCGTACGTCCGGAGTCGAAGCTCTGGTTTCCTGGGTTACCCCATGATCCACGCAGTTTGAAATAGTTAATCCACTTGAAGTTATTCTGGATGAACGGTTCCATGTGGATGTTCCATCCAAGACCCACCGACCATGTGGTGTTCCACTTCGAAGTACTTCCAAACACACTTGATCCGTTCTCACGTAGGGAGAAGTCAAGCAGGTAACGGTCCATGAAGGCATATCCCATGTTCATATAGGCATTGGCGGAACGGGTGATCGCATCCAGATAGGTGGGGACACCATCCTGCAGATATCCGGCAGCAAACGAAGGCTTGGTGAAGTCACCCGAGGGGAATCCCTCTGCCGTATAGCCCTCGATGGTTGACTTGGTATGGAAGATATCACCACCCAGCACCGCATTCAGACGGTGTACCTGGTTCCACAGCTTGGCGAAGGTGATACTGAAATCACCCTCATACGAAAGGGCGTTGGTATTGGTCTTGGTATATTCACCCCGCTTACCGTTCACCTTATTCAAAATCTGGTCGGTATTATCCGGGGAGGTAAAGATCTCGGTGGCATCAGCATCATAGGTCACACCGAAGCGGGCACGAGCCTTCCACATGTCGTTGGGAGTCCACTCTGCCTGGAAATGGTTGCTCAGGGTGATGTCATTCCCATGGTTCTTGCTGTTCAGCGAGGCATTCCACAAGGGGTTCGCCATCTTCACGTCATCGTTATACTCCAGCCACTGCACCAGCTGTCTGTCGGCATCATAGATACGGTAGTAGGGGTTGGCACGCACATACTCCGAGAAGCCCACCACGGCATTGTCGTAGCTGGCGTTGCTCACGGAGAACTTATTCGAGAACTGGAATTTCTTCACGCGGTAGATCATGTCGAGGTTTCCACTGAACACCTCACGGTCAGAACCCTTCATCACACCGGAGTTACCGTTGTACTGTCCGCCGATGCCGAACATGAAGGTCTCACTACCACCCTGCACATACAGGGAGTGCTTCTGATTGGCACCCACACGCACGGGCTGTGCAAGCCAGTCGGTGTTCACACCCTGTGCGATGGAGTTCAGACGGGCGTAGTAGTTCTCAGTGAGGTTGATGGCCGTCTGTGTCTGGTTCGGTGTCTCCACGATTTCGGGATCATAACGTCCTGACAGTCGCTCGAACTCGATCTTCTCTGAAGCATTCATCATATCGTAGCTCGACAGGTCGGGGATGCTCATATTGAAGTTACCTGTATAGCTCACCTGTAGCTGTCCGGCCTTCGGCTTCACGGTCTCCACGACGACCACACCATTGGCAGCCTTCGAACCGTAGATGGCGGTGGAGGCAGCATCCTTCAGGATGGTGATGCTCTCGATGCGGTTGATGTCGAGGTCGTTGATGGCCTGCAGCGTACTCTCGAAGCCGTCAAGGATAAACAGCGGCTGATTGGGATCGGTGGCCAGCTCATCGCGCTGTCCGAGCATCGATGACTTTCCGCGGATCTCCATGTTAGGCAAACGGTTCGGGTCACTACCGAACTGGGTGTCCTCGATGATGGCAAAGGCGGGATCAAGGGTCTTCAAGCTCTGCAGCACATTACTCGAACCCATCTCCTTCAGTTCCTTGGCGGTATAGGTGGAGGCAGAACCCGTGAAGCTCTCCTTCTTACGGGTGAAGATACCTGTCACCACGACCTCGTCCAACTCCTGTCCTGACTTCATGGCCACGTCACGGGTCACGTCGGCAGTACCTGCGGGAATGGTCACATACTGGTTGTCCATACCCACATAGCTGTACTTCAGGGTGGTCTTCTCCACAGGGATCTTGAAGCTGTAGGCACCATCCTCATCAGTCACCGTACAGACGCGGGTCTCACCGATACAGATAGGCACACCCATCAGAGGTGCGCCTGTATCATCGCGCACCACTCCTTTGATGGTACGCTGTCTTCCGCTCTGCTGTTGCTTGGTGATGGTTACGATGTTCCCTTTGATTTCATACGAGCAGCCGATCAGGGAGGTCACTTGGTCGATGACATCCTCGGCAGGCTTGCGCTTGGCACTCACCGTCACCTTGGGCCACGACTGAGCGAGATCGGCATTGTAGATAAAGTTCAGACCGGTCTGCTTCTTCATTTCCGCGAAGAAGTCCTTAACCGAAACCGACTTGAAATCTACAGTCACAAGTTTCTTACTGGCATCCTGCGCCTGGGCCGTACTCCACGGAGCCGCTACCCATAGGCCAAAGATCACCAGCATGAGCATTTTCTGGATTCTTTTCATACTCTCTCGGTTTGTTAGTTTATATAAATTAGGGTTATTCGTTCATCAGGATTGCCGGGTGGCATCTGTCTTATTTGATGATGATTTTCTGCTGATGCAGGTCGATGTCCAAGCCCGTCACCTGCTCAATGGCCTCCAGGGCAGGCTCAATGGAGCTGTACTTATCCAACTCACCAGTGAACCGTATCGTACGGGCTTCCAGGTTCTCGAACGTCACCTGGTAGCCATACCATTTCGACAAGACACTCATCAGTCGCATCAGCGTGCAGTTCTCAAAGACGAAGGTACCGTTGTTCCACGCACTATAGGGAGTGGTATCGACATCACTAACCGACAGCTGGTCGTTCACGATCGTCAGCTGCTGTCCTGGCTTCAGCGTCCGCTCCTTCCCACTGGTGGGGGTGACGCTCACGCTACCTTTGATCAGGGTAACGGTCGTACAGGAAGCACCCTCGTCCTTGGTGTCCTTGGTGTTCACCACGAACTCCGTTCCCAGTACCTTCACATCGCCCTGAGGGGTGTGCACGATAAACGGACGACTCTTGTCCTTGGCCACCATGAAGTAGGCCTCACCATCGAGGATCACATTACGATCGTCGCGTCCGAAACTCTCAGGATAAATCAGTCGTGTATTGTAGTTAAGATGCACCAGCGTACCGTCATCCAGTGTCACCCAGAACTCCTTGTCATGACGTGTGGTGATGCGACGGGCCTCCAGCAGCTGGTCCTTTGTCAGACTGGCATAGAGGAACGAGAGATTCGAGGCATGACTGCCGTTGGCATTCTGTCCCTCTCCCATCTGGTCCCCTTTTGGGTTTGCGTTACCCTTCTTCCCATCATGCAAGTCATTCTCACCCTGCATGATTTCCTCCGGTAAGAAAGGATTGTCGATCATAGCCTCTGCCTTCCCGCTCCTGTCACTCTGCTTCATAGCCATCTGTACAGCCTCTGATAGCTCAGGCGGCGTTACCTTCGTATATTGACGGTACCACAGCATCGCACCGCCGATGACGAGAACGAGCAGGGCAGCGGCAACTTTTAAAAAGGAAAGAGAATACGCCCTGACCTTGGTACTTGCACCAGTTTCCGTGTCCTGTTCATCTGTACTTACTATTTCCTCTTCTCTCCCTAAAATATTCGCCAACGCCTTTTCCTCATCAACCTGTGAATAGGCATCATAGCGTTCTGCCAGGTCATCAGCCTGTATGATTTCCTGAACGGTATCTTGGTCGGCATACTCCCGGAGAAGGGCCTCTTCTTCCTCTGTGGCCGTCCCCATGAGATGCTTAGACATGATTTCGTTAATATTGTTCATAACTCGTCTTCCTTTTTTTTCTTAATACAATTATATAAGAGAAAAGGGGGTGTCTTCAAACAATTATTTTAATATCGACTTGTCTTTAAGTGCTCGTAAAGGTAATAATAATGGCAAGGATTATCGCTTACGCTCAAGGCACTCTTCAAATTATTCAAATTCGTTTCAAGTTAATCGCCGAAGGCGACCATTCTATCTCCATATTTGTTAATTTTACGAATATTCTTGACGGATTAACTTCGTTTAACGCGAATAACGGGCATTTTGGGAACCAACCGTCCTTTCGGTCGAAATAACGCAATTCTCACGGAGTTTGGTAAGTTGCTGATATTGAGTGCATTGTGAAAATTCGCCATTTTTGGCTCGCGAAAACAGCGTTTTTAGACTCCAAAAACATAGGTTTTAGGGTGCAAAAACAATGTTTTTAGGTGATGAAAACGCCGTTTTTGTGATGCAAAAGGACTATAATTTCTTTCTTGGGATGCCCTTACGGGCAGAAATCCAACAAAATCTATCCAAAATCTTACATATTTTTGTGCTATTAATTGTCTAATTTTAGATAGATTTTGTTCGATTTTGGATAGATTTTGTAAGATTTCTCGCCGAAGGCGACCCAAAGCCAACTCCCAAAGTAAGAGCCATACATTTTTGAAGAAACGTTATCTATGGGTTGTTCCAACGGCATCTATCACTCATTCCGCCGTCATCTATCACTCATTCCGCCGTCATCTATAGGGGGTAAAGTGACGGCGGAACGACCCTTAGATGACGTCGGAAAGGATGTAAGTAACGTCTGGAACAACCGCAAGTAACCTTTACTTGGGTTTAAAGTAACCTTTACTTTCATGCAAAGTAGCCTTTACTTTGAATGCAATGAGCCTTTACTTCCACTAAACGCCCCTTTTGGACACTTCCGTACACTCCGAGTCTTCCTGTTCTTCCAATTAGAGAACTTTTGCAATCCTTAATTTTTTACGAATTATCTTGACATTTCCTCACACAGAGTTAACGAAGTAAACGGAGAATCTCAAAGAGATATAATAGTACCACGCCAACGGTCACTCATAGCGAAGAGGAGAGAGAAAGCCACCCCCACCCCTCCATAAGAAAAAGTGGGAGTGGCCTTACTTAACAATGATCTTTCTTCCGTTGTGGATATACACACCTGGCTGGTTGGGTTTTCCATTGATTTTCATTCCTTCGATGGTGAACCACTTATCACTTTGAATCTTATCTTGTGTAGTTTCACTGATGTTAGTGGCAATAGGAGATGGTTCTTCGTTACCCCACCATAGTTTGACCACCTTTGTATCACCCACAAGGGATGAAGGAAGTCGGAGATATGCCCTGTTGGCAGGAATGATCACCATAGATTCCACTTTCAAGAAGCGGGAGTCGTTCAGATAGAAATGGATGTAGTCTCCTTCATCACCTCCTATCATAATGGGTACCACTTGACCATTCTTTATCTCCCATCCTGCACCAAGAGCAGTAGCCAAATTGGAAGTACTCATTCCAGTAGCATCCGTTCCTTGTGCTTCGCCATACGTTGATGTGTAGTAACAATTGGTTATCGCGCATTCTGAATCACCCGACACAAGCGTTCGGTTTCCAGTTACCCATTGTAAGGTGACAGGTTCCGATGGATTATAGAAACAATTTTCCAGGGAGGCAGAAGTATTGCCCTGACTCCACCCCACAAAACCACCACATCCTATAGCATTGCCACTATGGAGCAGCTGACCGTCGAAGAGGCAATTGGTGAAGGATACGGTATTGCCACTATTGACTCGTCCGATAAAGCCGCCACCATCGAAATCACCACTAACGGATGTGGTGATAACCACCGATGAACGACAGTTCTCTATGGTACTATTACCTGCTACATAACTGGCTATACCAGATCCTCGCATTCCAGTAACCGTAATTGTTCCATCCACATGAAGGTTCTTGATTTGTGCATTGGAAATAGTTACGAAGGGAGCGATATCATTACCACCCGTCAGATGCACCGTGAGCGTATGTCCCTGACCATCGAAGACTCCGTTATACGTTCCTATCTTTGTCTGCTCATCTCCCAAGTCAATATCTGCTGTCATCACCGCATTCAAATCCGGCTTGCTACTTACTTGGGAAGCAAAACTCTTCCAGTCATCTACAGAACCGATGAGGAAAGCACTGCTGGGAACAGCCAAATCTGGCGTTAGGTTGAATTCTTCTAACGCGGGAATAAGACTGTTACCCTCTATCTCCTCCTCACAGCTTGCCGTTTCCAGCAATGTTACTTTTGGCGAACCCTTTCCGCGAATAAGTACGCCCGTATTGGCAGGGATCGTTGTCAAATCTTCAACCTGAATACGCTCATTGACAGCATCATATTCCGTACAGTAGCCAGCTTGCAAGTCGTCGTGCAGCGCCAGATTCATGTCACTGCTGAAGGCACCGATACCTGTAGGTGGCAACACATAATTGAACAAGCGGTTATATACCTGCTGACTCCATGTTCCATTTGAGTCACCCACACGCCAGTAAATGGTATGTTTGCCTTCCGACAGTCCTCCCACCTCAACAGTAAAGAGTTTGTCAGTCGTTGAAACGACCACCTTGTTATCGAAATCATCGTCAAACCAGTACATATAGCGGGCAACACTTGCTGTTGTTTTTTCCTTAGGTACAATAAAGAACTTCGTTACAGGACTGCTCCATAAAGACACGTTCTGTTCGTTTACCACCATTTCCTTCTTCACCCTTATCGTGATGGAGTGAAGACCCTTGGCCAAAGAAGAAATGTCGATGGTAGCCTGAGAACTCTCCAGTGATTGCTTATTCCCCACATCACCATCAAGCCAATACTCCTGCTCCGTTATGTTCTGAGCCGTAGCCGCCATAAAGACGACGGCAACGGCTGCAAGAAGTATATATCTTAGTCTATTCATCTCTCAAGTGTTTTGATTAACCAGAATAATTATCTCTCATCAACCTCATAAGACACATTCAGTTGTGAGCCCGATACCCCCAAGGTAATGTTCTTCACTACGGGAGTAGAAGGCACCTTACTGAAGCCGTTGCCGCCCAGGATACCAATTTGTGTACCGTCAGTGCCAAGCCACTCATCAGGCTTTTGCAGTTTAAAGGTACGACTGGCGGAATAGGCACCATCGGTGCCATCGGCAAAGATATCAGATATTTGAACCCCTATACTATTTGAAACAACAGCATTCTCTGTACGTATAGCTATTCCATAATATCCGCCAATATGTGTTGTATTATAAATACAATGATCCACGGTACTGCCTATGCTGTTATGGTAGATAGGATAATTGCTGTTGCTATATCCTGCAGTAGAAACAAAGATGCAGTTCTGGTATTTAAACTGTGCATTGGCATAATCCCTATCATAGTATCCACCCTGAATACAATGGTTAATCAGACCGCGTGTGTTGGAAAAATCATAAACACGGTTAGTAATATAGGTGTTGCTGATAAGCAAGTTTCCCACCTTCCGTGTAGTATTACTTCCATACAAGACATCAATGACAGAATTATCAATAGTAATCTGATCCATATCATGATCTACCCGAATGTAGGACTTTATACGGCATTTACTGATAGACAGATTGGAAACCGGTCGGCTACTACCATTTTTAAGACCTCCCACATACAGTCTAGTCCATTCTCCTCCATTGATATACATACCTTCGAAATGGATTTGAGAGATTGTCGTGTTCTCATCATCTGCACCAATAAAGATCTGTCCTGTTGTCTCTGTCTTCTCAGTACCTGCCTCAGCATCCTCTTCAAAGCCGGCACCATATATACTGATGGACTTCTTAATAAAGATTTCTCCCGTAAAGACTCCCTGAGATAGTGTAATCACATCACCATCATCTGCCGCATCCACAGCATTCTTGAAAGCAGTGCTGCCTTGAAAGGCGGTAACGTCATTACCATGCTGAAGCAAGGCATACATTACTTCATTCTGCGCCCCTGCTACCATTGCACAGCAGAGCGCTATAACTGAAAAGAAAAATCTATTTACTTTCATTGTTTATAGGTTTTTAGTTATATATCTATTTCTTTGATGTATCATGTTTAATTGATTATCACTTTCTTTCCATTGCGGATATAAATACCCTTGGCCGCAGGTTTCCCCTTAAGCTTTTGGCCACTGATGCTATACCAACCATTTGCTTCATTCTCCATTTCCAATTTTCCATTTTCAATTGGGATGAAACCAGTAGAGATTCCTGAGTTGTTTGACACAAAGATCTTCAGCATAGGAAGATTAGTAACAGGATCTTGTATCCATGGCGCATTATCACCAGTGCGACCATTATTCAGGGCATTGGTAACAGTTCCATCAGCCAAAGTTTCAGCAGTGGCTTTCGTGCTTTTACTGTCACTGCCAGTTACATAATAGTTGTTGGTAAGGTTGACATTACCATCGTAATTGAAAGGAGCAATGGAGCCGTATGAATAAGTACCATTTTCCAAACAGTTGATGATATAGCCTACACCACCATGACTATGTCCCCAAAAAACTCCGATATAGGTACCACCTTCGATTCTACCATTGAAAAGACAGTCTTTAATGGTTGTTGTTGAGGTATAGCCATGACCGATGATACCACCCACATATCCTGCAGTTGTTGTAATTGTTGCATTGACCACACAGTCAGAAATGGTGTTTGTTTCATAAGCTATACCCACAAGACCTGCTGCATGATTACTCTTAGCATTGATTGTGCCCGCTATTCGTACATTCTTAATGGTTGCATCCTTGATAAAGTGGAATGGTGCAATACCCACATCGTTCAGATTATTCGAGCTAAGACCATCACCCGTAGCCGTGCTTACGATGTTTGCAGTCATCGTATGACCACCACCATCAAAGGTACCAGAGAATGGTCGGTCATCTCTCATTCCTGCAAACGAAGTAATATTGATGTCAGTTGTCAGCTTTACATGCTTTCCGCTATAGTTGAAGTCGTCGATACTGGCAACAAAACTCGTCCAATCATCATCACTGCTGATGAGATAAGGTGATGCCTCAGTGCCTTTTCCGCTCAGTCCTATACCAATAATCTTAAAGTTGATGGTCTTTGTGCCGGAATAGCTACCCTTACCAGTAATGATGACAGAAGCAGAACCGATAGACGTGTTATTGTTATAACTCACAGTATAGTCCGTTCCTTTTATTAGGGTTGTCCCAATGAATGAAACCACTGGTTCTGGGCATACAGCATCACCAGAGAAATAATATTTCGAATCAATTCCATCCACTAAAACAGGAACACTATATGTATTCCCCGATATCTCCATCTGTTGGTACACTTCCCCAGGCATGGAAGACGAAATCTGAGTGCCATAATTATTCCCATAATTCTTTGGAGTCAGATAGTAAGAGTTACTTGCACTTACATTACTTCCACAGAAAATCGGGTTGAAAGTTGAACAATTTGTGTAAGAGCCTAATTCCATGCAGTTGTTGATGGTGGTAAGACCTCCGTGATTCCATCCACAAATCGCACCGACAGTACTACCGCTACCATTAATGATGCCATTAAAGACACATCCATTCATGGTTGTATAAGAACTCTGAGCATGCCCCAACACGCCACCACAATGTGATCCAGTTGTGGTCACTGTAGCACTTACAACAACATTACTGATCAAGCCGCTTCCATCAATAGCACCGACAAGTCCTGCGCAATGAATACCTCCACTGACGTTGCCCTCTACCTTGATGTTCTTGATAGTGGCTCCATTCAGATAACAGAATGGAGCAGCATGCTTTGATGTTCCAGTGATATTGGCAGTAATGGTATGATTGTACCCATCAAATACTCCTGCATATTTTTTGCTTTCACTACCAATCATCGTTGTTACTACTGCTATATCTGTTGTCAGCATAGCATTGGCAGTTGCAGGAATTGTGCCATTACTAATACCAGATGCAAAGGCATTCCAGTCGTCGGTAGACCCAATTAGGTAAGTACCATCAGTGTCTTGCTCGATAGCCTTTACACCTAGGGTGCAAATCAGCGCGATAACTGAAATAATAAACCGTCTTGTTTTCATCTTTTATTTTTTTTAGTAAATGTTCTTTCCATCCCCTCCTTAGGGAGGGGCAGGGGTGGTTTTCTCCCTCACGAAGGAGTTAGGGGTGGTCTCACTTGACTATAATCTTCTTTCCATTGCGGATATAAATACCCTTCTCGGCAGGACGACTATCAAGTTTCATGCCCTCAAGAGAATACCAGTCGCCACTTCGAACCTCCTCCTGAGAAGCCTCGCTGATACCCGTAAGGATATCGTCGTCGTTAGGATTATTGGAATACTTGTATTCATTGATCTGATACACCCATTTACTCTCTGCATTGGTAAGAACGGGTGCGGGATCTGTTCCGATGAGCTGTCCCCAATGCTGTTCCGTGCGGTCACCTTGCAACTGGTAGGCTATTTCGCCGTGAGCCAGCTGGTAGGCAGAAACACGAGTGCCATAAACATAATCGGAGGAGTAGTTTCCCTCTATATAGAAACTGGATACAGGAATAGGATACATACCGTCACCCAACACGTGCAAGGTTGATCGATCTACATTAAACGTACCGTTGTTCAGACAATAGCTGTAGGTTACATTCGTGGATCGGTCAGTAAATCCCAGGAATGGCGCACAATACCGAATGTTATTACCACCATTGATCGCGCCGCTGAACAGGCAGTCGTTGAAGCTGACAGGGATATCATTTTCTCCATGTCCCACAAAACCACCTATCCGTAGATCTTTGGGTTGAGAGGCAAATCCCGTTATTGTTACCCGCGACTCACAGTCGTTCATGGTCAGATTGTTGAAGATACCAACGAAGCCACCTGTACGGAGATAGCTCGTCTCGATCGTACCATCCAGGATCAACCGTTGAATGGTGGCATTCTTCGCACCATAGAACAGTCCGCCCGCATAATCCTTATTCACTTGATCATGAATCGTTAGCTTGTGGTACTGCCCATCGAACGTGCCCGTGTAGTACTTGCAATTGGAAGAATTGTAACCTATGCCTATCTTTCCCACATGACCTGTGAGGTCGATATCTGCAGTCAGTCTGGCATTGGCATCAAGATTCTTACGTGAAAAGATCACAAACTGATCCCAGTCGTCAGCATCGTTAATAAGATAGAAACCTTCTTCGTCTTGCTGGAGGCTTGACTCAAATGCTGTAATCTCATCATTAGTCCCCAGTGAAGTTGTTACAGAATTGGGTGGCAGGATGATCTTCGTTGTGGCAGGCACTCCAGTGAATATTCTGCTGCTTGCACGTAATGAAGAATAGTAGTAAAAATCATACACATTAACGCATTGTGACGCATCGATGGTCTGCAGGCTGCTGCACCCGCTGAAGAGGGAGGTTTCCATGGTGCCAATCGAACCTGGCAAGGTAATGTTCGTCAGACTCGTACAATTCATGAACGCCTCTGTGTTGATACGATGCACAGTGGAGGGGATTTCAATGTTGGTCAGAGAGTAACACTTCTTGAATGCACCCTGCCGGATTTCCTTTACCGAAGGGGGAATCGTAATGGTGCTGATGCTGGTGGTTTCAAACATCCACTTGGGGATATAGTCCAAGGTATACCCTTCCTCAAAGGAAGCCTCCGTCATACTTGTACATTCAAAGAATGCGTCAGTTCCAATAGATTTGAGCGTATTGGGAATGACGATGCTCGACAAGGAGGTGCAATGTTCGAAGCAATCGTTACCCAACGAGGTTGCCGATCTGGGAATGGTAACATTGTCGAGACTCGTACAATAATAGAAAGTTTCGTTGGGAATGGACGTCAATTGCTCAGAGAATGTAACGGTGGCCAGACTTGAACAACTGTTGAACACACTACTGCCCATGGTGGTCAGTGTATTCGGCATGGTGAACGAGGGTAGCAAAGTACAGTTGGAAAAGGCAGAGGAACCGATCGTTGTAAGCTGTGAGTTCTCCGGGAATAACACCTCGGTAAGTTTCTTACAGGAATAGAATGCACTGCCGCCAATGGTTTTCACCGATGCAGGAATGGTAATGCTTGTCAAAGCCGTGCCATAGAAAGCCGTTTCGGATATCGTCTCCAACTGAATGCCGTTGGCAAAATTCACGGTAGAGAGCGATGAGCAGCCCCAGAAAGCACTCGCCTCCATTGTAGTTACTGATGCGGGAATGCTTACTATGGAAAGGTTCGTGCAGCTGGAGAATGCACCGCTCTTGATGGTTTTCACTCCATCCAAGAAATTCACCGTAGTCAGCTTTTTACAATTGTAGAAGGCTGTCGACCCAAGAGTCTCACAGGCAATGTTTGCCGTGATGATACCACTTTCTTTAAACACGTTTGAGTCCATTGATGTGATGGTGGCAGGGATGGTCACTTCTGTTAGTAGCGAACAATTCATGAAAGCCTCTCCTCCCAGTGTTGTAACATTACCAGGGATTTCAATGCTTGTCATTTTTGTACAATTCTTGAAGGCTCCCTGCCGGATTTCCTTCACCGAAGGTGGTATGACAAAGGAGGTAATACTGGTTCCCCAGACAAACCATTTGGGAATGTAATCCAGCTTGTAGCCTTCCTCGAAGGAAACCGTCGTGAGATTTGAACATCCTTCAAACATGCTCGTTCCAATCGCTGTGACAGAATTGGGAATAACGACATTACTCGTTAAGGCAGTGCAATTCATGAAGACGCGATCACCGATGATTTTGATCCAACTGGGAATGGTAACATTGTTGAGGCTCGAACAGTCATAGAATGTTTCGTTGGGAATGGTGGTCAACTGATTAGAGAAAGTGACGGAGGCCAGTTTCGGACAACTATAAAATACGCCACTGCCTAAGGTGGTCAATGAATTCGGCATAGTGAACGATGGTAGTAGGGCACAACTTCTAAAAGCATAGTTGTTGATTGTTGTGAGTTGTGTGTTTTCTGGGAAGATCACATTGGTGAGTTTATTGCATTCTTGGAAAGCATAGCTGCCGATAGTCTTCACCGATGCAGGAATAGTAATACTTGTCAGTCCCGATTTATAGAAGGCATTATCGGGTATCGTCTCCAACTGAATGCCATTGGCGAAATTCACGGTAGAGAGCAATGAACAGCCATAGAAGGCACTTGACTCCATCGTGGTTACCGATGCGGGAATGCTCACCGTGGTGAGTTTCGAACAACCAGAGAAAGCGCTGCTCTTAATCGTCTTCACACCGTTCAATAAGTTCACTGTCGTCAGCTTGCTGCACCCGTTGAAGGCACTCTGTCCCAAGGTTTCGCAGGCAATGTTCGCCGTGACAACACCGCTTCCATAGAACACACTTTCCTCCATGGATGTAATGCTGGAGGGAATGGTAATCTCCGTCAGACTCGTACAGTTCATGAACGCTTCTTTGTTGATCGTTGTTACCGTTGTGGGAATCTCGATGGAGGTCATGTTTTTGCAATTCTTGAAGGCACCCTGATGGATATACTTCACTGAAGGAGGTATGACAAAGGTGGTAATGTTAGTTCCCCACACTAACCACTTGGGGATATAATCCAAGGTGTAGCCTTCCTCGAAGGAGGCAGCTGTGAGATTTGAACATCCTTCAAAGATACTGGTACCAAGTGATGTGACGGAATTGGGAATAACGACACTACCCGTTAATTTAGTGCAGTTCATGAAGACTTGATCACCGATGGTCTTCACATTACTGCCAATAGTCAGCGAGGTGAAATTCGTCTTACCCTTGAACGCAGAGGCTTTAATGGCCGTCACAGCCTTCCCGTCGATCTCATCAGGAATCACTAGGGTATAGTCTGCTGGTGGTGTAAAACCAGAGGCAAAACCGGTAATGGTCAATGTTCCATCACTATTCGTGGTATAGGCAAGGTCCTGTGCCTTGACTGCGATACTGGCAAGAAGAATCATGCACAGCAGGAAGAATTGCTTTCTTTTCATATTCTATATGTTTTTAGTTATTATACATTGCATCCCCCTCCTTACGGAGGGGCCAGGGGTGGCTTACTTGATGATTATCCTTCTTCCATTCTTGATATACACGCCCGGCTGCATAGGCTTGGTATCAAGCTTCATGCCCTCGAGAGTGAACCAGGTGTCGTTATCATCATCGGTGATGACACGCAGACCTGTGGCTATACCATCGTTCTTCTTAAAGAGGGCAAGGATAGGCTGACCTGTACTGGCGTCTTGTACCCAGATCTCTTCGGTGCGACCAGCCTGCAAAGCGGTGGTAATAGTTCCATCGGAGAGAGTTGTGGATGTACATTGCATATTGCTGGGGATACTACCAGTGAACTGTAGGACGTAGCAATTGGTGTAATCTCCTCTGATACCAGGATTGCCGCCTGTTTGGAATATTCCTGTGGAGAGACAATTACTGATACTGGCTGATCCGCCAGGATTAATGTAGCCAATGAAGGCACCAGCATAAGTAGGTGTTCCTTGAATGGCTCCAGTAAAGAGACAGTCGGACATGACAAGGTGTCCTTGCTTGTATCCATCAACACATGATACGAAAGGTGCTGCTTCTGTCCACTCGCTGTTACTATTTGATGTTATGGTTACAGAACTCCAGATATTCTCCAGGTAGCTCGTACCATATCGGCAATTACCTACGATTGATGGCTGAGTGTTGCAGTCATTGGTAATGGTACCATCGAAATGAACATTCTTGATGGTTGCGCATGAGATATTGGGGAACGTAGCCGTATTATATCCCTGCGGACCATTCTGTACAAGATGGATGGTAAGGGTATGGCCCTGTCCATCGAAGATTCCCTTGAAATAATTCGTTGTTTCCAATGCATTGGGATTGCCAATCCTTGTCTGGTCATCACCAAGGTCAATATCGGCAATCATCCTCACTTTGGCTTCCTCCTCACCTTCAGCCACCAACATAGACACAGCCTTCCAGTCGTCTAATGATGCTATTTGGTAATAACCATCAGCATCCACAGGAAGAATGGTTTCATTGGGATCATTAGTGTAACTGTCGATGGAGGCACGATACACGCGTAGGCCATCGATTGCGAATAATGTCAGCATTGGCTGTTCATCCGTTCCAAGTGTTTGTGTCCAGACGAGATCATCTTGTTTGCCTTGCAGTTTATAGGTAATCTGTCCAGATGCCAGTTGTTCATCTGTTACCTGTGTGATGTTATTGGCGGAGCCATTGAAGGTGCCTGAGTAATAACAGTTAGTAACAGTAGTACCACGTGTGAAGTCATTGCCGCCTCCAGTATAGTTAAACGTACCCGTAGAGAGGCAGTTGGTAAGAATGGATGTTCCTCCATCGCGATAGCCGATGAAACCGCCGTTATTATTACTGCTTGCCGTGATGCTGCCCGTAAAGAGACAGTTGGTGATATTCAGTGTGCCATTCTTCATGCAACCCACAAAAGCACCGCATTCATCCCAACCGCTGACTGACGATTTGATATCTACAGACACCCATACATTGTCGAGGGTGTTCGTACCCCATGAGTTAGCCACCAGGCCACCACCATGGGCCCA
The DNA here is from genome assembly GCA_902768785.1 of uncultured Prevotellaceae bacterium. GTDB lineage: Bacteria > Bacteroidota > Bacteroidia > Bacteroidales > Bacteroidaceae > Prevotella. Next base: position 35,729 of record CACXMM010000019.1, read on the forward strand.
TGCAGAATTGATGGAACCATCTACATGCAGGTTCTTGATTGTGGCTCCTTCAATGTTGGCAAACGGTGAAGAATAGCGATTGGGTGTAAAGGGATAACTAACCGTCAGCGTATGTCCTTGTCCGTCGAAGATTCCGTTATACCGTCCATTGTCATTTGTGGCACTGCCAACTATAGAATTATCAGCCACCACCACATCGGCGGTCATACGGGCATTGCTCAACGGGAAATCTTTCACCACCAAGCAGAACTCCTCCCAGTCGGCAGCACCGCCAATCAAGTAGTAGTCATCCTCGTCTTTCTGCAGACCGGCATATTCCACATATTCGTTGGTGTAGGTGTTGCCACGATACACAAGGGTTCCTTCTTCATTGGTGAGGCGTGGGGCTGGATCAGTGCCGATGAGCTGACCCCAATGTTGTTCCGTACGTCCACCTTGCAGATGGTAGGTCACCATACCGGTTTTCAGCTGATCGTTGCTAACTGATGTGAAGAGACTCTCAGGGCTAATCTTTGCACCTCCACCAGTATTTCCGTAACAAACCGCTGCTGTACTCATGCCCTGGCTTTGTGTAGCACCTAAGACATAGGCATAGTTCAAGTCCATGTTGGTGAAGTTACCGTTGTTTAGGCAGTAGTTGTAGGTAATATGGCCTTCATTTTCCATCCAGCCCATAAATCCTGCTGCATAGCGGAAGCTGCTGACACCTGTTATCGTACCGTTGAAGAGACAGTCGGTCAGCGTGATGTTACCTGTCTTACCATGTCCGATAAAGCCCGCTACGTGCATATTCGTGGTGTTGGGCATGACGGTAAAGTCAATACATGACTCACAGTCCTGCATGGTCAACGTACTGCTGGGCTTCACGATGCCGACGATACCGCCAACCACTTTGTAGTAGGCATCAACAGAACCTTTTACATGCAGGTTCTTGACAGTGGCATTCTCGGCATAGGCAATCAGGGCACCTGTGAATTCCTTACCCGTCTTGTAGTTGATGGTCAAAGTATGGCCTTGACCATCGAGTGTGCCTTGATAGGTTATATAGTTCGACTCGCCGTTACCAACCCCCAGCTTACCAGGATGAGTAGTTAAGTCGAGATCAGCAGTAATTCGACCGTTGATGGTGGGATTCTGTCGAGAGTACACTACGAACTTATCCCAGTCTGAAGTATTATTGATAAGGTAAAAACCTTCGCTATCCTGTTGAAGGTCGAATGTTAATGTTGCCACCTCCACATTCGAAGCAGGTTCCACATTGACGTAAGGAGGCATCTTGACGAGTGTTGAGGCTGGAACACCGAAGAAGATGTTCCACTGACCAGAACCACCTGTACGTTGAATATTGGTCATGTTATAGAGTTCCCAGATGTTCACACATTTCGTGAAATCAAGTTCTTCCAACTGGGGACACTCGTTGAAGGCGTTTACACCCATGAATTCAAGTGTACTCGGCAGAACTACCTTCTTCATGCCACTGAACTGGAATACGTCGCGGTTGATGTTGGTGATACCCTCCTCAATGATGAGGTTCTCCATGGAAGTACAGTTACGGAAAGCCCAATCCTGAATAGTTACCAGTGTACCAGGCAGTGTCACGTTGTTCAATGCAGAGCAATACTGGAAGGCATTAGTGCCGATGGTTTTTAGTCCTTGTGGCAAAGATATGTTTTCAAGACTCGAACAATAGGAGAATGCATAACTCTCGATGGAGGAAACAGAGTTGGGGATAACGACATTGTTTAACTGCGAGCATTCTGCGAATAAAGAGTTTTTGATAACGGTTATCGTATTTGGCAGTGTAACGCTTTCCAGTGATGAAGATGCTTGGAAACCTCTTTCGCCGATGCTTGTCACGCTCTCAGGGATGGTGATGCTCGGCAGTGCTGAACAACCACGGAAGGCATCATTACCGATGGTAGTAAGGGCAGTGCCTTCTGGGAAGATCACGCTGGTCATAGCTGAACAACGACGGAAAGCTTCGTCATTGATGCTTGTCACTGAAACAGGAATGCTGATGCTCTCCAAAGCACGACACTCATAGAAGCAAGCGTTTGGAATGTTGGTGATGTTGATGCCGTCAGCAAAGGTTACTGTTTCCAACGATGCACTTCCATTGAAGGCGGAATTGCCGATGCTTGTCACAGAGGCGGGAATGGTGACAGATGGTAATGAATTACACTGTCCAAATGCGTTTTCACCGATGGTGGTCACCGTTGTGGGAAAGGTAATACCAGTCAGTCCTGATTTATAGAAGGCATTTTTAGGAATCACGTTCAGCTGGATGCCTGAAGCAAAGCTCACAGTGGCCAGTGATGAGCATTCTTGGAACACATTCTCAAGCATGGTAGTTACTGTTTGTGGAATTACCACCGTGGGGAGTTTCGTACAACCATGGAAGGCACCTAAGCCAAGTGTAGTCACCCCTTCATGGATATTTACGCTCTCCAGTTGGGCACACTGATAGAATGTACCCTGTCCCATGACGGAACAATAGACATCGGCTGTCTTGACTCCACTGTTCCAGAAAACGTTTGCATCCATCGATGTGATGGTGACAGGAATTGTTACATGTGCCAGACTCGAACACTCACGGAAAGCTTCTCCTCCAAGCTTCGTCACGTTGGCAGGGAAGTCAATACTTGTCAAACCGGTGCACTGATAGAAGGCGTTGTTGCTGATGGTTGTCACTGATGTGGGTATCACCACATCGTTAAGCAAAGGATTCTGGGCGAATGCCCTTGGAGCGATAACTGTCAGTTGTTTCGAGATAGTCACTGTTGCTAACTGCGGATTAGCCTGGAAGCACATTTCACCAATAGTCTTTACGGTGTTGGGCATCGTAAATGAGATGAGTGCATCGCAGCCTCTGAAGGCGCTGTTGCCAAGGCTTTCCACCACGCAGTCGTTGGCAAAGGTAACCGAGGTAAACCCTTTTGCCTGACGGAAGGCTTCATCGCCAATGGTCTTCACATTTTTCCCAATATATAGAGAAGTGAAATTGCTTTTTTGGTAGAACGCACTGTTGGCAATGGCCACCACTGGGGCGCCGTCTATCTCGTCAGGGATGATGAGGTCATAGTCGGCAGGCGGCGTAAAGCCCTGGTCGAAGCCTGTGATCGTCAGCTCGTTATTGCTGTTGCGGGTGTAGGTCAGCGGAACAAGGTTCTGATCGGCTATGGCCAACGATGGATTATTGGTATAGCCATTGGCGGAGCGATACACACGTTTGCTCTCATCGTTGGTCAATACTGGCAGCGGATCGACACCAATCTTCTGACCCCAGACAAGGTCTTCACGCCCTGCCTGCAGATAGAAGGCTGTGCGACCGTTGGCCAGTTCTGGTTCAGTAGCCTGCACACCCTGAGCCTCACCCAGCACTGTCTTGTAGAAACTGTTGGTGATGATACCTCCACCCAGTCCGTTACGCACAAAAGTGGCGCAATCACCAGTACCCAAACCATTGGCATAAGTAGCAAGCAGAAGAGAATTGAAGACATTAGCCTTACCACCACCGCGCATGACAAAGAAGCCAGCAGCCCCTGTCTTGTTGCTGCCAGCAGTGAGCGTACCGTCATAGATGCAGTCGCGGATGGTCAACTCGCCGTTACCAAGTGTGTTATAGATAATACCTGCAACGCCTCGATAGCCATTGGTTATTTCCAAATTCACTGAGCTATGGCAGTTCTCGATAAGCGTCGAGCCGTCGGTCCAGCCCACGATGCCAGCAACACCCTCATGGGTAGAGGTGATAGTACCAGCCGTATTGAGGTTACGAATGGTGCCGCCACAGACAAAGCCGAAGGGGGCGCAACCCAAATAGGAGGGTTCAGTAAAGCCTTGGTCTTTGAGTGACTGTAATATATCGGCAGTTACGAAGTGGATGGTCAGTGTGTGCCCTTGTCCATCGAAGATACCGCCAAAGGCTCTTCTGTAGTCAACGGTGTTATAATGACCGTTGCCAATCATTGCCTGTGCATCACCGAGGTCGATGTCTGCCGTCATCTTGGCATTGGCCATGGGCTCGATATTTTCTACCACACGCTTCAGCTCAATCCAATCGGCAGTCGTACCAATCTTGTAGAAGCCATCAGTGTCTTTCACCAAGGTGGTCTCGAAGTTCACAGTAGGACGTGAAGGTGTGGTGTTCCAAACATAATCCCCTTCGGTAATGCCGATGCCTGTGTAATTAGACTTCAAAGTAGGTACTGTACCTGCTGAATAGACGAGTGTTGTGACATTCTCGAATGCTTCCGTGACAGAAGAGGCCGTCTGACAACCTGTTGTGGTTGCATTTTCTGTATTCGCATTAATGAGAACACAGTTCGTAGCCGTACTATTGGCTGCAAGGGAACAGCTGGCAATAACACTGTTCTCGTAGGTGGCATTGATGAATGCTGACGAATTGTCAAAGCCACTGATTGAACGACAATAGAAAATACTATTCTTGATGGTGATTTTGCTATCTGCTATAAAATGGTTGAAAGAGCCGCCGTCTTTCCAACAGTTCTCAATCAACATGTTCGTAGCCTTATAATCACCGGGATAGCTCTTCAAATCGCCTTGCATCACGCAGTTTCTTATCGTGGTACCATTATTGTCCATATACAGGAACATACCTGTAATGAAACATTTCTCTATGGTCAGATTGTTCATAGGACTGCGGTTCCCGTCATTGAGCAGGTTCAGATGGTTACTGATGTACAATCCTTCCAGATGGATGTTGTCGAGCGAGCCCTCACCCGTTGAACGGTATTGCAGCTTATTGTTCAGGTAGGTACGGGTGGATGCATCCTCAAAGCCTTGACCGTAAATAGATACAGCCTTGTTAATCTCACCGGGTACGTTAAATGTGCCAGAACCAAGGATGATCAGGTCGCCTGATGCTTCAGCGGCATTCACCGCATTGATCAGTGAGTTGACTCCAGAGAAAGCACCTACCGGTTGATTGTTCCGCACAAGAACGGCGGTCTGTGCGTAAACGGTAGCACTGGCAAGAACTGCCATGCACAGCGATATAAATATTCTTCTTTTCATAAGTTTGAGTTGATCAGTTATATATAGGTGCAAATATACCTTATATATATAGTATTCTTATTCTCATTTTAGGAATTTTTCTTCTCATTTTCGGAAATAAATACTATCAAATGATCAAAAGGGACTCACAAAACCACAAACCATCTCTCATTTTTACCGATTTCATCGATGGTTTCGAGAAAACTAAAAGACTCTGTGTTCAAAAAATAAGGATATTATATACTTTTAGGCACATTCTTGATAAAGATCTACCTGGATCAAATCATATATAGTTCCCCAAAAATAACTGAATTGGAACACAAAGACACAGAGACTCAGAGATAAAAAATCTAGAGAAAAAACTCTGTGTCTCTGTGTCTCTGTGTTTAAATAAAAAAGGCTGGCCGAAGGGAAAAGCAATGAGAGAATGAATTCTCAAATTCTCAAATTCTTGATAAAGATCTACCTAGGTCAAATCATATATAGTTCCCAAAAATAATGCAAAAAACTCGGAATCAATGATTATATTTGCAAGGGTTCTCCGTCTTGTCATAGATGACAAGAATAGCCGAAACGTAAAAACAACCTATATGATACCAACAAACTACTATTTGTTTGACTTCCTCGACTTCGATCCGGAGTTGAAGCAGGAAGAGAGTCTGTGGAAGGCGTATAAGCCTACAGCCGTCTATGAACGCGATGGTGATATCTGCATCGATGTGCCCTTCCAGAAGCAAGTCTTATCCAACGATATGGAAGCCGACTTATCGGTACCGCAGGAAACCTATACGATCGTGATCAGGTATTACGAACCGAAGATCATACGGATTTATGGAGAGTTCCTGAAGAACGAGAATACATCGGCACTCGAGAACGAGGATCATTCTGAAATCCTCCAGTTCTCCCCTCGCATTCACCGTCTCCCCCTCCATGTAACCCCTGACAGCCAAGGATGGAGGATACAGACGGAGGATGGGGTGACAAGGGCTTTCATCAACAATACCGAGGCACCTATCGACCACTGGAGCGACCTGCAGCCTGCCCCACAGGAAACCCTCGACATCCGCTTCTACCCTGATGGAAAGAAAGAGATACGTCTGGCTGCCTACGACCATTTCTCTCCTCCCCGCTACGATGCACTGCCCTTGGCGTTCTGCAAACCCTCGAAATCCACCCTCTCCTTCGAGTGCCAACCTGATGAATGCTTTGCAGGAACGGGGGAACGATTCATGAAGATGGACCTTAGCGGACAGACCTTTTACCTGAAGAACCAGGACGGACAGGGCGTGAACAACCGTCGAACGTATAAGAATATCCCATTCTTTGTGTCGAGCCGAATGTATGGCGCCTTCTATCATACGACGGCTTATGGTAAGCTGTCGTTAGCAGGACAATCCACCCGCAGTGTGCAGTTCCTCAGTGAGGAGCCGAAGATCGATGCCTTCCTCATCGGCGGTGACAGCATGGAAGAGATTGTCCGTGGCTACCGCGACCTGACAGGCTATCCCTCGATGCCGCCGTTGTGGAGTTTCGGCGTTTGGATGAGTCGGATGACCTATTTCTCTGCCGATGAGGTGAACGAGATCTGCGACCGTCTGCGTCGTGAGCACTATCCCTGTGATGTGATCCACCTGGATACGGGATGGTTCAAAACCGACTGGCTCTGTGAATGGAAATTCAACAAGGAGCGGTTCCCCGATCCTCCCGCTTTCATCAAGGGTTTGAAAGACAAAGGATTCCGCGTGTCGCTCTGGCAACTTCCCTATGTGGCTGAGGATGCAGAACAGATTACCGAAGCCCGCGAGAACCACTATATCTGTAAGCTCACCAGGCAACAAGCATCAGAAGGAAGTAACTTCTCTGCCCTCGACTATGCCGGTACCATCGATTTCACCTACGACAAAGCCACCCAGTGGTATCAAAGTCTGCTCAAACGGTTACTCGACATGGGGGTGGCATGTATCAAGACCGACTTCGGCGAGAATATCCACATGGATGCTGAATATCAGAACATGAAGCCTGAACAGCTGAATAACCTCTACGCCCTGCTCTATCAGAAAGCAGCGTATGACATCACCAAGGAGGTGACAGGCGACGGCATCGTATGGGCACGCGCTGCCTGGGCAGGATGCCAGCGATACCCCCTGCACTGGGGAGGTGACAGCTGTTCGTCATGGAACGGAATGGCTGGATCGCTGAAGGGCGGACTGCATTTCGGACTGTCGGGCTTCGCCTTCTGGAGTCATGACGTGCCGGGCTTCCATACCTTACCGAACTTCATGAACGGCATCGTGCAGGATGATGTCTATGTACGCTGGACACAATTCGGCGTGTTCTCCTCCCATATCCGCTACCACGGCACTAACAAACGGGAACCGTGGCACTATCCTGCCATCGCTCCCATCGTGAAGAAATGGTGGAACCTGCGCTATGCCCTGATACCTTATATTATACAGGAGAGTATGATAGCCTGTGAAACAGGAAACACGCTGCTGCAAGCCCTGGTGTTCCACCACGCCGATGACAAGACCTGCTGGCATATCGATGACGAATACTATTTTGGAAACGACTTCTTAATTGCTCCCGTGATGAACAGCGAGAACCGGAGGGATGTGTATCTGCCCGAAGGGAAATGGGTACATTTCTTTACTGGCGAACGTCTTGAAGGCAGACGATGGATTCGTCTGGAGGACATCCCATGGGAGATCATGCCCGTCTATGTGAGGGAAGGAGCAGAGATCCCTCTGTATCCCGAACACGTGGATTGCACCGATGAAATGGACCTGCAGAAGACCATGGTCATCAAGATTGACGACAGCTTTAAGGGTTACAAACTATGATCACCTGGAAGAAAAATCTCAAAGAGACCAAACAGCGATACATCAACTGGTGGAACCACAAAGGAATTATCCTGAACATGTGGGAACATTTCCAAGAGGGAGTGAAGCCACATGCCGACATTCCGATGCCTGCACCCCCCAAAGACCTGAACCAGAGATGGTTCGACCCCCAGTGGCGTGCCGAATACCTCGACTGGTATGTGGCACACTCCTCACTGATGGCTGACATGCTTCCCGTGGCCAATACCCAGTTAGGACCTGGTTCCCTGGCCGCCATCCTCGGAGGTGTGTTCGAAGGGGGTGAGGACACGATATGGATTCACCCGAATCCGAACTATACCGATGAGATCACCTTCGATCCCCAGCATCCGAACTATCTGCTGCATAAAGAGCTACTGAAAGCCTGTAAGGCGAAGGCGCAAGGACATTACTATGTGGGCATGCCTGACCTGATGGAAGGTCTCGACGTCCTGGCGGCGATGAAAGGCACCGACAAGGTACTGCTTGATACAGTGATGCAACCGGAAGTGCTGGAGCAGCAGATGCAACAGATCAACGACATCTACTTCCAGGTGTTCGATGAGCTCTACGATATCATCCGCGAGGGTGACGAGATGGCGTTCTGCTACTTCTCCTCATGGGCACCCGGGAAGATGTCAAAGCTGCAGAGTGATATCTCCACGATGATCAGCGAAGACGACTACCGTCGCTTCGTACAGCCCTTCATCCGTGAACAGTGTCAGAAGATCGACTATACCTTGTACCATCTTGACGGTGTGGGAGCCATGCACCATCTCCCTGCACTTCTGGAGATCGAGGAGCTGAATGCCATCCAGTGGACACCCGGTGTGGGCGAGCCTCAGGGTGGTTCACCGAAATGGTATGACCTCTACCGCAAGATCCTTGAGGGTGGTAAGAGCATCATGGCCTGCTGGGTAACCCTCGATGAACTGAAACCGCTGCTCGACAACATCGGTGGCAATGGTGTCCATCTTGAAATGGATTTCCACAACGAACGCGAAGTGGAACAGGCCATGCGCATCGTTGAGGAATACCAGGACCATGAGGCAGAACGTGAAGTGGAGGAGATAATAAAGGAAGTAGAAAGAGGGCAGGATTTTAGAGGTGAGAAATTTAGAGGTGAGAAGATTAGAGATGAGAGAATAGTATTAAGTACAGGTGAACAAAACAAGGGCTATAATCTAACTTCTAAGATCCTCATCCTCGACGGTGCCATGGGCACGATGATCCAGCAATATGGGTTACAGGAGGAACATTTCAGGGGGAGCCGTTTCCAACAACACGACAAGGCACTGAAAGGATGCAACGACCTGCTCTCCCTCACCTGTCCGTATGTCATCAGCGACATCCATCGCAAATACCTGGAGGCAGGAGCCGACATCATCGAGACCAATACCTTCAATGCCCAGCGCATCTCCATGAGCGACTACGGACTGCAGGACTACTGCCGCGAAATGAATCTGGCAGCCTGCACCTTGGCGCGTACCGTCGCTGAAGAGTATTCTGCCAAGAATCCTGATAAGCCCCGATATGTGGTGGGATCGGTGGGACCCACCAGTAAGACATGCTCCATGGCAACAAGTGGTGAAGAGCCGCTGAGCGTGGAGGTGCTGCGCAGTGCCTATACCGAACAGATAGAAGCACTGATCGACGGCGGTGTTGACGGGATCCTGATCGAGACGATCTTCGATGTCATGAACGCACAGGTGGCCTTGGAAGCTGCCGTGACGGTGATGCAGCAGAAACAACGGGAGCTACCGATTATGCTGAGTTTCTCCGTGGCTACTCCCGATGGTCATAACATGTTGGGACAGAGCATTCCTGCATTTATCGCCTCGTTAGACGGCAAGCCGATCTTCTCGGTAGGTCTGAACTGCTTATCGGATGTGGCACAGATGACTCCCCTTGTACAACAGCTCGCCACACAATTCCCCTATCGTATCAGTCTGTATCCCAACGCTGGATTCCCTGATAGAGAAGGACATTACCAGAAATCTCCCCATAGTCTGCTCACCGACCTGTGGCCCCTCATCGAGGGGCATTGGCTGAATATCGTGGGAGGATGTTGTGGCACCACCGACCAGCATATCCTACTGATGGCAAAAGCCGTGGAGCCCGTGGAGGGAGTGTATGTGAGTGCACGGGATGTTAGGGATGAGCAGCTTGGAGACAAGAATTTTAGAGGTGAGAGAAGGGCACAAGAAAAGGGCATTGGATCAGATGACCATCATCAAGAAACTGTCTCCAAAGCTTTGGCGGAAGAGTCTTCTCACTCCACACTCCACACTCCACACTCCTCCGAACGCTCCCTCTTCCACTCCATCCTCGACGGGAAATCGGCAGAGGCGGCGGAGGCGACGCGTGCCGCCATCGAGGCAGGACGGTCACCGCAGGATCTCATCAACAACGAGATGATCCGCGCCATGGGCGAAGTGGGACAACGGTTCCAGGACGGAATAGCCTTCGTGCCGCAGCTGCTGATGGCAGGACGGGCCATGAAGGCAGGCTTGGAGATCTTGAAGCCGCTGATAACAGGACAGCAAGTGACATCCCTGGGTAAGGTGGTCATCGGTACGGTGAAAGGCGACCTCCACGACATCGGGAAGAACCTCGTGGCCTCGATGCTCGAAGGCTGTGGCTTCGAGGTGGTGAACATCGGTATCGATGTCTCTGCCGACACCTTCATCGAGGAGGTGAAGAAGAACGAGCCCGATATCCTTTGCATGAGTGCGCTGCTCACCACTACGATGGGCTATATGAAAGAGGTGATCGAGGCACTGGAGCGTGCAGGCATCCGCGACAAGGTGAAGGTGATGGTGGGAGGAGCCCCCGTCACCCAGGGCTTTGCCGACGAGATCGGTGCCGACGGCTATAGCGACAATGCCAATACCGCCGTGCAAGTGGCCAAGCAACTGCTGGGAAAATAAAAAGAACTCTTCAATTCTTCAATTTTTCAACTCTTCAATTCTTCAATTCTACAATTCTACAATATGTTTCACGCAAAATTCCTGGGTACCCTCGACTGGACCATTCTCATCGCCTATTTCCTGATCCTCTTAGGCATCGGCATCTGGGCAAGTACGAAACGGAAGAAAGGCAGCAGCCTCTTCCTGGCAGAACACTCCCTGCGCTGGCATCATATCGGCTTCTCGATGTGGGGGACAAATGTGGGGCCCTCGATGCTCATTGCATCGGCAAGTGCCGGTTTCACCACGGGTATCGTCTCAGGAAACTACGCCTGGTATGCCTTCGTCTTCATCTTCCTCCTGGCCTTCGTCTTCGCCCCCCGCTATCTGGGCAGTGGGGTGAGTACCTTACCTGAGTTCATGGGACTGCGTTTCGGTCAGCAGACACGTAATATCCTCGCATGGTACACCATCGTCACCATCCTTATCTCATGGCTGGCCCTTACCCTCTTTGCGGGAGGAATCCTCATCCGACAGGTCTTTTCTATCCCCATGTGGGCCTCAGCACTCATCCTCTTGGCCATCTCCGCGTTCTTCACCATGCTGGGCGGACTGAAGGCGGTGGCCTATACCAATGTCTATCAGATGGTACTGCTGATTATCGTCAGTGCCACACTTACCATCGTGGGACTCATCAAGGTGGGAGGGGTAAGCGGACTGACGGCTGCGGTGCCCACCGACTACTGGAACCTCTTCCGTCCGAATGATGATCCTGACTTCCCCTGGCTTCCCATCCTGCTGGGCTATCCCATCATGGGAGTATGGTTCTGGTGCACGGATCAGAGCATGGTACAGCCCGTACTGGCAGCGAAGAGTCTGAATGAAGGACAGCGGGGTGCAAACTTCACCGGATGGCTGAAGATCCTCGATGTACCCCTGTATATCCTGCCCGGTATCCTCTGTCTGGCTCTCTTCCCCACCCTGAAGAATCCCGATGAAGCCTACATGACCATGGTGACGAACCTCTTCCCCATGGGAATGGTGGGACTGGTATTGGCAGTGCTGACAGCCGCTTTGGTGAGTACCATCGGCTCGGCACTGAATGCCCTGAGTACGGTGTTCACCATGGACATCTATGTGAAGCGCATCAACCCCGAGGCCACCCAGCTCGAGATGATCCGCATGGGACATTGTGTCACCGTGGCAGGAGCCATCATCTCCGTGATCATCTGCGTGGCCATCGACAGCATCAAAGGACTGAACCTGTTCAATGTGTTCCAGAGTGTGCTGGGTTTCATCGCACCCCCCATGGCTGCCGTCTTCCTCTTCGGTGTGTTCTGGAAGCGTACCACCCGTCGTGCTGCGAATATGGCCCTCACCTTAGGTACCGTATTCTCCATCGGCGTAGGCATCCTCTACCTGTGGGTACTGCCTGCTGAGAAGTACGATTTCTGGCCACATTTCATGATGCTCTCCTTCGATATCTTCGTGGTAATCAGCATCGCCATGATCCTCGTCTCCCTGCTCGACAACACGCCGCAGGAAGCCACGATGATGAAGAAGATTAACGAAAAGCCGTCATGGGGCGTCAAGATCGGATGGACCCTGCTTATCGTCGTGATGATCGCCCTCTACGTATTCTTCAATGGGAGATAGATGCCTGAAGTAGGACTCCCACAATACTATTGTACCATCACCTTTTTGCCGTTTTGAATATATACGCCCTTCTTCATCGGCATGCCATTGAGCTTCCTACCATCAATCGTGTACCACTCATTACTTTGAACCTGTGACTTATCACTTGTCACTTGATTAAGGCCTGTGGCGATAAAAGAGTAGCCACCATTATCCCCGTTGAGGGAATAGAGGAATGCATTATTAGACACCGTCTGTGGCGTGTTTTCATGGTAGTTCATCAGCTTACCGCACACGATGACTTCATCGCCCACCTTGATGTCAGTCTGACCTTGCTCGAACTTCTTCTTACACAGATACAATATGCGATAGCAGTAGAATTCTTGATCGCCCACTTTGTCCTTGATAAAGAACGAGGCGTTACCAAAGATACCACTCTCTGTGAAGGTACTACTGTAGGCAATCCTGCTGATGGTACCCTTTACAAAGACATCGCCTATGGATTCATAATCTGTGTTGCCCGTCCAGGTGAGGTGTTCCACCGCCTTGCATGCTTGCGCCACGCTGTATGGTTTGGCCAGTGTGCCTCTACCGTTTATTCTGTCGATGGAATAGAGGTATGCCTTGTTAGGCACAGTCGCTGGTGTGTTTCCTCGGTAGTTCATCAGCTTACCGCAAATAATGACTACGTCGCCCACCTTAATGTCTCCCTGACCTTCCTGGTACGGTTGATTATCCAGATACAATATGTTAAAGCAGTAGAATTCTTTATCGCCCACTTCGTCCTTGATATAGAACATGATGTGCGAAGGTACCAAGTTTGACAATCCTGCTGATGGTACCCTTTACATAGACCTCGTCAGTGGATTCATACGCGGAGTTGGTCATCCAGAAGAGGTTTTTCACAGCTTTGCATGCAGCAGCCACGCTATATGGATTGATGAGTGTTCCTCTACCGCTTATTCTGTCGATGGAATAGAGATATGCATTACCAGCCACAGTCTCTGGTGTGTTTCCTCGGTAGTTCATCAGCTTACCGCAAATAATGACTAAGTCGCCCACCTTGATGTCTCCCTGACCTTCCTGGTACGGTTGATTATCCAGATACAATATGTTAAAGCAGTAGAATTCTTTATCGCCCACTTCGTCCTTGATATAGAACATGTCGGTGTTACTCGTCCAGGTGAGGTTTTTCACTGCCTTGCATGCATCTGCCGCGCTGTAGGGATGGGTCAGTGTGCCACTATTTATTATGCCGTTGAGGGAATAGAGGAATGCATTACCAGACACAGTCTCTGGGGTGCCTCTATAGTTCATCAGCTTACCGCACACGATGACTTCATCGCCCACCTTGATGTCAGTCTGACCTTGCTCGAACTTTTGATTACACAGATACAATACGCGAAAACAGTAGAATTCTTGATCGCCCACTTCGTCCTTGATAAAGAACGAGGCGTTGCCATAGCTTCCGCCCTCTGAGTAGGTACCACCGTTGGCAATCCTGCTGATGATACCCTTTACATACACCTCGCCAGTGGACTCATACTCGGTGATACTCGTCCAGGTGAGGTTTTCCACAGCTTTGCATGCTGCCGCCGCGCTATATGGATCGGCCAACGTTCCGCTACCGCTTATTCTGTCGATGGAATAGAGGAATGCATTACCAGCCACAGTCTCTGGCGTGTTTCCTTGGTAGTTCATTAGCTTACCACACACTATGACTTCATCACCTATCTTGATGTCTCCCTGACCTTCCTGGAACTTCTGATTACCCAGATACAAGACACGAAAGCAATAGAATTCTTGATTGCCCCCTTTGTCCTTGATATGGAACGAGGCGTTGCCATAGCTTCCGCCCTCTGAGTAGGTACCACCGTTGGCAATCCTGCTGATGATACCCTTTACATACACCTCGCCTGTGGATTCATAATCTTTGTTACTCGTCCAGGTGAGGTGTTCCACTGCCTTGCATGCTTCTGCCGCGCTGTAAGGATTGGCCAATGTGCCTGTGCCCTTTGCGAAGCACCCAACGCTTACAAGGAAAGACACAATGATTAATGTCGTGATTTTAGTTCTCATGATGATATTGTTTCTAAATTCTTCTTGGCTGCAAAGATACATAAAAGAATTCAAACCACCTTGTAATTGTGTAACAATTATAAGAACTGTATATCAAAAACGAAAAAAAGGAAAAAAGGAAAAAGTGAAATTAGTAAATTGGTAAATTCGCTCCATGCTTCTTTGAAAAGAAAAAGGCTCTCCGCTGAGAGCCCAAACAATATTCTTTTCTAACTAACATTTTTGTTCATGCAAAGTTATTATTTCTGTTTTGAAGATGCAAGCACTTAATCCCACTATTTTTGCCAATAAGACGAAATCGAAAGTTTTTGAGATGAAATTATATAATTTAGCCAATAAGGGTGACAAGGGACAGGTTCCTGTCACCCTCGTCTATTCATACACCCTCAATATTTTTTTCCCCATTTTTTTGCTAGTGTCATAAATAATGTCTATCTTTGTCGTTGCATTGCCAAAATGCTTTGGAGAAAGCGGCGGTGCGACTTTTGTGGGTAAAACAATAACGACAAGAGCAGTTATTAGGAGAACATAGAAATCTCGCAAATTTCAAATGATCTGAATTCTGAATAATTGTGATTGTCCGCGCTTAGCGTGGACGTCACTTATCATTCAGATGGGCATGCGAGAGCCTCTATGTTCGGTAAGAGCGGACACGCTATTTTCGTGCATAGAGGCTTCTGCATAGTAAGTCCAAAGAGTTCCGATAAGTGCTTGTTGTCCTTAGGCTATAAGCGCAAGAATGCCAAACAAAGACGAGAGTCCTTCGCTGATTGACATCAGGGAGGACGACCTGCTGGCATTGTCGGCGGAGGTGCTTGATACCCTTCTGCGCGACCATACCACAGGCAAGAACATCTTCTGGGCTACTCACGACTATGAGGCGCTTGGAAGTGAATATGATTACCATGCCCAGATTCTGCCTCATCTGATAACGGGCGAGCACGGCATGGTCATCCGTCCTGGTGTGCTCAAGCCAAAGGATCAGCAGACCGACAGGGCCAAGGAGATGGCAGAGGTATTTACCCCGTCGTGGATATGTAATGCCCAGAACAATCTGGTAGATGAAGCCTGGTTTGGCCGCAAGGATGTCTTCAATGTTGAGGACCATGAGAAACACACATGGAAGCCAAACCCACAAAAAATCGAATTCCCCAAAGACAAGACTTGGAAGGACTATGTGCGAGCCACCCGTATGGAGATGACCTGCGGCGAGGCACCCTATCTGGTAAGCCGTTACGATGCCACTACCGGTGAACCTATTCCATTGGTGCAACGTATAGGTTTGCTCGACAGAAAACTGCGCATCATCAGCGAAAACGTAGATGTTAGCGGAGAATGGCTGGAATGGGCGCAAGTAGCCTATAAGAACACCTATGGTTTTGAATGGCAAGGTGACAATCTGCTTTTGGCCCGCGAAGCCCTGCTATGGACGTTCATAGAATACTATCAGGCAAAGTTCAACAAGGCACCACTACTAAAATCCATCAACTACATCGCTTATATAATTTCTTGGAACCTCTGGCAGATGGACGGTCTGAAAGGCGTTGTGCCCGATTCGTGCCGCCACGGGGTGAAAGAAAAGATACAGACTCTTTTCGGCGAAGAAGAACATTTTGTTCACTGTCTTGGCTGTCAGCAAGAAGACATCCGCCGCCACAACGGCACTTATTGCCTTATCCGCGACTGGGGTAACAAAGATCCCAAGATGGGAGAGAAAAACAGAAGAATCAAGTTTATAGACATTATAAAACAATGACCTATGGCAACATTCGAATCCTCACTAAAGTCAAAACTGATTTACGTCTTTGCCATCAACGACGAACGGCATCGTGACTGCCTGAAAATCGGCGAAACCACCATTGACGAAGATGATGGCAGCAACCTGTTCAATAATACAGAGGCTTTGCAACAAGCTGCCCACAAACGCATCCGCCAATACACCAAGACGGCAGGCATTGCATACCAGTTGCTCCATACCGAAATAAGCATCTTTGTGCGTAGCGGCATGATCATGACCTTCAACGACAAACAGGTACACAAAGTTCTGGAGCGCAGTGGTATCAAACGTAAAGAGTTTGAAGGCGTCAGTGGCGCAGATGAATGGTATTGCTGTGATCTGGAAACAGTAAAGAAAGCCATTGCTGCCGTGAAGAAAGGAGTGACCAGCCTTCACCCCTCCGATATTACCCAAGGTCAATCTCCTATTATCTTCCGACCAGAGCAACAGGAAGCCATCAATAAAACCCGCAAGCGTTTCAAGAAGGGCAACCAGATGCTTTGGAATGCCAAGATGCGTTTTGGCAAAACGCTTTCAGCGTTGCAGGTAGTCAAAGAGGAAGAGTTCAAACGCACCTTGATATTAACACATCGCCCAGTTGTTGATGAAGGGTGGTTTGAGGATTTCAAGAAGATATTCTACGACAGGAAGGACTATCACTATGGTTCAAAGGGGAACGGTGAACTGTTCGGAAAACTAGAACAGTTGGCCGCCAAGGAAGACAAGTATATCTATTTCGCTTCCATGCAAGACCTTAGAGGGTCTGAGCAGGTAGGCGGTAAGTTTGACAAGAACAATGAACTGTTCTCTGCCGCGTGGGATTTTGTGATTGTTGACGAAGCCCACGAGGGAACCAAAACGGAACTTGGCCAAAATGTTCTGAACGAACTTATTAAAGAAAATACGAAGGTTCTGCAGCTGTCTGGCACACCTTTCAATCTCTTTGATGATTATAGTGAGGAAGAAATCTTCACATGGGACTATGTAATGGAACAGAAGGCCAAGCAGGAATGGGCAACAGATAACCCTTACGAGCCTAACCCATACGCCTCACTTCCTGCCATCAATATCTACACCTATGACCTTGGAGCATTAATGAGCGAATATTCCGATGATGAGAAAGCCTTCAACTTCCGCGAGTTCTTCAGGACTAAAGATGATGATACTTTCATCCACGACAAGGATGTTGACCGCTTCCTTAATCTGCTTTGTAAAGACGACAAGGACAGCCTCTATCCCTATAGCAACGAAACGTTCCGCAGAATTTTCCGTCATACACTTTGGGTAGTGCCTGGTGTAAAGTCAGCAAGGGCATTGAGCGCAAAGCTACAGGCTCATCCTGTATTTGGTATGTTCCAGATAGCCAATGTAGCTGGCAACGGCGACGAAGATGAGGAAAATGCTGAGGCACTGAAGATGGTGAATGAGAAGATTGGCCCTGATCCTGATGAGACTTATACAATTACGCTATCCTGTGGCCGCCTGACTACAGGAGTCAGCATCAAGCCCTGGACTGCTGTATTTATGATGGCAGGTTCATTCAGTACCTCTGCTGCCCAATATATGCAGACCATTTTCCGTGTGCAAACACCTTTTACGAATCATGGTCGCATGAAGGAACAATGCTATGCTTTCGACTTTGCTCCAGATAGAACCCTCCGTGTATTAGCCGAAACAGCCAAAGTAAGTGCAAAGGCTGGTAAGCAAACAGAGGAAGACCGTAGAATTCTTGGCGACTTCCTAAACTTCTGTCCAATTATTTCGATTGACGGAAGTAAGATGAAACCATATGATGTAAACAAGATGATGAGCCAACTGAAGAAGGCTCAAATAGAAAAGGTGGTTCAGTGCGGCTTTGAGGATGGTGCGCTATATAATGATGAATTGCTGAAACTGACGGAGGTAGAGCTAAAAGATTTCGATGACCTGAAGAAGACCATTGGAACCACTAAGGCGATGGCAAAGACCGGTGATATTGATATCAATAATCAAGGCTTTACTAAGGAGCAGTACGAAGAGAAGGAAAAACTTGAAAAGAAAAAGAAGAAAGACCTTACTCCTGAGGAAAAAGCACGGTTGGAAGAGCTGAAAGCTATGAGCAACCAGCGTAGAAATGCCATAAGTATCTTACGCGGTATTTCTATCCGAATGCCATTGCTAATTTATGGTGCTGAATTAAAGAATGAAAATGAGGAGATAACGATTAACAACTTTGTTTCTCTGATAGACGACCAATCGTGGGAAGAGTTTATGCCTAAGGGTGTTGACAAGGAGAAGTTTGAGAAGTTCAAGAAATACTATGATCCCGACATCTTCCGCGAGGCTGGAAGAAGAATCCGTGAGATGGCAAGAGCTGCTGATAAATTCACGATAGAAGAAAGGATAGAACGTATTTCTGCCATTTTCAATACCTTCCGTAACCCTGACAAGGAAACAGTTTTAACTCCATGGCGTGTGGTAAACATGCACATGAGTGACTGTTTAGGCGGCTGGTGTTTCTACGACGAGGATTTCAAAGAGACATTAACGATTCCCCGTTATGTAGATCAAGGCAAGGTAACTAAAGATGTATTCCGTACGGATTCTCACATTTTGGAAATTAACTCCAAGAGTGGACTTTATCCGCTCTACGTGGCTTATAACATCTATCGTGCAAGGGTTGAAGCTGCCAAACAAAAATATGGTGAGGTCTCTCACGGCTTTGCCATGAGTCTTTGGGATGCCACCATCGAAGAAAACATCCTTGTGGTATGTAAGACCCCTATGGCCAAAAGCATCACCAAGCGCACCCTTTCAGGTTTTCGCAACACCCGAGTAAACGCCCAGTATTATCCAAACTTAATTGAAAACATTACAGAACGTCCAGATGTTGTTATCAACACGTTCCGTGATGGTAAACACTTCTGGAAAATCAACAGTAATTCAAATATGAAATTTGACGCTATAGTAGGTAATCCGCCATATCAGGTGATGGATGGAGGAGCAGGCGTAAGTGCTGTACCAGTTTATCATCGTTTTGTTGAAATTGCTAAGCAGGCCAAACCAAACTACATTTCCATGATAATGCCAGCTAAATGGTATAATGGTGGCCGTGGCTTGGAACAGTTTAGAAATGATATGCTTCACGACACAAAAATATGTAGTCTTTATGACTATATTGATCCTCATGATTGCTTCCCAACTGTAGATGTAGCAGGTGGTATCTGTTACTTCCTTCGCGATAAAGAATATGAGGGTTTATGTAAGTTCGTTTCTTGTAAATCAGGAATAAAGATTCCAACAATGCGTAATTTGAGCGATTCAGAAGTGCTTATCCGCCATCAAGAAGAAATTTCCATTTTGAGCAAAGTTCAAATAGAAGGTCAAACGTACCTAGGCAGTATTGTATATTCCCAGAAACCTTTCGGGCTTCGAACTTATGTTAAACCATTAGAGAAGGGTGATATTATATTAAGGTTTAATGGTGGTATTGGCCCATACGATAGTGAACAAGTACCCGCTAACAGAAATCTGATTGGGAAATGGAAAATTATCACTTCATGCCTTACAGCTGAACATGCTGGAGAAACAGACAAGAATGGTCAGAAAAGAATATTATCGACGCTAGAAATACTGGCCCCAGGAACGATATGCACGGAAACATATATGATGCTCAGTGTGTTCGAAACACAAAATGAATGTAACAATATGTACAAATACTTAAAGACAAGGTTTGTTAGGGCGTTAGTTGCAATGGTTACTGCAACTCAACACTTATCAAAAGCCAATTTCCGTTACGTCCCTCTTCAAGATTTCTCTAAACCGTGGTCTGATGAAGAACTCTACGCTAAATATAATTTGAACGAAAGCGAAATCGCCTTCATCGAGTCAATGATAAAGCCAATGGAATAATTAAAACTACAAGATATGAAAGCTAAATCAAAAACTTATGTAACGTCTGCAAATACGATGTTTGCAGCATTGAGCATTCTTCAGAAGAATGGTGGAACAATGCCCATACGTATTCTGATGCAAGAGGTAGAAAAGGCTGTAAATCTCACTGCATGGGATAAAGAGATTTTGGAGAATACAGGCAACATCCGCTGGCAAAGCATCATGCATTTCGCATCTGTAGATTATGCGCGTGCAGGTTTCCTTATCAAGAAGAAAGGCAGTTGGTCAATTACACCAGAGGGGGAAGACGCATTGAATCTTGGAGTTGAGAAATTGCGCGACGAAGCATGGAAAAGATACAAGGTTTGGTATCGTAACAAAGGAGAATCTGATGTAAAACCAACTGTTCAGCATGAAGAAGATAACGACCTTTCCAAAGAAACAGTGATTGAGTTGGAAACATTAGAGGAAAGAGCAGTAAACGGTATCCGTGAATACTTGAAGAATAAGAATCCATACGAATTCCAGGATCTGGTTGCTTCACTACTCAAGGCTATGGGTTATTATATCCAGTCGGTTGCCCCTCGTGGTAAGGACGGAGGCATAGATATTGTTGCTTATACGGATCCCTTAGGGGCAAAAACTCCACGTATCAAAGTACAAGTTAAACACAAGCCAGATACAGCAACAGGCGCAGCCGATGTTCGCGCATTGCTTGGAATACTAAAAGCAGGCGATATTGCCTTGTTTGTAACTTCTGGCACTTATTCAACAGATGCCAAACATGCAGCGTCAAGCGGCGATAAGTTTATCCGTCTGATAGATGGTGATGAGTTTATTGAAATGTGGCAGGAATACTACGATAAGATGAGTGATGAGGATAAAAATATGCTCCCACTCAAGCGTATATCATTTTTGGGGAGTAATGAATAAATTAGTGTAACTTTAATAATTGGGCTTTATGGAGTATGTATTAATAATTGTGGTTGGAGCCATCATTGCTATTGCTTTGCAGACACATATGGATAACAAGGAGTTCAAAAAGCAATGTGAGAAAGAGAACAAACGTGAAGATGCCAGATTAGAAAGATGGGTTGAAAAGCGAAATAAACTTATAGAGGAGAATAAAGCAATAAATCAAAGCTTGGATGAAAAATACGGAAAGCGAACTTGGGCAGTGCCATATAGTGAAAACGGAACAGAGGGAAATTTGAGAATATACGACGATCACAAAATAATCGTTTTAGATCATACTAAAATAATAAAGTATAATGAGATGAAAGCCTGTTACGTAACTTCTGATTTGGATTCTAGGCCTTCTATTCCACCCTCAACACAAACTGTTACCAAAGTAGATAATGCCAGTATGTTAAAGAGGGCTGCTGTGGGTGCAGTTGTAGCTGGCCCTGTTGGAGCCATAATAGGTGGGGTAACGGCCAAGACTAAAACGGAAGAGGTTCCAACAATCAATCTAAGAGTACCGGGAAAATACAGTGTTGTTGTTGAATTTGTAAATGATGAGAAACCTTACATAATGCCATGCGGCATTGATGATTCAAAAGCAAGACGAATTGTAAAACTAATCGACTCGATTATTGAGAAGGGTTACTTTGACCCAGATATTCATTAGGTATTGACATTTGGAGTGATGAAGAAAGGCTATCGTTGTAAGGCTAATAAATGACAGAGGGACTTTTGTTACATATAACAGAGGGATGTATAACAGACTATAGCAATAGTTTCTTGAAAGCGTGACAGAACCTGTCCCTTGTCACGTCTGCTACCAACAACCTTAAGACTTACGGTAATTGGGACTTACTGGTAGTAAGAGAGATTGACCAACTTGAGAGCATAATCAAGACTTACATATCACCAGACCAGCCATGACCAAGATCCCAATGCTCATCATAGACAAACTCGAAGTAAGGAAGAGAGAATTCCTCTTCGATAAGGGTCGTAAGTTCGTCAAGAATTGGCTCTGCCCAATGGCCTACAAGAACAATGAACTTGTCAATGTTCCAAGCCACACGCCCCCTGGGCACTTGTGTATAGTCGCCTTTAAACTTGGTCTCCTCATGCTTAGCCTGTGCCTTGAAATACTCTTTCATCCACACCTGCCTATGCAGATGGGGGTAGTTGATAAAAGGAAGGCCTTTGTCGGCAGCTTCTTCAACCATCTTCGGCGTTATCTCCTTCTTTCGAACACCAAAGAACGATTTGTCCTTAGGGTCATACCAGAATATACCGATGCAAGGCATTTGTTCGTCAAACCCCTTCATATCGGCCATTTGTTTCTTATGTTCTTCGTCCGTAAGGTGATTCATCACACTTCTTTTGTTTGCAAAATTAATATTTTTTCCTGAATAAACAAATAAATACGAGATAAAATGAACCAAACAACTTATGGAAAACATGGGGCGGTTCTTTTGATACAGAAATTAGCGTGTAACGAAAGAGTCCCTCTTACGCGTTGATGTCCACCGTCTCGGTGATCACAGCCTTGGCATACCATTTGCCGCGGTTCCTCGCGTTCTCGCCTTTCACCTGTGATAATCGGTAAAATACTGACATATAGTCCTCCTTTCTTTGTACCCCTGGGGTCGTCCCTCCTTTCACTGACGTACCCTGGGGTGGTTAAACATACGGCGGTGCACCACCGGCAACCTCCCTGATTGCAGTGCAAAGGTACTACATTTTGAAAGCGAAAACAAGGAAAAGCGTGTTGGGCAGTTAGCCAAAATGAAATATATGCTCTCCAAAAGTGACAGATATAGACTGTCACTGATTCATGTTCCTTTTGTACGAAAGGCACCTGCTTCGGTGCCATCATGGTGGAACCAGTAGGGGATCTTTTCCGCTGAAAACGGCGTTTTCGGACGTGGAAACAACGTTTTCAGACGCGAAAACGGCGTTTTCAGAGGATGAAAACAAGGGTTTCCGCGCATTCTTTCTCTCTTCCAGTTCGCGGAGGATGCGGCGCTCGCGACTGGGCTTGACG
>CACXMM010000020.1 GCA_902768785.1 uncultured Prevotellaceae bacterium
TTCTCGTTGAACGTGTTCGAAGCAAGGTTCAGCACACGGTAGTTACCATGGTCGCTTGTATCCTGCAGGATAAACTCATCCGTATTCGTCTTAGGCTGCGGAGCCTCACGCTCACTCTTGTTCACGAACATATCGTTGTTCAGGTAGCGCTTGTTCACTGTCCACATATCAACAAGACAGAGCACCAGGATAATCCCCACAGCATATTCCTTTTTCAGCTTACCGAAGGCAACAGCGAGCAGAATACCCGTACCTACCAGAATGATGTAGAACGAGCGCAGACTGTCGGCGGTAAACATGGCCTGCCTCATTTCCGTCAGGTTCGCCACCAGCGGAGCCAGATACTCCGGTGGCAAGCCGTTCTTCAGCGCATTCATCTCAGCAGATGAGATATAGTTCGAAAAGAACATAGAGGGCATCAGCGAGAACAACATGGCGATACCTCCCGTCAGTAAGAAGGATATAAGTACATACTTCATCCTTGGCTTCATCAGCTCAGGCTCATCCAGCAGTTTCTTCAGTGCCAGCATCGCCAGCAGTGGAATGGTGAACTCAGCAATCACCAATATGGAAGCCACCGTTCGGAACTTTGCATACATCGGAACATAGTCGATAAAGAAATCCGTCAGTCCCATGAAGTTCTTTCCCCACGATAGTAAGATGGAAAGGATGGTAGCAGCCAGCAAAGCCCACTTCATCGGTCCCTTCACGATGAACAAGCCCAAGACGAAGAGCATCAAGACGAAAGCGCCCACATACACCGGTCCGCTGGTTCCGGGCTGTTCTCCCCAGTATTGTCCTAACTGCTGATAGATCTCGATAAAGTTATTATCAGCATGCTCCATGGCAGTGCTGCTCTGCGTCAACGGAATCGAGGCACCACCTTTCGTGTTGGGCACCAGCAGAGTCCATGTCTCATCGATGCCATAGCTCCACTGCGTGATGTAGTCACGTTCCAGTCCGCTACTGGTCTGGTTGGCCGTATTCTCTTTCACCAGTTCGCTCTTTCCACGCATCGACTCCTGTGAATACTGCCACGTATGATAGAGATTTGAGAGGTTCAGGCAGACACCGATGGAAGCACCTGCCGCACATACGGCTGTTGCCTTCAGGAAATGGGCCATTTGCTTCTTGCGAAGAGCATCAACAAACCAGGCTATCACCATGAACAGGATCACGAACAGATAATAATAGGTCATCTGCACATGGTTGGCCTTAACCTCAAAAGCCGTGAAGATGGCCGTGAGGATCAGTCCCCACAGGTATTTCCCCCGGTAAGCCAGCACCAGACCAGCGATCATCGGCGGGAGATAGGCTAAGGCCCACACCTTCCAGATATGTCCTGCAGCGATAATGATAAAGAAATAGCTGGAGAAAGCCCACACGACAGCACCCAGCGCAGCCATCCACTGCCGGAAGTCAAAGGCACGCAAGAGGATATAGAATCCTAACAAATAGACGAACACATACCAGACATTCTCGGGCAGCCACAGATGATAAGCATCCATCACCTTGCCCAGCGCCGTCGTACTGTTATACGACGGGGATGTCTGGTAGGTTGGCATACCTCCAAACAAACCATTGGTCCATCGGGTGCGCTCACCTGTTCGCTCATAGTACTCCTTAGCCTCCTGACCGGCACCCACACCAGCCGATGAGTCGTGGCGATAGAGAATCTTCCCTTCGATGTCGGCAGGGAAGAAATAGGCAAACGATATAACTGCAAAAAGAATCACTACCAGGATGTCTGGCAGATAGGGCTTCAAGGTTTTCATAAATCAATAAACGTTTATATCGAGTGCAAAGATACAAATAAATTTCAATTTTCAATTGTCAATTATCAATTAATTTTCTTACCTTTGCAAGCAATTATGAGAATAGGTATTATTGTTGCAATGGAGAAGGAGTTCGTTCAGTTGAAGACACTCCTTGAGGATCAGCGTGCCGAGAAGCACAACAGCCGACACTATATCCTGGGAATGATTAACGAGAACGAACTGGTGATGATGCAGAGCGGCATCGGGAAAGTGAATGCCGCCGTAGGTGCCGTGGAGATGCTGAACTGCTATCATCCCGACTTGGTGATCAGTACGGGTGTAGCCGGTGGCGCCGATGTCAACATGGATGTGATGGACGTAGTGGTTAGCACAGAATGCACCTATCATGATGTCTATTGCGGCAGTGAAGTGGAATACGGACAGCTCATCGGTACCCCCGCCCGCTTTAAATCGCCAGTGGAACTGGTAGAGAAGGCGCAGAAGCTGTCAGACAGTTCTTCCCCTACCACACAGACACAGATCCACCCCGGACTGATTGTCACAGGCGACTGGTTTGTGGATACCAAGGAGAAGATGTCCTCGATCCTTGAGCACTTCCCTGAAGCCAAGGCAGTGGATATGGAGAGCTGTGCCATTGCCCATACCTGCCATCTATATCACACCCCTTTTATATCGTTCCGCATTATCAGCGATATTCCCTTAAAGGACAATAAGGCCAGCATGTATTTCGACTTCTGGGCCCGTATGGCGGAAGGCTCTTTTAATGTCACACGCCACTTCCTCGAAAGTCTTTGAAAGGACTATGCATCAGCAAACACCTTACCGTCGTCGAGGGTGATCTGCAGCTTGGTGTACTCACTGTGGAAGTCATGTTGCAGACGGTCGAGATAACGGGCACTCTCCCACTTGCACATAGGCAGGTCGTGAAGCAGGCAGTTGCCACAGGTCTCGGGAGTTGTGGCAGGCACTTCTGTCTGGGTGAGAATCCATTTCAAACACTCGATGGTTAGCCGGCGCATGTCCTCGGCAGTGTATGTTCCCGTCATGATGATATACATGCCGGTGAGACAGCCCATTGGCCCCACATAGACCACATCATCTTTGACCTCGCTGTTGCGGAACCATGTGGCCATCAAGTGCTCCAAGCTGTGCATGGCAGCAGGAGCGACCGCTGGTTCCTTGTTGGGTTCAGTGATACGCAGGTCGAAAGTGGTGAAACCTCTATCGATGCGTGATACGTAGATGCCTGGTTTCAGACATGTGTGGTTGATCGTAAAACTCTGTATGACTTCCATATTCTATTTTTATAAATCACAATATCATTTCGTTTCTTTTCTTACTCCCAAAATCGAACGGAAATAGATACCCGTCTGCACCGCTCCTCGACAAAGAAGATAGGCATTCATGGCTAACCATAAGCCGTGGTTGCCCCATGGACTGCGCAGGACATAATACAAGATGAAGAATACCACTGCAGCCACAAATGAGGAAATCAGCATGGCCCTGCTGGCAGTGATACCTACAAAGATACCATCCCAGATAAAGGCACCGATACTGCAAAGAGGTATCAAATAGGCCCACCATACATATTGATGAGACAGTCCGATTACCGATGACTCATCGGTGAGCAACCCCAGGAAAGCATCTCCCCCCAACACATACACCCCTGTGAACAGGATGGCGCAGAGACCACCCCACACAAAACAGCGACGCACCGTATCACGGAATGCTGACAAGTTTCCTGCTCCCCAGTATTTGCCGCTCATGGCCTCTGCAGCATTGGCAAAGCCATCCAACACATAGCTTACCAGCAGATACAGCTGCATCAGCAGGGTGTTCACCGACAGAATCACTTCCCCCTGCCACGATCCCGCAGAGGTGAAGAACAGCATCACGCTCACCAGGCAAAGTGTACGAAGGAAAATATCACGGTTAATCTGGAAGAATCGTTTGATTTCATTGCTTCGTAATATCGGTATAACATTATAACGATATAATGAAAGAACGCCACTTAACTGTTTCCCATAGAAACGATGGCAAAGGAAACTAGCCATCAGGAATCCCACCCACTGGGCGATAAGCGTTCCTAAGGCAACCCCCTCCACCTTCATGCCCATGCCGAAGACCAGCAGAAGGGAGGCAGCGATGTTTACGATGTTCTGTGTGATGGCCACCACCATCGGAATCCTTGAGTTCTGCATCCCGATGAACCAGCCGTTCAAGGTATAGAGTCCCAACATGGCAGGGGCACCCCAGATACAGATTTGATAATAAGTGATTACCAGCTGCCGCACTTCCTCCGTAGGATCCATCAGCCACAATGCCGCTTCCCTGATCGGCCATTGGAACAAGATCAGCAACAGGCCGAATGACAAGGCAAGTACTAAGCCGCGCACCAACCAGCGGGTTACCTCCGCGAGATCTCGCCGACCCAATGCCTGCGAGGTGAGTCCACTACTGCCCATTCGTAGGAAGCCGAACAACCAGTAGGTGGTGTTGAACACCATACTGCCGATGCTGATCGCTGCGATATACGCCGCAGCTCCTAAATGACCGGTAATGGCCACATCCACCAACCCCAGCAGTGGAACGGTGATGTTACTCACTATGCTGGGCACGGCGATGCGTAAAATCTCACTGTCGCGATCTCTCATCTCCCATCAGTCCTTGGCAGCACGTTTGCGCTCCAGGTGGTCGAGGATGATCTTGCGCATGCGCATCGACTTCGGTGTCACCTCCACGTATTCATCCTCCTTGATATACTCAAGACATTCCTCGAGCGACATGACGGTCTTGGGGATGATACGTGCTTTCTCATCGGTTCCTGAAGCGCGCACATTGGTAAGCTGCTTGGCCTTGCATACATTGATCACCAGGTCATTGTCGTGCACATGTTCACCCACGACCTGTCCGCCATACACTTCCTCACCGGGATCAATGAAAAACTTTCCACGATCCTGGAGCTTATCGATAGCATAGGCAAAGGACGAGCCCGTTTCCTGGGATATCATTGAACCGTTCACACGACGGGTAATCTCTCCCTTATATGGCTGATATTCCTTGAAGCGGTGCGCCATGATGGCTTCACCCTGTGATGCCGTAAGCACATTGGTACGCAGACCGATGATGCCACGCGAGGGGATGTCGAACTCAATGTTCACACGATCGCCCTGGGTTTCCATACTGGTCATCTCCCCCTTACGGCGCGTCACCATGTCGATCATCTTACTCGAGAACTCCTCCGGCACATTAATCGTCAGTTCCTCAACAGGTTCACAGCGCACGCCGTCGATCTCCTTATAGATCACCTGCGGCTGTCCCACCTGCAGTTCATAACCTTCGCGGCGCATCGTCTCAATGAGCACAGAGAGATGAAGCACGCCACGACCGCTTACCAGCCACTTATCGGTGCTGTCCTCGAAGGATTCCACCCGCAAAGCAAGGTTCTTCTCCAGCTCACGGTTCAGTCGGTCTTGGATATGACGACTGGTGCAGAACTTCCCCTCCTTACCGAAGAACGGTGAGTCGTTGATGGTGAAGAGCATCGACATCGTCGGCTCATCGATGGCAATGGGCGGCAGCGCCTCGGGATTCTCAAAATCAGTGATGGTATCACCAATCTCGAACTTCTCCAAACCGATCACGGCACAGATGTCACCACTATCCACATGGTCGGTCTTCACATGCGTCATTCCCTCAAAGGTATGCAGTTCCTTGATCTTTGTCTTCTCAATGGTTCCATCACGGTGGGCAATAGAGATGTTAATGCCACCGCGCAATGTTCCGCGATGCACACGCCCTACGGCGATACGACCGGTATAGCTACTATAGTCGAGAGAGGTGATGAGCATCTGCGGATCACCCTCCAACTGCTGGGGGGCAGGAATCACCTCGATGATCTTATCAAGCAAGTATGTAATGTCGTTGGTTGGATTGTTATAGTCTTCTCCCATCCAGCCATTCTTTGCCGATCCATAAACCACAGGGAAATCAAGCTGGTCCTCCGTAGCATTCAGGGCAAACATCAGATCGAACACCATCTCATACACCTCTTCCGGTCGGCAGTTCGGTTTATCCACTTTGTTCACCACCACGATGGGTTTCAGTCCGATCTGCAGAGCTTTCTGCAACACAAAACGCGTCTGGGGCATCGGGCCTTCGAAGGCATCCACCAGCAGCAGACAGCCATCGGCCATATTCAGCACACGCTCCACCTCACCACCGAAGTCACTGTGTCCCGGGGTGTCGATGATATTGAT
Source organism: uncultured Prevotellaceae bacterium (assembly GCA_902768785.1). GTDB lineage: Bacteria > Bacteroidota > Bacteroidia > Bacteroidales > Bacteroidaceae > Prevotella. Next base: position 6,038 of record CACXMM010000020.1, read on the forward strand.
TTTGGTTCCCTTCCAGTTGATGGACACATTTTTGGAAAGGATGGTGATGCCGCGCTCGCGTTCCAGATCATTACTATCCAAAACCTGACTACTGAGATTCTGTCCTTCACGGAACAGGTTCCCTGCCAGCATCATCTTATCCACCAATGTGGTCTTACCATGGTCAACGTGGGCAATAATTGCTATGTTTCTGATATCCTGCATACCAAATAATTTGAAAAACGCGTGCAAAGGTAATCATTTTATGTGAGAAATGAGGTATGATGACCAGAGAAATCATGAACAGGCACCTTTTATCATGTTAATTATCATTAAAAGTAATCACAATCCTCGTCAATATACCATATTTTTCCATTTTCAATTTCCCATTTTCAATTATTCATAGTACCTTTGCACCCGCATTTCGGAAAATCCGAAGCATTTGACGACGTAGTCTGCATGTGATTAGGCAGGGATCGCGTTGGAAAAATGTTATTGCAAAAGTATTAATCACAGTAAAATTATGTATTTAGACAAAGCAAAGAAAGTTGAGATTTTCGAGAAGTATGGCAAGGGTGGCGCTAAGGACACCGGTTCAGTAGAGAGTCAGGTTGCTCTTTTCTCTTATCGTATTTCCCACCTCACCGAGCATCTGAAGAAGAACCACAAGGATCATGCAACCGCACGTTCTCTGACTAAGTTAGTTGGTAAGCGTCGTGCTCTGCTTGACTACATGAAGGATCGTGACATTGAGCGCTACCGCGCCATCGTTAAGTCCCTGGGTCTTCGTCGATAAGCATGCACAGTCACATAAAAATCCCCACCCGATTGAGTGGGGATTTTTTTTTTGCAAACTATCCTTGCATCACCTCTTGTAAGGGAATCATCACGAAGTCACGTTCCTGCATCCTTGGATGGGGGATCTGCAGATCGGCCTCATCTACCGTGAGATCATCATACAGGAGAATATCAATGTCAATAGGACGGTTGTGATACTCAGTACTTTGAACTTTGAACCTGGAACTTTGAACTTTAGTATTGGAACTTTGACGTTGGGTGGCATGTTGTCTCCTCTTTCCCAGATCACGCTCGATGCCTTGTGTCTTACGCAACACCTGCCGGGGTGTGAGTATCGTTTCACAGAGTAAGACGGCATTGAGGAATCGGTTCTCAGAGTCGAAGCCCCAAGGATCGGTCTCTATGACCGAGGAGCATCGAATCACCTTTCCTATCCGTTCACTCACCAAGGCAATGGCCCTTTCGATATTCGCATGGCGGTCGCCCAGGTTACTGCCCAAGCCCAAATACACCTTATGCATCTCTCGCTCAATTAATGAACTTTCGGATGTCTTTGGAGATCGCCTGCGGCGAGAAATCCTACATAATCTAAACAAATCAAACAAATTAGCCATATAGGATTTTGTAAGATTTTGATATTATTTGTGAGATTTCTGCCCGCAAGGGCAACAAAACAACGAAAGAATGTACTAACGAAACTTTAATCAATTGTCAATTTGGTGAGCCATAGAGGCGAGCCATCAATCATCCAGGATCAGCATGGCATCGCCATAGCATCCAAAATGGTAGCCGTGCTTCACTGCCTTGGCATAGGCATCCATCACCAAGTCGTAACCGCCAAAAGCAGCCGTCTCCATCAACAGGGTTGACAACGGATGGTAGAAATTGGCAATCATCGAATCAGCCACCCCAAACTCATAGGGCGGGAAGATGAATTTGTTGGTCCACCCCTCATACTCCTTCAGAAGCTTGTCAGTGCCCACGGCAGTCTCTGTGGCTTTCACCACACTCGTTCCTACGGCACAGACATGACGACCGTTGCGTTTAGCACTGTTCACGATCTCGCAAGCCTCCTTGCTCACAAACATCTGCTCAGAGTCCATCTTGTGCTTCGTCAGATCCTCCACCTCGATATCGTGGAAATTGCCCAAGGCACAATGTAGGGTGATATAGGCGAAGTCAATGCCTTTGATCTCCATGCGTTTCAGCATCTCACGAGAGAAATGCAGTCCGCTGGCAGGAGCGGTGACGGCTCCTTCGTTCTTGGCAAAGATACACTGGAAATCCGTCAGGTCTTCCTCTGTCGCAGCCCGTCGGTCAACGATATAGTGTGGCAGTGGCGCCTCACCCAAAGCATACAGTTCCCGTTTGAACTCATCGTGAGGACAGTCGTACAAGAAACGCAGGGTTCGTCCACGACTGGTAGTATTGTCAATCACCTCTGCTACCATCGTCCCGCTGTCGTCAAAGAACAGTTTGTTACCGATACGGATCTTACGTGCCGGCTCCACCAGCACATCCCACAGACGCATATCCTCATTCAGCTCACGCAACAGGAACACCTCGATCTTTGCATCAGTCTTTTCCTTCGTTCCATATAAACGGGCGGGGAACACCTTCGTGTCATTGAACACGAACGTATCGCCTTCATCGAAATAGTCGAGTACGTTGCGGAAATCCATGAAAACGGGATTGCCTTCCTCGTCTTTGAGAGGATCACCATTCTCATCTTTCCTGTACATATCGATTGTCTGTGACTTCCGGTGAAGAACCATCAATCGGCACTCATCTCTGTGATAAGGAGGATTGAGCGCGATCAGTTCCTCTGGCAGTTTAAACTTAAATTGTGATAACTTCATATCGTCGATTGCTTAATTATTCAATTCTTCAACTCTTCAATCCTTCAATTCTTCAGTCCTTCAACTCTTCAATCCTTCAACTCTTCCAGTTCCTGTTGCTTCAGCCACTGTGGGAACTGTTCCAAGGTGACACACTGATCAATGGATACCTCCCCTACCCTTGTACGGCAGAGAGAGGTGAGATAGGCAGCAGACTCCAATGCCTCACCAATATCCCGGGCCAGTGAGCGGATATAGGTGCCTTTGCCACATACCACGCGAATGCTCATCTGCATCAGTTCCTCGTCAAAGTGCAGCAATTCGATCTTCTCGATACGGACGGTCTTGGCCTTGATTTCAAAATCCTTGCCCTTACGGCTCAGCTGGTAGGCACGTTTGCCATTGACACATACCGCACTATATACTGGAGGCACCTGATCCACATCTCCTACGAACTGCGCCAGCACCTGCTCCACCTTCTCTCGGGTGATCTGTGAAGTAGGGAACACGGCATCCACAGGATGCTCCATGTCATGACTCGCCGTTGAGGCACCCAACTGTAATGTGGCCACATATTCCTTGGTATGGGCTTGCAGTGATTCGATCTCCTTCGTCTTCTTACCCGTACAAAGCACCAGCACACCTGTTGCTAACGGGTCGAGTGTTCCGGCATGCCCCACTTTCACCTTGTACCGCATCTTCTTGGTCAGCAGGTACCGGATATGTGCCAAGGCACCGAAGCTGGTCATGGCATACGGCTTGTCGATATAGAGAATCTCTCCTGTGCGAAAATTCATTTAATCTACCATTGCGAGTGAGTGACCGGTCAGCAGCAACACAATGATGATACCGCCAACGATAATCCGATAGATACCGAAGGCCTTGAAACCATATTTCGTGAGGAAGGCTACGAACCACTTCATGGCCAGCAGGGCCACGATGAAGGCGATGACGCACCCCAGGATCAGCATTGTGATATTATGTGAAGTAGCCCATGCGGCATCATCTTTCAGTAAGTCGAGCAAATCGAGGAACGTAGCTCCTGCCATGGTGGGAACGGCCAGGAAGAACGAGAACTCCGCAGCACGCTTGCGAGTCAGTCCTTGGGCCATACCGCCCACGATGGTGGCCATCGATCGCGACACACCGGGAATCACCGAGATACACTGGAATAGACCAATATTGAAAGCCCTTTTCTCCGTGAGCTGGTTGGATTCGGAGCCTTTATTGAAGATCCGGTCGCAGTAAAGCATGAAGACACCTCCCACCACCAGCATAACGGCCACGACCTCAACACTGTCGAGCAACCAGTCGAGCAGTCCTGATTTCTTTGCCAGTAAGCCTACCACGATAGCAGGCAGCACACCTACGAGCAGCAGCCAATAGAAATAATACTTATGACGCAGTTTCTGGAAAAGGCTGCTTCCTTCTGGGGCGGGCGTATGGTCGAACTGAAAGAAGCGCTTCCAATACAGGCACACCACCGATAGGATAGCACCAAACTGAATAATAAAGGTGAAGGCATGCACAAAGGGATCCCCTTGCGGAACACCCAACAGATTCTGCGTGATGATCATGTGCCCTGTCGATGAGACAGGCAGGAACTCCGTCAGTCCCTCAACAATGGCAATGATAACTGTTTCTAACCAATCCATTAAGTAATCTACAACTATATAATGTCAATACTCAACTAACTATTCTTACCATCTCTTGGCTTGCGCAAAATGGCATAGACAATGGACACGAATCCGAGGAATGTTACCACCGGAGCCACCTTGATGTGCATCGTATTGAAAATCTCCGGATTAAACGACTCCTCCGTAGAGCCGCTGCCACTCATTAAGACAAAACCGAGAATCACCACTGCCATGCCCGCAGCCAGCAGGATGAAGTTCACGCGGTCAAATGCAAAATTTCTTCTATCCATATATTATTCTTTGAACTTTGAACTTTGAATTTTGAACTTTGAACTTTGAACTTTGATCTTTGAACTTTGAACTTTGAACTATGATCTTTGAACTTTGATCTTTGAACTTTGAACTTTATGATTACTCCTTTCTCCTTCCTCCCGTCTCCTTTCTCCTTCCTCCTGTCTCCTGTCTCCTTCCTCCTTTCTCCTTCCTCCTCCCTCCCTTTGGGAGGGCCGGGGTGGGCTCCTAAATCTTATACAGTTCTCCTGCTTTCATTCTCAGGAACTTGTTCACAGAGAAATAAGAGCAGAGGAGGGTGATCAGGATACCGAACACCAAGACTGCCGCCGCCGTGATGATCATCACCTCACGGGTGATCACAGCAAGCACACCCGGCTCGTAGGTATAAAGCACATAGACGCCGATGCCTAACACGATAATAGCGATCAGTGCCGCACAGACACCGATGTACAGGGCTCTTTTCATGAAAGGACGACGGATGAAGCCCCAAGAGGCACCCACCAACTTCATGGTATGAATGGAGAATCGACGAGCATAGATGCCTAACTTCACCGAATTGTTGATCAGTGAGAAAGACACGATGCTCAGCAACACAGCCAAGACCAATAGTACGATGTTGGTCTTGTTCAAGGTCCTGTTCACGTCGTTGATCAGGTCGAGGGGATACTCCAGTTCCTGAACCTGTGAGTTCTTCTTCAGCTCAGCAGAGATCCATTTCAGGGAGTCCTGATTGGCATAGTCGGCCGCCAAGCGCAGTTCGATGCTACTGGTATAAGGATTCGTGCCGGCAAACTCACTGGGGTCCACACCTAATTCCTTCTTTTGCTCCTCCAACACTTCTTCCTTACTGACAAACGACAGACTGCTCACGTAGGGCCGTACCTGCAGTTCCCTGCACAGGCGCAATGCTTCGGGATTCGTCATATCCTCCGCCAGCATCACGGTCACCGTGAGGTTCTCTTTGACATAAGTAGAAAGGTTCTTGGCTGTGAGTACGGAAAAAACGACCATGCCCAAAAGGATGAGCACCATCGCCGTACTTATACATAGAGTAATTGCCTGCAATCCTCTGTGGTTGCGGGCTGACTTTTTCTTCTTTCCCATTGTAAATGGCCGTATTACAACAAAAACAACACAAGTGACAGGTGTCTGAAGCCCGTCTTTCTCGCATTTGCCTGCAAAGATACGAGTTTAAATTTAGAATGAAGAACGAAGAAAGAAGAATTGCATTCAGCCGTATGGCTTTTTATCGGTTTTTAACATTCTCTTTTTTCTTTTTTTATTACCTTTGCAGTAGAAAAAGTAACAATATGGCAACAATCATCTACCCCAGTCCGATCTTCGGACCAGTCCACAGTCGCCGCTTAGGTGTATCCTTAGGCATCAACCTCCTGCCGGGAGACGGTAAGGTGTGCACCTTCGACTGCATCTATTGCGAATGCGGATTCAATGGTGACCACCGCCCCAAACAGAAGATGCCATCTCGTGAGGAGGTGGCTACCGCCTTGGAAGCAAAGCTCCAGGACATGCAGCAGAACGGTCCTACACCCGATGTGTTCACTTTCGCCGGTAACGGAGAACCGACAGCCAATCCCCATTTCCCGGAAATCATCGATGACACCCTACGCCTTCGCGACCGCTATTTCCCCAAGGCAAAGGTGTCTGTGCTAAGCAACAGTACGATGATCCATAAACCGGAGGTGCGCGCTGCCCTCATGCGAGTAGATAACAATATTCTGAAACTTGACACCATAGACCCGCTATATATAAATAAGGTGGACCGTCCCACGGGGAAATACGATGTACGGAAGATCATTGAGAACCTCAAACTGTTTAACGGACACGTCATTATCCAGACGATGTTTATGAAAGGACTGTCTGAGGGGGAGAGTGTGGATAACACAGGAGAGGAATATGTGGCACCATGGCTCGAAGCGGTAAAGGACATCGCCCCCCAACAGGTGATGATCTATACCATCGACCGCGAGACTCCCGACCATGACCTGCTGAAGGCTACCCATGAGGAACTTGACAGCATCCGCGACCGAGTCATTGCCGCCGGCATCCCCTGCACCGCTTCCTATTGAACGGGGTATATCCGTGGGATTTTAGACGAAATCATATAATCAATCATTGGCAAGACAAAAAACAAACAAAATATTTTGTTCTGCCCTCATTTTTGATTATCTTATACTTCAATCTCGGCGAGGGGGCCGACTACCTCTATCATGGCAAGACACAGTTCGTCGGCGTGCACACCAACGACCTTCTGCAGATGAGTCCCAAGGAACTGAATGCGCTCGGTGTTCACAACTCCCTGAACATCTTTCCAGAGTACTACCTGATCCGCGTGAACGAGTTCAACAAGGTGGCACGCACACCCTTGGAGGAATGGATTTCCTACCTCAAAGACGGGCGCATCAACGATGACACGACCGCCCCTGGACTTGCTGAAGCCAAAGAGAAATTACAGTACATGAAAATGTCCGACGAGGAGCGATGGGCATACGAGCATGAGATCATGAACAAGGTAGTGCTGCAGAGTCAGATTGACGATGCACGGGAAGGAGGTTTGGCAGAGGGTCTTGCTGAAGGACGGGCAAAAGGGCTTGAGGAAGGACGGGCAAAAGGACTTGAGGAAGGACGGGCAAAAGGACTTGCTGAAGGACTTGAGGAAGGACGAGCAAAAGGACTTGAGGAAGGACGAGCGGAAGGTCGTGAAGAAGGACGTGAAGAAGGACGTGAAGAAGGACGTGAAGAAGGACGTGAAGAAGAGAAACGACTGATTGCGAAAAGTCTGAGGGCAGCAGGTGTTCCCACAGAGTTGATTGTCCAAAGTACAGGTCTTACACCTGATGAAATTGCGAAGCTATAACAAAAAACATATGCGCCACTTGAATGGATAGCATCAGTACAAATTGTGCAAGACGGGTGCACAAGTTGTGCATGACGTTTGCACAAGTTGTGCAGACCCTTTGCACAAAGTGTGCAGAACCGTTGCGCAAATCGTGCACTACTGTTGAGCCTTCACACTTTTTGGCAACACGATGGTGTGAAGGTGCGTGAATGTGCCTTCACATGTTAAGACCTTGTAGTCAACACCTTGCAAAAGTGTGAAGGTGTGAAGGCACTTTCAATCTTTCTCTATGGGAAATTGTTTACAGCCTATTTGTCCTGCTGAGAACAAGGCAATCATTATAATCACGCAGAGTCTGAGGAGTTAACGGAGATTGAAGGCGAAGGGGAGTTTAAGGATCAGGGGTGGCACACAGAGAATCATAAAGAGAGGCGTACCTCGCGGTACGCCTCTCCCTCACATAATTAACTCAAGTTTTGAATTCTATATAAGTTTTTACTTGTCGTGTTTGTATCACGGATAAGTCATATTAGTCGCCGATAGCGAACGGATCCTCTACTGGATCATCATCCCAAAGGCTGCCGAAAGGATCACCATCAAAGAGGCTATCGTTCTCTTTTGCTCCAGCATATGGATCCTTATTCTCTTCTTCCTGACTCCCAGTAAAAAGGTCATCCAGAGTCAATGGAGCAGACAGGCGAAGTACTACCACCTCTGTCTGCGGTGCTATATATAGTATCTTTTTCATTTCACAACGTATTTCTTACCATTATGTATATACAGACCATTCTTTTGAGGAATGGATACTTTAACACCTTGAATCGTGTAATAACCCTCATTCCTTGTCGTAGTCTCTTGATCCATTGTAGTTATACCTGTTGCTATGGAAGACGGAGAAGATAAATCCTCATCCAGTAGAATCATATTATCAAAAGTCTTCGCAGAGGCAGTAACTCCTTCTGTTATTGTACCAGGGGATGCAGAATGAGATTGAGTGAACACATCTGCAGGATAATGCAAGAAGGCCTTACTGTTGATGGCATACATATCAGTCATACAGCGGAAGAAACCCCAGCCCATTTTTCCATCGGTAGTTGCATTCCAGTCTTTACCTTTTCCTATGCTTCCAGCATTCATGCTTGCTTGTAACTTTTCGCCATTGCCGAAGAAGAAATTACGATAGGTCACTTTCTGACCGCTATAAGCCTGCATCTCCAATGTGTTGTAATTAACATAATTTCCGTTCTCAGCATTGTAGATTGCACGTTCTACTCCCATACAGTGGATTGCCTCCAAATAGTTGTGATATGATTGTCCGTTAGAGACATAATCATGTGTTTCAATACCCACATACTTCATGCCTTTTGCAAAAGCATATTCATCCGTATTCCATTCTGATGCGCCTACAGCACCACGCTTATCGTCATCGCTCACAAAGCGGTAAGGTTTGAGATCATCAGCAGTTAGCCCCCTTATAGATGCCTCTTGGGCTGTCAAATGAGGGAACATCAACATTCCACCTCCTTCTTTTGTTACATAATGATGGATAACAACTCCTGTCCCAGCAGGAATAACATCACCTTGCTTCATTTGTTTCAGAACGGCTTTCCCGCCCTCATAGCCACACACAATGTATACATCTGCTATTTTATCCGCATAGTTGGGAACAATTCTGTCAACAATATCCGAGTAAGTACGCCAGTCCATGTCAAACGTTACGGGAATACCAGAAGACACGAATCTCTGCCATCCGATTCCTGTCTTAGGAGTGCAAACGACGGTTTCTCCTTCAATCGTATGTCCAGTTCCGTCAATGACCTTTCTTAAAGCAAGAAGATCATCGTGACCTTGCACCTTACCTCCATTAATCTGACTTTTCCATTCACCCACATAAAAGTCATAGTGATTTGTTGGGTAATGCAAACGTGTACGAACGGTACCTATGTCTGTTTGTCCGTCAGTATGCATTGGAGAGAATGCTTCGAAGGCACATTCAATTTCCTTATCTGCATAAACATAAATATCATTCAGAGGAGCAATCTTCCTGTCTTTACTATCATAGAAGAACGCATAATTCTCAATCGACTCAAGTTGAGATTCTTTATTGATGACAATTGTCTTTATAGGCACATTGTTAAATGCATACTGGTCTATCTTCTTGACCGTGTTCGGTATTGTCAGTACACCATCTTTGTTATGAGGGAAAGGATAGACATCTCCGTTTTCATCTTTAACTAGCTGGCCGGCACCTTGGAATGCTTCTACTCCAATATAAGTAATATGAGAATCTGTTCCGAAATCCAATGTGGCAAGATTAGGACATTTAAACGCTTGTTTGCCAATACTTTTTACTTTACTTGAGAAAGTAACAGATGTCAACTTTTCGGAATTAACAAACATTTCATCCGGAACATCTATTGCACCAGCTATCTTAGCAGTAGTTATTGTATTCTTAGTATTGCCCATCAAACTTTGTCTATCTAAAGGTAGTGTCTCTTTGTCTGACATTATGATCGATGTAACACTATTCCAATATTCGAAAGTTTGCGAACTAACTTCCTTAGGGACATCCCCAGTATAGACAGTTTTCGGGGCGAACTCGGCATCCCAGAAATTCACAGTAGTAGCATTGTTCTTTCCAATATCACGGAATTTCTGCAAATCACTTTCATTAAACTTACCCACGAGAGTCAATTTAGCCCGGTCGAGCAGGGCTTTTTCAGCGTCTGTGAAGTTATGTGATGCAAACTGTCCATAGGAATCGCCAGTTACTTCAACAATCACTTCATCGGCAGTACTACCTTCACGAATACTCACATCTGCCCACGTCCCTATCGACACGCAGACACACATCATCACAAAAAGTAAAAACCTTTTCATTGTTTTGTTCTTGAATTAATTAATATATTATGTTTATTATTAATCTCTCTTGGTTCGGCATCCATCTTATCTGCCGTTCCTGATTAGCCGTTACTCTGAATGGCCTTTGTTAGTTTGAGTTCCAGCCTCAATTATGCTCGTACCACGAAGTGAGCCTATAAACTCGGTGCAAAGATAATATAGTTTAATGAAACGAGAAAATAAAACTATGATTATTTTAAGATGAAAGAGTGTTTTTAACCTTTATAAACAATTTATTTATCGACAAAATACAATATTTGGTTATTAAATTGTTCTATTGATAGCTTAAAAAAAAGAAAAAGCGCGAATAGTATTACGAATTGATGATGAATTGGCAAATATAGTCGATTGGAATTCTATTAGTTTATCGATGGACAAGAGTTTTATATCGGCTGCATGGCTAATTTAACTATAGACGCCCAACTCCTACCCCGCCCATAAGAGTGAGGGGAAGTGTCATGCGGAATATAAATAGGTGAAAATGCCCGTAATTCCATCACTTGACATAAGCGCGTCGTGATGGAATTACGGACATTCTTTTCTTTTGGGACAAACTGGGAATTACAGTTTGGTGATGATACCCTTCTGAGTGGTTCCCAGGAAGTCGGTGATCTTCCGGATCTCCTCGCTGTCGGGCACCTGATCCTTGATCTGGTTCATGGCATCGAACAAACTGGTTTGTCCGTGGAATACCAGACGGTAGGCATTGGCAATATGCTTCAGCACCTTGTCGCTGATGCCGTAGCTCCTACACATCGTCATATTCACGCCACCATAACCTACAGGTGTACCCCCTGCTATAATATAAGGTGGAACATCTTTCGAGAAGGTGGTACCAGCCTGAATCATGACGCCCTCTCCTACCCTGGTGGCCGCATTCTCGATGACACTGGAGGAGAAGATCACGCCATTGCCGATCTCACAGTCACCTGCGATCTTCGTTCCATAACCGAACACACACTGGTTACCTACCTTGGTATCATGCGAAATATGGGCACCTTCCATCAGGAAGTTGTCGTTACCGATCACCGTCTGTCCTCCCGTATGGGTGGCACGGTTAATGACCACGTTCTCGCGGATGATGTTATTATCACCGATGATACACTCGGATTTCTCCCCTCGGAAATCAAAATCCTGCGGCAGGGCACCGATAACGGCCCCTTGATGGATTTTGTTGTGTCCACCCATCCGTGTGCCGTTGAGGATGCTTACGAAGGGGAAGATGATACAGCCGTCGCCGATCACCACATCGTCCTCGATATACACGAACGGGAATATCTTACAGTTTTCGCCGATTTGAGCCTTGGGACTGATCTCGGCCTTAGGACTTATTTCACTCATAAACTTTGAACTTTGAGGTTTGAACTTTGAACTTTATGATTTGCTCTGTTCCTGTGTACTTTGAACTTTGAGAATGGACTTCGTTACTGAACAGTAATCATAAAGTTCAAAGCTCAAAGTTCAAAGTTCAAAGAACTATTGGCTCCCCCCTCCCAGTGCCTGATAGAGATTCACGACGGCCTGCATCTTGGAGAAGTCATCGGCCACCTTGGAGAGTTGGACACTCAGCAGACTGCTCTGTGCCTGAATCACTTCGAGATAGGTGCTGCCACTGCTGGCCATGAGGGCCTTGGTGTCAACCACGTTCTTCTGAAGTACTTCAATCTGCTTCGACTCGATAGCACTCTTCTCGGCACTGGCCTGATAGAGCACGAGGGCATTGCTCACCTCACTACCTGCCGCAAGCAGACTCTGCTGCCAACTGTTGTAAGCCTGTTCGTACTGAATCTTTGCCACCTTCAGTCCAGCAACGATCTGTCCGTGCTGGAAGATGGGCTGTACCAAGCTACCTACTGCCGAGAGAAGGATCTTTCCAGGGTTCACAGCACCGTTGTTATTGGTATAGGCACCGGTTCCCGTGATGGTGATATTGGGATAGAAACGGCTGCGTGCAGTGTTGATATCATAGAAGCACTGGGCCAGCTTCATCTCTGCCGCATGCACATCAGCACGGTTATTCAGCATCTGGATGCCCACACCCGTAGCCAGGTTCGTTGGCAGCGACTGCTCCTCAATTGTGCCGCGGGCAATGGTCTGTGCTGGCTGTCCGATGAGCAATGACAAGGAGTTCTCCACCTCGCGGATCTGTCTTTTCAGATCCGTCTTCTGTGTCTCCACAGAGTAGTAGTTCGACTCTGCACTCTGCACAGCGGTAGAGCGATAGCCTACACGGGTATCCTTCATCACCTTCATCTTGTCCCAGGTGTCCTTCACAAGCAGCTGCATATCCTCGACAATCGACAGCTGGCGGTCGAGCATCAGCAACGTATAATAGAGGTTGGCGATGCCACTGACGATATTCGTCTTCACCACAACCTGATAATCTTTAGTTGCCAAGAGCGCCATCTGCGTACTACGTTTCTGATTGAGCAGGTTTCCAAAGAGATCGACGCTCCACGAAGCACTCACAGGCAGTGAGTAGGCCTTCGTGGCTTTCCCACCGTCCCACGATGAGATCGTTCCCTGGGGGGAGAAGGTAAAGCCCGGCACAAAGGCGAGCTTAGCCACCTTCAGCTGTTCTTCCACCATCTTCACATTCAGGGCAGCATTCAGAAGATCAGCGTTCTTCTCCAGTCCCTGTTCGATAAGTGCCTGCAGTTTGGGATCAGTGAACACGCTACGCCATGGCATATTGCCGAAGTTCTCATCGGTGTTCACCTTCAGCGTATCGGTAACAGACAATGGATCGCGCACCAACCCTTCAGTATTCACGTCAGGGCGCTCATATTTGGTATAAAGACCGCAACCCGACAGCAGGAAGACTGTGGATAATACGATTATTACTTTCTTCATATTCCTTATTATTCTACATTATTGACTATTGCCTCCTTATTCATGTCAGCTCTCTACCTGATATTCCACAGGGCGATGCGCATATTGCTGCAGCTCTGCGGCCACATCCTCGTTCTCCTCATCATCGAACTTCATCGGGGAGATCTTCTCCTGGAGAGACTGGAAGATGACGAACAAGGTAGGAACGACAAAGATCTGGAGCAGCGTACCGATAAGCATACCACCCACGGCAGCAGCACCTAAGGTCTGGTTACCGTTCTTACCCACACCCGAGGCGAACATCATAGGTAACAGACCAATAATCATGGCGAGAGAGGTCATCAGGATCGGACGCAAACGGGCAGCGGCACCTAAGACGGCAGACCACGAGATGGCCATACCCGTCTGACGGCGCTCTAGGGCGAACTGTACAATCAAGATGGCATTCTTTGCCAACAATCCGATCAACATAATCAACGAGATCTGCATGTAGATATCGTTAGAATGCCCAAAGAGCTGAGTGAAGAGGAACGCACCTGCCAGACCGAAAGGTACTGACAGCACCACAGCCAGCGGCAGGATATACGACTCATACTGTGCACTCAAGATCAGATAGATGAAGATGAAGCAAAGTACAAAGATCAATGCCGTTGAGTTACTTGACGAAGCCTCGGAACGGGTCAGACCGGAATAGTCGTAGGTATAACCTGCCGGCAGCGTCTGCTTGGCTACTTCCTCCACGGCTTTGATAGCCTCACCCGTGGAATAGCCATCAGCCACCGTTGCCGTCACATTGATAGATGTGAACAGGTTGAAACGGTTGATATTCGACGGACCATAGACGCGCTCCAGATTACAGAACTCCAGAATGGGTGACATTCCTGCCGGCGTACGGACATAAACACTGTTCAGCGACTCTGGTGTCATACGCGACGAGGGATCACCCTGTACCATGACACGGTAGAGCTTTCCGTAAGCATTGAAGTTGGAAGCGTAGAGACCACCATAATATCCCTGCAACGTGGAAAGTACGACTGAGGGAGAGATGCCAGCCTGCTTACACTTGGCCACATCCACATGAATCATATACTGTGGATAGTTTGGGTTGTAGGAGGTCTGTGCAGCCTGAATCTCCGGTCGTTTGTTCAGTTCTGCCAGATAATCTTTCGTAACCTCAAAGAAATGGTTCAGGCTACCTCCCGTACGGTCCTGCATCACAATCGACACGCCACTGTTGGCAGAGAAGCCAGGAATCATAGGCGGCGCAAAGGCCAGCACCTGAGCATCCTTGATATGAGCTGTCTTGATGTAGATCTGTGCCAGCACGCCCTGTGCCTCATAGGGATTGAGGAAGAAACGGTAGATGCCGTCTCCCTGCCACAGTCCGGAGATCTTCCACCACAATCCCTTCTGACGTTCAGAGAAAGGCTTCAGCTTGATGATGAACGTGGCCTGATCGGATCCGGCACCAGCAATGAAGTTATATCCCTGAATCTGCTCACGACTCTGAATGGCAGGATCGGAAGCCAGGATGGAATCCACCTGGTTAATAATCTGACGGGTGCGTGCCACAGATGTTGCCGGTGGCATGGATATGGTACAGAACAGCGTTCCGGTATCCTCGTCAGGCACCAGACCGGTCTTGGTGGTCATCATCGTTGTAGCAAGGACAGCAATACCAATCACTACGGCGATGCCAATGGCAAGAGGTTTGCGTACCAGCTTCTGCACCCCATTCTTATATTTGCCCAGCACTTTATCGTAAGCAGTGTTGAACGAAGCATGGAAGCGGTCGATGCGCGACATCTTCACTTCGTTACCGTTCTCGTCGTGTGGCTTCAAGAAGATGGCACAAAGAGCTGGAGACAGAGTAAGGGCATTCAAGGCAGAGATAAAGATACTCACTGCCATGGTGACTCCGAACTCACGGTAGAAGGTTCCACTGGTTCCTCCGATGAATGACACAGGGATGAACACCGATGCCATCACCAGGGTAATGGAGATAATGGCACCCGAGATCTCGTTCATGGCATCAATGGATGCTGTGAGTGAACTCTTATAACCCTGATCCAGTTTAGCATGCACGGCCTCCACCACCACGATGGCATCATCCACCACGATGGCAATAGCCAAGAGCAAGGCTGACAGGGTGAGCAAGTTGATCGAGAATCCGAAGATCTTCAGGAAGAAGAATGTACCAATCAGTGACACCGGCACGGCAATCAATGGGATCAGCGTGGAACGGAAGTCCTGAAGGAAGATATAAACCACGAGGAACACCAGGATCAAGGTCATCACCAAAGTGAACACCACCTCTTCGATAGAGGCATAGAGGAACTCTGTGACATCGTAGTTGATCTTATAGGTCATGCCCGGAGGGAACAGCTTCGCCTGCTCCTCCAGCACCTTCTTCACATTCACGGCAATCTCGTTGGCGTTTGATCCGGCAATCTGCTGAACCATACCCATCACCGACGGAATGTTGTTGTTCTTCATGGACACGCTGTACTGCAAGCCGCCCAGCTCAATTCTGGCCACGTCCTTCAGTTTCAGCGTATTACCAACAGCATCGCTGGAGATGATGATATTGCCGAATTCAGCCTCAGATTTCAGACGACCAGTATAGCGCATGGCATACTCATAAGCCACATCCGACTGCTCTCCGAAAGTACCTGGAGCTGCTTCGATATTCTGTTCTGCCAGCACGGCAGCAATGTCAGAAGGCATCAAGTTATACTGTTTCAGCACCTCCGGCTTCAGCCAGATACGCATGGAGTAGGTCTTGACACCAGGACTCTGCACATCACCCACACCTTGGATACGCTTGATAGCCGGTACGATATTGATGTTAGAGTAGTTCGTCAGGAACTTATCATCATATCGGCCATCAGATGTCAGGGTGAACATCATCACCTGGGAAGTCTGACGCTTCATCACCGTCACACCGATACGCGTTACCTCTGCCGGCAAGAGGGCCAGAGCTTGCTGCACACGGTTCTGAACGTTCACCGCACACATGTCGGCATTCATTCCCTGACGAAACAGCACCTGAATGCTGGCTGATCCCGAAGAGGCAGATGACGAAAGGTAATCCATACCCTCCACACCATTGATGCTCTCCTCCAAGGGAACCAGCACGGAGTTCTTTACAGTTTCTGCATCGGCACCAGGGTAGCTGGTGAACACCACAACGGTTGGCGGTGCGATGTCTGGATACTGCTCAATAGGCAGCGTAGCCAGTCCGATGAAGCCCAGCAAGACAATCACGATGGAGATCACCGTGGAGAGCACTGGACGTTTTATAAATGTTGTAAAAGTCATTTCTTTTCAATTCTTCAATTTTCAACTCTTTATTTCTTCATGGCTCCCACGATATCGCCAGCACTCATGGCCTTGGCCTGCTCGTTGATCTTTTGCTCGTAACGCTCCGGAGTGATGGGAACGATTTCCATTCCGTCGCTGAGCTTTGTGATGCCATTGGTCACATATTTGTCTCCAGCCTTCAGACCGTCTGTCACGACATAATAGACACCATCGTTCTGGGGATTCACCTTGATCTCGGTATATTTCACCTTGTTGTCCTTGCCCAGTACATACACGAATTTCTTATCCTGTACCTCTGACACACAAGACTGTGGAACGATGATAGCCGTATAGTCGTGATTCGGAATAATGATAGAACCACTACCACCACTCTTCAGCAAACGCTCGGGATTTGAGAACTGGGCGATGAGCTGGACAGAACCGGTGGAGGCATCGATCACGCCGCTGGCTTTCGTCACCTTACCCTCATGTCCATATACCGTACCGTCGGCTAACTGAAGTTTCACAGCAGGAATGGCATTCACGGCAGCCTGAACGCCACCGGCAGCCTTGCTCAGCTCAAGCATGTCCTTCTCAGTCACAGAGAAATATACTTCCATGCTGCTGATGTTCGACACCGTAGTCAGAGCGGGAACACTCGAAGCACTGACCATGGCACCCACTTTGTAGGGGAGCACACCAACAACACCTGAAGACGGACTCTTCACATAGCAGAAACTCAGCTGTTCCTTGGCAGAGGCCAGGGCAGCACGAGCTTGTGACAGCTGAGCCTGTGCACTCGCATAGCTATTCTTAGCTGATTCCAATTCATAAGAACCAATCACACTTTCCTGGAACAGTTTCTGGTTGTTCTCATATGTCAGTTTAGCAGTATTGCACTGGGCAGTAGCGATATTCACCGCAGCCTGTGCCTGACGGACACCAGCCTGATAGGTCTCGTTGTCTATCACAAACAACAGTTGTCCGGCACCAACCGCCTGTCCTTCCTTCACACAAACTTTCGTAATGAAACCAGCCACCTTCGGGCGGATCTCCACGTCCTGAACACCTTTGATCGTTGCAGGATAGGTAGTCTGCATCGAGGCTGTCCTTGTCTGTACAGACTGTACAGGGAACTCATTGTCACCAAAATTGGGTCTGCCGCCGCCCTTGCCTCCACAAGAAACAAGAAGAGCAGATACAGCCGCAACCATTAAAATCTTGTTAATCTTCATACCTATTTTATTATTAATTGATATTTACTACATAACACTTGATCCATGAAAACTAACTTTTCGTTTTCAGTTTTACAAAATGCAAAGATACACATTATTATTTAAGCACGCGTAAAGATATCACATTATTGGCAAATATTAACGAATATTTGCATGGGGATCACCCGATCAGTCCCATCTTCCTTGCTTTTTCCATCAGCAAGTTCATCAGGGGTTCACGCTCATTAGGCACCCGGTTATCGAGTACCGCATCCTTGAGGAACTGCTTCAGGGTTCCCACCTCCCGCGATGGCTTCAAATGGAACATGTCCATGATTTCATTCCCATCGATGACAGGTTGTAATAAACGCTTATAATCCTTTTCTTTCAAGTCGGTAAGTTTCTCTCTCACAACCCTGAAATTCTCCAAGAAGCGTTTCTTGCGCACCTCATTCTTACTGGTGATGTCTGCTTCACAGAGCGTCATCAGGTCGTCAATGTCATCACCTGCATCATTCATCAAACGACGCACAGCACTGTCTGTCACCTCCTCATCTGCAATCACAATAGGACGCATATGAAGGTCAACAAGTTTCTGTACATACTTCATTTTCGCATCCAGTGGTAATTTCAAGCGGCGGAAGATGTCTGGAACCATCTTGGCTCCAATGAAATTATGATTATGGAAGGTCCATCCCAATTGGTTATCCCAACGTTTGCTTCGTGGTTTCCCTATATCATGTAACAATGCTGCCCAGCGAAGCCACAAAGCCATTGAAGGCTTCTGCTCACTCTCCTCCTGACTCCTGACTCCTGTCTCCTGACTCCTGCCTCCTGACTTCTCTCTCCTGACTCCTCTCTCCTGCCTCCTGACTCCTGTCTCCTGACTCCTAACCACATTCTCCAGCACTTCCAATGTATGATAGAAATTATTCTTATGTGCCCGTCCGTTCCGAGTCTCCACAATATCAAGGGCGGTCAACTCAGGCAAGATCAGTTGCATCAGTCCACTCTCGTGGAGTTCAAGAAGTCCGATACTGGGATGGGCGGCCATCATGATTTTGTTTAGCTCTTCGGCAATACGTTCACCGCTGATAATTTCCAGACGGTGAGCATTACGGCATAGGGCTTCTTTGGTCTCCGATTCTATATTAAACCGCAATTGTGTGGCAAAACGAACACAACGCAGCATGCGCAGAGGATCATCAGAGAAGGTGATATCGGGATCCAACGGTGTGCGGATGATACCATCTTCCAGATCATACAAGCCATCGAAAGGATCCACCAGTTCGCCGAAGCGTTCACCGTTCAGACAAATAGCCATTGCATTGATCGTGAAATCACGACGGTTCTGATCATCTTCCAGCGTGCCATCCTCGACTACCGGCTTACGTGAGCCCCGATTGTAACTCTCTTTACGAGCCCCCACAAATTCCACTTCTATTTCTGTAGAATCGGATGAAGAGTGGGATTGTGCCGATGTGGACGTGAGGATCTTTACCTGTGCCGTTCCGAAATTGCGAAAGACACTCAGGTGCGCCTTCCGTCCGATACGTTTCTTGAATGCTTGGGCAACAGCAATGCCACTACCCACCACAACGACATCGATATCATTAGAGGGACGTTCCAGGAAAATATCGCGGACATAACCGCCCACCACATAGCACTCCACTCCCATCTCATCGGCTACCGCTGAGATCTGGTGGAATATTTCCTGGTCGAGGATCTGTGCCAGTTCGGCATCAGTATATAGTTTCATGCGCTTCTTTTTGGAATGGCTGCAAAGGTACAAAAAAAAGCGCAGATAACAAAAAACCTTGCTGTTTTTGTCTTATTGGACAGAAAACTGAAAGATGGTCGTAGAATGAAAGATGTCACCAGGGCGTAGCACTGTGGAAGGGAACTGGGGCTGATTCGGACTGTCTGCAAAATGACATGTTTCAAAACAGATAGCCGACCTGCGAGGATAGGCGATACCCCGTTTCCCCAACATATTCCCCTTCAAGCCATTTGCCGTATAGACCTGCATGGCTGGTTCCGTGGTATAAACAGAAAGAGTCACACCGTGAACAGGATCTTTTAGAATAGCAGCCGGACGGGACAGATCTCCCTGGGTATTCAGTTGCCAGGTATGGTCGTAACCAGATGTCACCTTCAGCTGATCATTCTCCTGATCAATCCGTTCGCCAATAGAATGGAACTGACGGAAATCAAACGGTGTACCGGCAACTGGCAAAAGCCGACCAGTGACCTGTTTCTTTGTATTATACTCCGCGATACTGTCTCCATCGATCCACAACTGTTGCCTACACACATCCGTCCACGGTTCACCTGAGATATTAAAGAAGGAGTGATTACTGAGATTCAGCACAGTAGGACGATCGGTCCGGGCTTGATAGTCAAGACAAATAGCATTGTCATCTGTGAGTGATACCGTCAGTGTCACATCCAGGTTCCCGGGAAAGCCGTTCTCACCATCTGGTGACAAATAATGGAGTACAGCCTTCTGCGGAGACGATGAGACTATATCCCACACCCGATGGGCAAAACCGGGCTTGCCACCATGCGAGATATCACCTTGGCCATAGCCTTGCAGCGCATACTCCTTTCCATCTATAACGAACCGTGCCCCCAAGATCCTTCCGAGGTAACGTCCGATGGTTGCGCCAAAGTTCTGGTTCAAGCGGTGATAATCAGCGACATTGTCAAACCCCAGTACCATATCAAGAAGCTCGCCCCTTGAATCTGGAACCAGGACGGAGACTATCCGTCCGCCATAGTTGGTTAGGGACACCTGCATGCCATTCTTATTGAACAGTTTCAAAAGATCAGTCCGTTTCCCGTCAATAGACATACGGAATTGGTCGGGGTGAACACCAGTCTCATCAGTATCCAGATGGATGCCTCTCAGCTCCTGAATCAAGCGAGTCATATTTTGAATATATGTCGCCGTGGAAATCCCTTGTATGGTATGGTTGGAATAAGGAGACGTATCATATTGGTCACCCACCATGGTCCCCAAATAGTCAAAGGAGTCACTAAGAGACTGATGGTCAGGAAGGGGAACCCATGGGTTAGATACCTGACCCAACGTGGAAAGCCAATAGCCTTCAGGCGTCAGTGTGTTGATGATGTCTTGAACACCCATCGAGCGTCCTCTGCGTCTCATTCCACCTTGATAGAAATAGTCATCAAGCGGCTTCCGTACTTGCCAAGGATTCATGGCCACGTCGTGAGCATGATCGATGAGCTCCCGCAACTGCGACAGGTTGATAAAGGTAGCACTGCTATAATGAGCAATGGTATGACGAATATCCTGATCGATGTAGTACTGTCCGTTTCCCACATTTCCACCCTTACGGTGCACATATAGAGGAAGACCATTATCAGGATCAACGAAACGAGGTACAAGGATCTCATCAGCACTACGAGGCATTCCTCGCCAAAGGGCTCTCACACTGTCAGGCAGTTGCTGATTCTTGATGAACAGGAATGCCTTCTCTAACCCGTTTAAGAATGACTCATCACCTGTCATCGCATAGAACTGCACCATACGCCGCATCATCTGTGCAGTCGTGGCGGTATTCACTCCACGGGGCTCATAAGAACGGGCATGAGCAGGTTTCAACTCATCTTGCGTATATTGATCTGCCCAACCGGAATAAGGTGGAGGTTGCTGCAGGTCACGCAGCAAGTACATCGCTTTCATGATGGGTTTGATGAGGTCTTTCCGTCCCAATGTCTGATAACAACTGATCAAGAAATCAATGTTACTGATCATGACGCCATCGTTTAGGGTGACGTAGGGAGTATAGTCAGCGTTGCCACGAAAAGGATGGTTGGTCATTATCGGGAAACGCTGTGGCCATCCGCCATGATCATATTGGCTCTTCAGGATAAAGCTGATGACCTTATTCAATGATTTTTGGAAACGCCTGTCTTTCTTCTCCAGATACATACGAAGCATGAACTCAGCTGGATGAAAGGTGGCCTCATCATCAAAGGTGGCATTACCATAATAATGCTGGAACTCCTCAAGTCGCCATGCCTGTCGGCCTATCGTAGCATACCATTCCTTGGCTGAGGCCTCTCCTGCATAGTCATACATATAGTGCCAGCCACCGCAGGGCTTTTGCGCATCGATCAAGGCTTGTGCCACTCGTTCCGCCTGCTGGTAATAGTATTCATCTCCCGTAGCATGATACGCATCCAGCAAGAGCTGTCCCATATCGGGTGTACCTGGCGATTGCATCCAAATCATTGTGGGACGGGCCTCCAATTCCCCCCAACGGCGTGATTTGTCTGGTAGATAGCTCCACACAAAGCCTCCATGACAACTCACTGAATCCATCATATACCGGGTGGCTTTCTTCATCGTGAAAAGGATTTCCTCATTGCCGGCATATCCATGAGTACAAATAAGAGCGGAGAAGAGGATGAGGATCTTCATGCGACGTAGCCAGCGTTGTCTGTCCACACCTATCACATGATAAGGACCGATGAATAAAACCAACAATAAATTCTGATTCTTCATGAGATAGTTTTAGTAAAAGTTTGTTTCTGCCTACAAAGATAAACTATTTCCAATAAACAGGCAACAAAAAAACAGGATATGTTGTGGGATTCATTATTTTTTTGTAAGTTTGCAACAAAAACAATACGAATGAAGACAAAATGGGTAGTGGCATTCGCCATTTCAATCATTCTAATTGGCTGTGAGTCAAAACATGACAAGCTCCAAAAGGAAATTCTGCAACGCAGAGAAGCATTGACCCGTCACCAGGACTCTGTGATGAAAGCCTCACAGAAAGAAGTCGAACAACTTGACCGAGAATTACAGGAGGTGAACAGAGAATATGCGAAGATGAAACGAGAGGCTCAAGCAGCACATGATGCAGGAACTGCTACTGCTGAGCAGTTGCGTGCCGTCACCCATATGCGGATGCATCGTGATTCGCTGAAGACCCGTTTCGATGTACTATGTGCAAAAATCAAGTACATCAGGAAACGGCAATCAGAACAGGTCCTTTGGAATGCCAAGTCACAGGAAGGAAACCAGGAGCATACTTCAAGTCAATAAGGCAAAGTCGTGAAACATGCACAAAAAAAGGAATTATCTTTGTCGTTTCAACTAAAATACGTAACTTTGCACCATCTTTTATGATTAGACATGTCTAAGGCTACAAACAATACTGAAGAACAGTTCAGGAGTGTCATGGCTGAGTGCAGGGCACTTTTCGAGAAGAAGTTGCACGATTATGGTGCATCATGGAGGATTCTGCGCCCTTCTTCGCTGACAGACCAGCTGTTTATCAAAGCCAAGCGCATCCGTTCACTGGAAATCAAAAAGGAATCGCTGGTAGGCGAAGGCATCCGTCCAGAGTTCATTGCGCTAATCAACTATGGTATCGTGGGACTCATCCAATTGGATCGTGGATATGTAGATACGGTGGACATGACCCCCACGGAGGCGATGGCGCTCTACGACCGTCATGCCGACGAGGCCTTGCAGCTGATGCTCAAGAAGAACCACGACTACGATGAAGCATGGCGATCTATGCGAGTGAGTAGCTACACCGACTTTATCCTGACAAAGATACAACGAGTAAAAGAGATAGAAGACATCGCGGGTGCCACACTGGTGAGTGAGGGCGTTGATGCCAACTACATGGACATCATCAACTACGCGGTGTTTGGAGCCATCAAACTGAAAGGTAAAGAATGAAGGCTGGTCTGTTGTCGATAGGAGTAAACATCTGCCGATTGATTGTCGCGCTGACCTTTATCTTCTCCGGGTACGTGAAAGCGATTGACCCGTTGGGAACACAATACAAGATCAACGACTACCTACAAGCAGCAGGACTCGGCGGTCATCTTCCCGGCATCGCCACATTGAGCTTGTCAGTGTTGCTCTCGGCACTGGAGTTCTTCGTCGGCATTCTGCTTCTCTTCGCTATCAACAGGCGAATCATCAGCAGGGTGGCACTTGTCTTCATGGCAGTGATGACCGCCGTCACTTTCTGGCTGTGGGTAGCTAATCCGATTTCCGACTGCGGTTGCTTTGGTGATGCCGTACATCTGACAAATGGACAAACCCTATTGAAGAACCTTGTTCTCTTAGGCTGTACCATCGTAATAGCATGGAAGCCCTTGAAGATGGTGCGCTTCATCAGTAAGAGCAATCAGTGGATCGTCATGAACTATACGGCTCTGTTCATTATCCTCTCGAGTGTTTGGTGTCTGTATGATTTGCCTGTATTCGACTTCAGACCCTACCATATCGGAGCCAACATCCCTGAGAGCATGGCCATTCCGGACGATGCAGAACAACCTCAGTTCGAGACCACGTTCATCATGGAGAAAGAGGGAGTGCGGAAAGAGTTTACCCTCGACAACTATCCCGACTCCACGTGGACATTTATTGACAGTAAGAGCATACAGGTCAAGGAAGGATATGTACCTCCCATCCACGACTTCTCCATCACGACCCTAGATGAGGGAGAGGACATTACAGAAGATGTCATCAACCAACAAGGATACTCATTCCTGTTGATAGCACCGCATCTGGAGGAGGCAAGTGACACCAATTTCGGTGAGATTGACCAGCTTTACGAGTACGCACAAGGTAGAGGATACCCGTTCTATTGTCTCACGGCGAGTGGAGAAGAGGCTATTGACAGATGGCGTGATCTCACCGGAGCGGAATATCCCTTCTGTACGACAGATGAGATAACGCTGAAGACGATCATACGGAGCAATCCTGGTCTGGTGCTTATTAAAGACGGCACCATCATCAGGAAATGGAGTCATAACCATCTACCCGTCATCGAACCGGCACACTTCTCTGTGCCACTGGAGAAATTCGAAATAGGAGAAATGCCTCAAGACTCCGTACCACAGAAGATTCTGGCCATCCTCGTATGGTTCGCCTTGCCACTCTTCTTGCTGACACTGGCCGATCGTGCATGGGCTTGGACCCAATGGCTCAGGAGGAAGCCCGTTGCCAAGAAAAGTCCTAACGAGGACAACAAGAATACCCCATCAGAGACATAAAACCCATATATATTAAAAAGGTAACAAAAATGAGAAAGAAAATTGTAGCAGGTAACTGGAAAATGAACATGAACCTGCAAGAGGGAATCGCTCTGGCAAAAGAGCTGAATGAAACACTTACAGCAGAGAAGCCCAACTGCGGTGTCGTGATCTGTACTCCGTTCATCCATCTGGCCTCTATCGCAGAGTTCCTGAATCAGGATGTCATCGGACTGGGCGCAGAGAACTGTGCCGACAAGGAGAAGGGTGCCTTCACCGGTGAAGTGTCAGCAGAGATGATTAAGAGCACGGGGGCACAATACGTTATCCTCGGTCACTCCGAGCGCCGTGAGTATTACAAGGAGACTCCCGAGATTCTGAAAGAGAAAGTGCTGTTGGCACAGAAGAACGGTCTCAAGGTAATCTTCTGCATTGGCGAGAGTCTGGAAGAGCGCGAGGCCGGCAAGCAGAACGAGGTGGTGAAGGCAGAACTCGAGGGTTCTGTATTCAATCTCTCAGAGGAGGACTTCCGTAAGATCGTCATCGCCTACGAACCCATCTGGGCCATCGGTACCGGAAAGACTGCTACCAGCGACCAGGCCGAGGAGATCCATGCCTATATCCGTAGCATCATCGCAGAGAAGTATGGTCAGGCTGTTGCTGAAGATACGACCATCCTCTACGGAGGAAGCTGCAAGGCCAGCAATGCTCCCGAGTTGTTCGCTAAGCCCGACATCGACGGAGGTCTTATCGGTGGCGCATCCCTGAAGGCAGCCGACTTCAAAGGCATTATCGATGCTTGGAAATAAGATAAAAGATGAAAAAAATCATAACCATACTATTTATCCTTCTGTGCGCTGTCCATAGTGCCAGCGCACAGAAGTTCCTTGATGAACTGCAGAAGAAACAGCAGGGTCAAGGATCTGTTACCGTGACACAAAGTAAAGAAATCACAGACTTGGTGAACGGTACAGCGGCCGTGAAAGGCACTACCAACAACACCTCTCCCACCACAACGATCCCGCAGGACGACAAGACCGCCGCCCAGAAGGAGAAAGAGAAGGAGGACTCAGCACGATTGGCAGCAGAGAAAGAGCGAGCCAGAATCCTTGCTGAGAAAGAAAAGAAAGAGAAAGAAGACGAGCTGGAAATTCCTGTCATCGACACACGAAAGAAGGTGATGAAGAACAGCTATAAGATAGACGGTTACCGTGTGCAGGCTTTCACTGGAGGTAACACACGTAATGACCGCATTCAGGCAGAACAGATCCGTGACAAACTGAAGGCAGCCTTCCCCGACCAGCCCATCTACACCCATTTCTACTCACCACGTTGGATCTGCCGCATGGGGAACTACCGTACCTACAACGAAGCAAACAGCTATTGCAAGAAGCTGAAAGCGATGGGATACAAGCAGGCCTGCGTAGTCAAGGGAAAAATAACTGTGCAATAAAACGATGAATCCGGAAACAGAATTTAGAGAGGGGCTCGACGAACTGGCCTTCCACTATCAGAAGATTCTTGAGCTGCTGGGCGAAGATACCCAACGTGACGGATTGCTCAAGACACCAACCCGTGTGGCAAAAGCCATGCAGATACTCACTCGTGGCTACACCCAAGATGCCCACAAGGTTCTCACCGACGCACTGTTCGAAGAGAAATACGACCAGATGGTGATTGTCAAAGACATCGATTTCTTCTCCATGTGTGAGCATCACATGCTTCCTTTCTATGGCAAGGCGCATGTAGCCTATATCCCCGACGGTTATATTACCGGTCTTTCAAAGATTGCCCGTGTAGTGGATATCTACAGTCACCGTCTGCAAGTGCAGGAACGGCTCACCCAGCAGATCAAAGACTGTATTCAGCAGACCCTCCATCCCCTCGGTGTGATGGTTGTCATCGAGGCCAAACACATGTGCATGCAAATGCGAGGGGTAGAAAAACAGAACGCCATCACCACCACCAGTGATTTCAGCGGAGCCTTCAACCAAGCCAAGACCCGCGAAGAGTTTATGAACCTGCTCCGTGGTGAAAGCAAGAGGATCTGACTCTATTTTTATCTAAAAAACTGCAACAACCCATGCAAGATTTCACAAGATCTTGCATTTATCATATAAACAAATAACAGAAATATATGAGAACATTCACGAAAATCCTTGCCATGGTGCTGATAAGCATCTGTGCAACCAGCTTGACATCATGTCTTGGCGACAATGACGACAATAACGAGAGTAATTTCTATACCCGGGAAGAGGCTGCAGGTATTCTAAAGACCATGAGCGGATACTATACAGGTAAGCTATATACTGAGTGTATGGCATCCCCATTAGATGCAGAGGTGAAGAAAGACTCTGTCATGAACCTCCAGGTTCGTGTCACTGCCAACGATTCCATCGCCCACTTCATGATGCCCGTTAAGCTTTTTGCGAATGCCATTACCGGGAACGAGAAGGTGAGAGAAGCTGTGGCGGCCAGCGAGTCACAAGCCATCGACTTCCAGCTTTTCCTGATGAAATCAAAAAGCAACGATTACTATGTCTTCTTACCCGTTCCGATGAACAAATTCAAGTTCAACGTTTTCTACGATGGTGCATCTCATGAGATAGAGGTTACCTTTGCATCAAGCACTATTTACAGATACACCAACATCTATGCACAGGGAGAGTATGGAAAGACTAACAGAACATTGTCATTCATCTTCCTACCCTACCAAATGGTGCTTGACAAGACCACCACGGTATCCTTGGTAACCAGTCCGATGATGTACACGGGAACAAAGATTGTGGAAGAATAATAGAAGAATGAGGGGTTTTGAAACGAAAAAAATCCCTCTTTTTCTTCTTTATTCATTTTTTTTCGTTATCTTTGCAACCGAGAAGTGCTATGCACAAGCACTATTTGTCACAAACAACTAAAGAATTGAACTTACTTTAATGGATAGGATAGTTAGATGGCACATATGCGGTATGATCCTGGCAGCATTCCTGATGTTGTCAAGCACATCCCTGTATGCCCAGGATCGAGAAGAATCCGTCCTTCTGCGTGCCAACATGCTCCGCTGGGCAACGCTGACGCCTGACATCGGTATCGAATGGCAGTTCAACAAGGAATGGAGTGTATTGGGTAATGCCACCTATACCCGTTGGAGCTGGAAAGATAACAACCGCCGTTTTGCCCAGAAAGAGTTTGCCGGTGAAATCCGACACTACATGGGTTACATGACGACACAACGTCCTTGGTATGCAGGACTGATGGTTCACGGCGGACAGTATAATTTTGGTCTGTCGGACCACGGACGGCAGGGAGACTATATGGGTGGAGGTATCACGGCAGGTTACCGTCTCCGCCTGCACAACAAGCGGTTCTTCATTGACTTTGGCGGAGCTTTCGGCTTCACGCACGCCTCCATCGAGAAATACAAGACGATAGACGGTGTTCGTTACAAGACTGAAGATGACAATTCGAACTACATCGGAATTAATAAATTGTCGGTGGCTATTGTATGGAAATTCTTAAACAAGACAAAGCCATGAAAAAGCAGATCTATTACATATTCATCAGTTGTGTCACGATGCTTCTTCTGGCATCGTGCGTGAAGGATAAGCTCTATCTGCTTCCCGACGACGACCCCGATTATTTCAATCCCAATGAATGGAAACTGGGAACCATGGTCGTGAATACCGACTGGAGCCGTACTGACAAAGGGGTAGCACCCCAGGACAACTATGTCGTCGCACTGAACGATGAAGGCTATTTCGCTGAAGGCGTTACCAGCATCATACGCCATCTGCACCCCGAGGACTACAGGGTATTTGCCTTCTATGATCCGACAGGTATTCAAATCGAGAACTACATAGCCACCGTTGACAACGAACCCGACGGCACCCTGCTGCGTAATCCGGGCACCTTGATGGTTTCCGACTTCCAGGAAGCCAAGGTGCTTAGAGGCGATACCACCTATGTAAACCTCATCATGCGCCAATTGGTTCATGAAGTGACAATCAGTATCTACATGTGGCCAGGGGATGAAGAATTCATCTCTAACATCACCGGCTCCATCGACGGTATCGCACAGGCGGTTGACATCACCAATGGAGAGGTGGTATCCGACTACAACAGTACCATCACACTGCCGCTTGCCCTTTCCTATGTACCCTACAACGGAAAAGAAACGCAGCTGCAAGGACAGATGGTACCCACCTACACCTGTACCATCCGCATCATCGACATCGTCCATGCCTCCACACAGCCCATGGAACTTCATATCACCTATAATGATGGTACAGAGGAGATACAGACCATTGACTTGGAAGATATCCTTGACAATATCAGTAAGAGGGACGATGTGACAGAAGTGGAACTCGACTATTTCATCAAGAACGAGTATAATTTCCACACCTCCATCATCGACTGGCATATCATCGACGAGGGACATCACGATGTGAAATAATCTGTCACACCTTATTATATATATAGACATCAATAAATAATCACAAAATAGAAAGAATATGAAAAAAATCCTTTTTAACGGAATCCCAATGGCAACCCTCCTGTGTGCCATGGTGATCACTACATTGTTCTCTTCTTGCAACAGTAAAGATGACGAGCAGATGATAGACCAGCAACCGGTGGAACTGAAAATCACCGCAGGCATCGTTGCCACTCGTGCCGTCAACGCCTCATGGTCTACTGGCGACAAGATTGGCGTATTCGCCATGGACGGTGGCACGGCAGAATACAGCAACGTTCTCTACACGACAGCTAACGGAGACGGAAACTTCACTGCCGAGGAAGGTAAAAGCATTATGCTGCCCTACGACGGATCAAGCCGTACCATCGCAGCCTACTATCCTTATACGAATGGTATCACAAATGGGGAATACAAAATCGATGTCAGCGATCAACAATCTCAGGAGGCCATCGACCTGCTCGTTGCCACACCCGTCAACAATGTGAGCAAGAAGAGTCCGATTGCCGCCCTTGACTTTGCCCATAAGCTGGTGAAGGTCGAACTCACTTTGAAACCTGGAGAAGGTATCACTGCCGACCAGCTGGCCTATATGAAGGTTACGATCAGCAACCAATACACAGAGGGTACCTGTGATGTGATCAACAACGGTAATGTCGTTGCTTCAGGCAACAACAATAACACGGTTACGTTCCAGACCTCTGCCGACGGTACTACCAGTGAGGCTATTCTTCTGCCTGCCGCTACAACAGAGAATATGATACTCACCTTCGATGTCCCCGGAGCAGGAACCTATACTTGGGAAGTGAACAGCGCAGCCAAGTCAAAGTCCTTCGGTGCCGGAAACAAATACAAATATGACATCAGTATCAACAAGACCTCTCTGACCGTGAACTCCACCATTGAAGACTGGAACGACGGTAACGGAGGTGAGAACGGTAACGCCCTTTAATCATTAACAGCTAATAATTTGTTCCCATGAATAAATATTTTATTCTTGCAACCGCTGCCTTCGCTTTGGCAGCATGCAGCAGTGAAGAAGAGAACCAGCAGGCAGAGAAAAGTGAGATCCGCCTCTGTTCAAACATGGATGTGGTCCAGAGCCGTGCCGCCCAACAGGATCTGCAGTTAACACAATTCGCCTCCAACCAGAAAGTGGATATCTTTATCAATGAGAACACCACAGGTTCTGCCTCCGTCACTTATGATCAACCCCTTACCTATACTACAGGTACGGATGGTAGCCTTACCATTTCCGATGCGCAGTATTTCCCGCAAAACGGCAACGGCATCGATATCTACGCTGTCTATCCTACAGGCGTAGCAACCGATGTAACGGGCACGGCAGTAGCCTTCTCCGTGAAAGATGATCAGAGCACCGATGCCAACTATATGGCAAGCGACCTGATGGTAGGTGCTCCCACAAGCAATCCTGTCAGCCGTACCACCAGCGCTGTTCCCCTGACATTCAAGCATTGTCTGACAAAGATCAACCTGAACCTCTATCCTGGTGATGGACTGACGGCTGACGATCTGGCAAATGCCGTCGTAAAGATCAATGGAACGATTGTAGAAGCTACCTTCAACGTTAAGTCTGGTGCCGTGACAGTTAACAACGGGGGAACCGCAGCCACCCCAACGACATCCATCTCTTTGGGTAACATGGCCACCGATGCATCAGGAGTACTGGTGGCCAGCGCCATCATCATCCCACAGACTGTTAATGCCGGCACACAGTTCATCAGCATCGACCTGATAGAAGACGGACAGACAGCAGGAACACTTGCCTATTCCCTTCCTGCAGCCGTCATCTTTGACGCCGCCACAGCATACACCTATAACATCACTGCCAAGAGATCAGGACTAACCGTATCCAGTTCCAACATTTCTCCTTGGACTAATGGCGGCGCTGTAAATGGTGATGCTACTCCATAAGGAAATAAACCAAGAGAATATGAAGCTAAGCAAACTTCTCAACATCGTCATTGTGATGTCCGTCTTCCTCTTCTCCGCCTGTTCGACGGAGGAAGAGGATCCACAAGTCAGCTCTGATCTGGTATTCCATCTTCAGATTGACGGTGAGCGGGATTCGCGTGCCACAGTAGATGGCTCGTGGACCGTCGGCGACATCATTGCCGTTCAGGTGGGAACGACTGTGAAGAAGTATATCGTAAAAGACGAGAGCGGTAAAGCCGAGGGATTAGATAAGGCCAACACCTTCAATTGGGACGACCTTGGATCCTCATCGGTGACAGTGAAGGCATGGAGCTATGGCGGCAAGGACATCATTGACGATCCGTCAGGCGCAACCATCACACTGCAAGAAGATCAGAGCGACGATACCAACTACTACGGGTGCGATCTGCTCTATGCTCCTGAGGTTACGGTAAACATGGACGAGCCTGCCGTACTCACCTTCTACCACCAGATGACCCTGGTTCGGATTAACCTCAGGGTTGAAGATACCAACATTACGGGAATCCCTAAAGTGCTCTTTGGAGGTGATTACGGATTACCAGAGGGGACTGCCATCTATTCGGCACCTGCCAATGGTGCCAACCCCAATTATGGGAGTTTCGCTAAGAATGAGCAGATAGAAACAATGATAAATATCACCCCACATCAGGAGGACTGGCCACCTCAGGGATACGATTATAGTTATTCTGCATTCTTTCTCCCTTTAGAACAGCCGACCCTCGAAATCTCCGTAGATATGAACGATGGAAACGTGTTCTACTACTTTTGGGACAATGCCAATCAAAATCCGTTCCAAGCTGGTTCAAGGATAACGCTCAACCTCACCATTAAGAACAAGCAGCTGTCTCTACCTTCCAATGAGTCTATGCCTGTTACCGTTGCAGACTGGAATGTATAACATGAAACAGAACGTTATGAGAATGATCCATCAAACGCATTATATCCTTTTAGCCTTGGCAGCCCTGTTCATGGCTGCCTGCTCTCAGGAAGAAGAACCTCAAGAGGTGAAAGAACCCGCCATCCTGAAGGTGTTGGTAGGCAAAGATGCCCCATCTGAGACACGTGCCACCGTCAGCAGTTATACCACCACCTTTAGTGAGGGTGACAAGATCGGTATCTTCGCGGTGAAAGAAGATGTGTATGGCCGGTATGCGTTATACATGAATGTCCCCTACGTTCTCAATAATAACGAATGGAAACTGGCTGATCCTGACATGAAGGTGTACTTCTCCGAAAAATACACCTATTTCGCCTATTACCCCTATCAAGAAAATTTTTATGGCATCGATTCAGACCAAAGTGATCCCGACGAATTCTTCAGTCAAGAAATAGATAATTGGGCTCCCTTAGAAGATCAGAGTACACTAAGCAATTACAATGCCAGCGACCTGATGGTTTCCCTTGGTGATGTTAATCGCGCCAATGCTTCGGTATCCTTCATACTGCATCACACCATGGGGCTGGTGGAAATATCGCTTTCGGATCCCCAAAAAGTGCAAATAGATGATATCAGCAGTTTTGACAGCTCTGAGCTTTTCTTTTTGGCAGAACAAAACATGGAGGCACCCGTACCAGTACCGGTACCTTATAACAACGGTAACACCTTTTTCTATATTGCCAAGCCCGAACAACAAATCACGTTCTATTTTAACGATTACCAGCAAACGGTAATTCAATATTGCACGCCTGTAACAAATGGAGTTGCAAACCTTAATTTCACCGTTCACCAGAACTGAAATCCATATCGTCACATACCATTTACTCCAAAATTCCCCCAGGAATTTTGGAGTAAATCGTTTAAATACCAAGAGAGAAGATGTCTCTCAATTATGAATCTGCAGCCTATATGAATTAATCGAAAAAACTACAGGCTGTTAATCTCTTCGATGGATAAGCCAGTGCTTTGCACTATGACATCAATAGGTATGCCTGTCTTCTTCAGGTTACGGGCTATAGCAAGCTGTGCCTTCTTCTCACCTTCCTTGAGCCCTTCGGCACGTCCCTCTGCTCGTCCCTCTGCACGTCCCTCTGCACGTCCTTCCTGTTTCTGTCCCTCCATCACGGCAATGGTGTCGCGGTAGCGCTTCAGGGCACGGTCGTACTTGATGCGCTCCTCACGCGTCCATGAGGCAACATCACAGGTCTCGATCAGCTTCTTGAAGACCTTGTCCTTGATCTCGAAAGGATATCTGTTCAGCTTCTCCATATTTTTTTCTATTGTTTATCGCCTCGGCGAAAAAAAAATCAGTGTCTTTAGATCGCCTTCAGCGAGAAATCGACCAAATCTAAACAAAATCAAACAAAGAAACAATAAAGATATTGTTCGATTTTGATTCGATTTTGTAGGATTTGGCTTTCCCCATAGGCGCCGATTTTCAATTCTGCCCGTAAGGGCATCCCACCATCCCAAAGATTTTTTTGAATCCGACATCTGTAAACGGATTGATGTATTTACTCATAGCATGAGAAATAAAAGTGTAACAATTAGTTGTCAGCGGCAAAGATACAAATAAATCAAATAAAACCAATAATATTTTATGTAAAACTTGGATGGATAGCATCAGTACAATTAGTGCAAGACGTGTGCACAAGTTGTGCATGACGTTTGCACAAGTTGTGCAGACCCTTTGCACAAAGTGTGCAAGGCTGTTGCCCAAATCGTGCACAACTGTAACTCAATTCTTAGGGTCCAATGAGTCCGTAGATTGATTCAGAATCACACAGAGTTAGCAGAGTTAACGGAGATTGAAGGCGAAGGGGACTTTAAAGATCTTGGGTGGCACACAGATAATTATAAAGAGAGGCGTACCTCGCGGTGCGCCTCTCCCTCACATAATTAACTCAAGTTTTGAATTCTATATAAGGTTTTACTTTGTCGTGTTTGTACCACGGATAAGTCACATTAGTCGCCAATAGCGAACGGATCTTCGACAGGGTCGTCATCCCAGAGGCTGCCGAAAGGAGCATCATCAAAGAAAACTGTTTCATTTTCCTTAGC
This sequence comes from uncultured Prevotellaceae bacterium, assembly GCA_902768785.1. Taxonomy (GTDB): domain Bacteria; phylum Bacteroidota; class Bacteroidia; order Bacteroidales; family Bacteroidaceae; genus Prevotella. Next base: position 40,169 of record CACXMM010000020.1, read on the forward strand.
ACCAATATTTTCAGTCTCCTCTGGTTCACTCATATTCTCCATAATGATAGTTTCTACCTCAAAAGGGAAACTTTCTGGTTTTATATATTCTCTTTTCATTTTATCAATACTTTTTTACCATTATGAATATAGATACCCTTTGCTGATGGATTATCCACCTTTACACCCTGAAGAGTGTAATAAGCATCATCATAAACTTTATTCTCAACAGTATTATTCAACGATGTTGCTATACCAAGCTCTTCCTCGAACACAATCGAATCTATGATATAGATACCGAAACTCTCGGCTGCGGGAGAAGACCCGCCCTGATCTTGTGGCAGAACACCACTATCATCAATCCTTCCCGTAGTTGCTTCTGTCATTTCTGCAGGCAAATGTAGGAAAGCTTTATTCCAAACTGTATATTCCTTAGTCTTAGCTCTGAAGAATCCCCATCCTAAAACAGCATAATCTTCCTTCCAATCAGGGCCTGGTCTGCTTGCTGCTGTTGTACCATTGTTGAAGAAAAAGTTACGATAGGTTTTCTTACCGTCTTTAACCTCCACGTTATCAATTTGCATTGTCCCATTAATGGGTTTGAGATAGTTGTTATACCCATCACCTGTGCCTCCTTTTCTGTATTTGGTATCAGGATGGCTTTCATTATTGAATGGATTTGCCACGGCCTTTGAGAAAGGCAAATAGATAGTGGCCACAACACCACTATGAATAATGAAACCAGTATTTGCAGGTATCAAGTCACCCTCTTGCATCTGCACACAATAAGCCAGGTTTTCAGTCTTGCTATAATCATGCACCAGATATATCTGTAACCGCTTTTCATCTGGAACGAGATGGGAAACAGATTCACTATAAGTTCTATATAAAGAACCCTCACCTACTGGTATACCTGAAGACATGAACTCCTGCCAGCCATTAGCGGCACCAGCAAACGACCTGTTGATAATATCCTGCGTGATTACACCATAGGCATGCTTTGTTTCACCAGTCGTTTCATCTACATAATCAAGATTTGGGTCATACAACGTTGACTTATACGATCCCACATAATATTCATAATACTCTCTGGGGTAATGCAAACGAGTTGTAACAGTACCTACACGTGTCTGTGCAGCAGCATGGTATTTATCAAAAGCGCCATGAGCGCATTCAATCTCCCTAGCAGGTTGAACATTGATATACACATCACCTAATTTTCCTGAAGTATCCTCAGACTGTGCGAAAGCACTGGCTCCAATCCTCTCAATATTTGAATACTCAGAGAAAGTAAGAGATTTCATATTATTATTATGATCGAAAGCTTGTGCCTCGATAAATCTGACAGAATTAGGCATGACAAAAGCTCCGGAAATATTTGCACGCTGGAATGCAGACTCTTCTATTGTCTCCACATGGCAATCATCTCCCCAATCGATATTGCTTAAAGACGTACAATCTTGAAAAGCAGCTTTACCTATTGTTGTTACCTGGCTTGGGATATTAACACTACTAAGAGAGGTAAACCCATTACAGAAACTATCAGGTATCTTTGTAAAGTACCCACCTGAAGGCAATGTAAGGGTCGTCAAACCTGTACGACACTCCAAACCTGTCAAATTCATAGTCTCAGGAATGATTGTTTCTGACAAATCCAATGTCTTAAGACCATTTCCTAACTTATCTTTCAAACCAGAGCCTGTAAAATCCCCAGTAGTACCTACAATCTTCAAAGAAGTTGCATTCTTAAGTTTGTTGTTCTCATCTGAACTAAGACGGTCTTTGATATCAGAGAAAGTCATTCCTGTTGGGATTGTGAGTGTAACTACACCATCCTTTTCTGTAACGTAAGTGTCAGCAAAGTCATAAGTGTCAGTATTGCTAACTGTAAATCCGGCATTATTCAGCAAGGCGGTATGATCGACTCCATCGACGGCGGTAACGGTTCCGTTATTCCACTCCGTATGGTCGGACATAAGCAGCGAAGTAATGGAATTTTCTCCGAAAACATTGCGGATTTCATCTGCTTTTGACTTCAATGTTCCATCAGGACCAGCCTCATCGGCTGCGACTGTTGTCAGTTTTCCATTTTCAAATTTCGTTCCATTAGGGAAGATTACACCATCAGTAGTAAGACCTGCATTATCGAACTTAGTCTTCATTGCAGCCAAATCATCACTGCCGCTTAACGTAACAGTTCCTCCTGTCCAAGTGGTTCCACTGCTGAGAGCCACACTGTTAATGGTGAAACCTGCTGATTGAAGAGTGGAAACAATATCATTCAAACCAGCCTCCGAATCACTATTGGGGAATGTAAGAACACCATCCTTCCAATATGCACCACTTTGGAAGTTCACTCTGCTTACATTCAAACCGCCACCAACAGCAGCCGTAAGGAATTCAGAAGTATTTGCTTGCGCTGTTAAAACGCCATCAGCATAGGTGCTGCCATCAGGGAATGTAACAGACGATATTTCTTCGCCTGCATTCTTCAGAGCAAGAAGCTCTGCCTTCAGTTGATCTGCATTTCCTTGACCGGATGTCGATGTAACTACACCTGATTTATAAGTTACACCCTGAGGGAGAAGAATATCCTCAGTTTCATCTATAACATTAGGAAGCACCAGACCTCCCAAATCGGTATTCGTAACACCAGAAAGGTCTAACGACTGGACATTGATGCCATATAACGCAGCTAAGTCACTGAGTTCGCCAGAAATCGTGCATTTACCGATTTTCTTTGTAGAAAGATGCGTTTCGAGGGCCTGTGAAAGTGACATTCCTTCAAATTCACTGCTGGGATAGGTAAAGTCCACAGTCTCAAACACATTTCCTTCACCATTTACCCACTTAGAACTCCGCAGGTTCGTAATAACATCACCTTCCACATAAGTGCTTTCACCAGAGTCAGTGTAGGCTTTGATATAGTCAGCATCCAAAACAACAGGATCACTTGCCCAATCATTGTTGCTATCGTTCTTCGCCCACACCTTCACGGCATTAGCCTCGGAGTCGCCACGGTTAGCAATAACAATGTAATTTCCTCCACTTGATACATAGCTGAAAGACTTGTCACTTGGAAGTACAATACCTTTCACATTATTGTGAAAATTGGTATGAATATCACCAGAAGCTTCACTGAAATCAACTCTTTCACAAGCAGAAAAATAATATCCGGAATTACTGAAAAGTTGTTGTTCAAAACCTGAAGGGATAGGGCCTTTCACTTTCACGTCTTTTATACTAGTGAAATTGCCATTAAGGGCACCTTTATCGAAATTAGTGGTATTGCCATTTCCTGTAAACTCGATAGTCGCCTTATCGCCATCCATAGTTACTGTACCTACAAGGACACTCGGGTATCCATAGTCGTACATTTCAGTCACAGTTGCAGCCCACGCCCCTATAGACACGCAGACACACATCATCACAAAAAGTAAAAACCTCTTCATTGTTCTTGAAGTTAATTAAATTAATATAAGTTTATTGTTTATTATTCAATTTGGTTTACGGGCGAAAATATTTACGCCTTGAGTTTTGCCGAAGCCCCAAAACATCGGCGGATTTGAGTCAATTCGAAGATTGATCGTTGGTGGGGAAGTGATTGCCAGAGGCGCACACCTTATTATATATATAGCAATTTGGTTCTTTAAAAAGGGTGCCATTGTCTCACGACTGAGCACCGTTATTTGCTTGACCTCCCGTAATCTGTCACAGAGTGAGGTGGTCATAAACTCTCATGAAAAGAGAGTTAAACTATTTATTTGGGCACAAAGGTACAAAGATTTTTGATACAAAGAGTCTTTTTCTTGAAATTACTTACAAAATTAACAAAGATTTAACATTTAACACCATTCGTCTTCTATTCATTACAATTAAGAATCAAATAGAAGAGAATCGTCATTAAACACATCATTAATCCTTAAAAAAATCAATAATACAGGCATAGCATTCCCTTCATTATGTCAAGAAAAATGGCAAAAATTTGCTTCATGAAAAGAATAGAATTGAGAAAAAGCACTGAGAAATCTGCCAATTTTGGGTACCCTATTGGTACTTTTTTGACAAGTAAAGGCTGTTTGGGTTCAAAGTAAAGGCTAATTTGACCCTAAGTAAAGGCTACTTTGAGTCGTTCCTGACGTTTCTAAGGGTCGTTCCGACGTCATCTACGACTGGTTCCTCCGTCACTTTACCCCCTATAGATGCCGTCGGAAAGAGTGATAACGCCGTTCCGAACGACTCGTAGATGACTATCCTTCACATAAACACTATGTTTCCAGACCCTAAACACTATGTTTTTGAACCGTAAACACTATGTTTTTGACCCCTAAAAACGGTGTTTTCACCACCTAAAAACGTTGTTTTTGCGACTGAAAACGGCGTTTTTGGCACCCAAAAACAGCGTTTACGAGCTAAAGTACATGTTTTCAGCACCTTACTAAACCTCACCAGATTCGCGTTTTTGCGACCAAAGGGCCGAAATTTTACGCTGGCGGCATTCTCAGAAGGTCATTTGTCATGAAAATTCACAAACCACGCACAGAAATCGTTCTATGAAAAAGTCATACAGAAACCGTCATCTCACACTTTAATTCTAACCCGATATGTGTTCATATATGGATCATGATTGAACCCTGCAAAAAGGAAGGAGCATCATTCAGAAGGATCATTCTCCCCCCAAGGATCATCAAGTGACAGAAATTCTTCACTGTCCCAAAATTCAAAGAATCCATTATTGTCTTTTGCAGCCTCATCATCCACCTCAGTTCCAGGATCGACAATAATGCTCTTGATAAGTAGGGAGGTGACGGGTATAGCCTCACCGCACAATTCAGTTGAGGGTCGTAAATAATGCTTTCTTACAACTGTCTTCATTTCATTCAAAGTCATCACACGATGTATTCTTTCATCTTATTACCACCTTTCTTCCCTCGAAGATATAAACACCTTTCTCCACTGGGTGTCCACTGAGCTTTCTACCATCAAGCGTGAACCACTCATTCTGATTTGACATTATATTGAATACTCCGCTCTGATTATCTATCTTTTCTATACTACCTGTAGCTATACCTTGTTCCATGACATCCTCATCCCATAAGATCATCCCATCAATAGTCTTAGCTGATGTAGAGGGAATCTTTTCAAGGTTCAAATATGCCTTGTTGGCAGAAAGATAGCTACCACTCCAAGTATAGAAGCCCAACTTATCGTTGCTTATGCTGAATGTAAGATATTTGTTAGAGTCATAAGGTGTTTGAGTATATCCAGCCAAGTTGAAATAGACTCCAACAAGAAGGTTATTTGTAAGAGCTGTTACTGAATTGTCAGTACATTTAAGGACATTGTCATTATAGCTATAAGAACAAGGCAAAGGTAGAAGCCGGTTTTTCTGCGGATCAGTGCTTTTACATTCCAGAATAACAGGTGTGCTGGCCGGAACTTTGCCAGAGGAAATCAGCTGGCACACCACCTTACTCCCTTGTATTCCCTTAACGTAATAGGCCCTCACTCCATCCAGGCATTGATAAGGGAAGCAGGTGTACATCGTGGTATAGTAACTCTCTCCATCAGTGAACTTTGTTCCACATTTCGCACCGAAAGAGAACAAATCGGAAGCAGCCTCTGTCAGGGGTTCCAAGATCCAGTGGGTATTGCTGCCAGAGCCGTACGTAGCCGTAGGATAATTGTTATTGGCATCTGTCAGATGATAACTCGCTGCCACAGCCGGAGAAATCACCACCGATCCATCATCATTCGATGAAATAATCAGCCACTCATTAGTCATATTTCTTAACCCCTCACCTTGTGCATAGAGATCACTAACACTTGAACTGTTTCTTACCCAAAATATCGTAGAGGGATCCGACAAGGCAGTCACTCCGTCTTTCATGGCTGCAATACCTTTGAAATCTGTAATTTCACTAGAAGAATAGCTGTCGCCTACAAAGGCAGCATACCGGCCTGTTTCCTTATTTCGTAACCGCGCCCAACCGCTGACCGTTGGCAAATAATCTTGATCGCGGGTCTCGTAGTTCCAGATGGCATAATCGGTATCTGCATCAGTCTGATGACCGATGGCGCTACCATCAGTAGTAGCCACAAGATAGTATTTACCACCAGGTTCCACCTCCGATAAAATGAGTTCTACAAAAGCTTTCTCTTCACTGGAAAGGGACGATGAAAGCAATGCATCCAAAGCAGCGGACTTTATTTCATTCCAGGTCTTCCCACAGGTAAGTGCTGGAATCTGGTGAAATGCCTTATAACCTCCCGTCACAGGTTCAAGCCTAACTGCTGTAGCTCCATTTACGAAGTCAGCAGAATTAGGAGAAGGCACTCCTAACTCTGTTAATACGCTGTTGGCGAAATCTATAAATGCCGATCGAGAACGGTAAATATCAATACCATCACCAACAAACGAGGTCAGTTCCCCTTCATCACTTACCTCAATTGTAAATTTCCTTGCATTGATCTTATCACGTTTGGCATTGGGTGACAGGACATCAGTGGCAAAACTGGCAAATTTCCCTGTTCCTGTATTCTTGAAAACATAGGTACCATCAGGGGGATAGCTGATGGTGGAGAACACCGCTACATATTCGCCATAATTACCGCTTGACACAATGAAAGTATAGGGATTATCCGTACTTACCTGTTGTCCATCAAGACTCCAATAGGCGAAATTAGCCTCACTACCAGTATTTGCTGTAGCGGTCAAGGTCACCCTGTCTCCATCTTGATTAACCAGAGGAGAACAGGAAACCGTACCGTCATTACTGGCCGTGCTTGCCTTGACGCGAGCGAAGTTGGCATAGTAAAACTGACAATTGTCTTTGTTTTTGTTTCCCCACTCAACCATTTTGGGGGCATCATCTTGATAATCTCCTGTTTTTATGTCAGTTTTATAGTATTCTAGTGCTTTCGTCCATGTATCCGACTGTTCTGTGGATATAATCGTTGTGTTGCTTTCTGACCAGTTATTATCTGCAGTCCACCCTACAAAAAACCAGCCAGAACTCGGTGCACATCTCACGGTTACGTCACCATTAGATGCCGGATCACTAGTACCATATGTTTCATGCCATTTCTTTTTGGATCCTTGGTTTTGATACTTGGGGATAAGTCCATTAACAGATGGCTTTTGTGGATTGTCTATATATACTGTTCCTGCACCAGAAGGATAAGGAACGACCTCCACAGGAGCTACATAGCGGTAACTTGTACTATAGACCCAAATACTTTGGAATAGTACAATCACCAAAAGCATTGTCCTTTTCAGGAAGAGATGTATGGGGGTGGGGGTTATTAATTGTAACATGATTCAAGTCGGAATTTACATAAGCACCTTAACAACAGAGAAACAAGGATTAGCTCCACGGGCCACTCCATCATACCACGGTAGAAAGGCAGGAACACCATGAAAGAGATGAGTACCAGGCCATAGACAAACCACACATAACGGTACCACCGCTGATGACGGGCTAATATCCAAAGCAGAAAAGGTATCACATTGAAAGGAATCAGCATCCAGTTCCAACGCTCACCAAAAAGTTTTACGATAGCAACGTCCATAAGTAGCAAGGCCAAAAGTGTGTAAGCAAGAAAAAGGATTCTATCACTGACACGAACAAAAGTCATTGCCACGCCCAAACCATGACATACTGAGACGGCTATCACCCATACAAGCAACAATATGAATGCTACAGTGGGAGTAACAAAAGGGGGAGAAGAATCAATCCGCTCCTTCACGAGCTTCTTAGGTTCCGATTGCAGCAGATGACGGGTCGTACCATTTGCAGAGATAATCTCTGCCTGTTGCAACCAACGAGCCAGGCTCACAGGATATTGTCTTTCCACAATGTGAACATCGGGTCGAACATAGTCAGCCAACAACGAAGCTAGGAAGAATGTCCAAGGGCCTTCTCTTTGCACCATCTGAAAGAACCTTCGATTATCCTCTCTATTTACTTGATAATCCCTCCCTACGACATACTCTTCATTCATCACCGAGAGTACTTTCTCATAGATCATCGTTGTGCAGTTATGACGGAAGAAATCGAATGGCTTATACAACCCTAGTGGCAGTTCCTCGTCTAAAGAACGCCATAATTCCTTCTTCTCTTGCAAAGTGAGGTTCATGGCGTAAGCCGTAACCCCCCTTCCCTCTCGGGAATAGTCTCTTAGATAACGTGTGGTGGGCACCACGTAAAGGCCACCTTGCGTTTTTCCCGACAAGAAACGCAGAAACAGATCTTCGTTAATGTCTGTTTCGTAGGTAAAACAGTAGTCTAAACCATGAGAAGGACACTCCATCCGAAGGGCACAATGCCCCGCTGTGGCATAAGGCTCTCTCCCTGGAGACACCACCAAGATACTAGCTGTGACAAAGTCAGTACTATCGGCAACGACAGGGGGCTGTGCCAGATCCTGTTGCTGCATGAGAACAAGCATCAACACAAGTAGGCACCCCCTCTGTCGTAGCCAAAGTATCAACATACGATAGGGTTACTTCACAACTATCTTCTTGCCGTTTACCACATAGATACCACGTGGCAGATCACGGTTAAAGTTCGTTACGCGGCGTCCCTGTAAGTCATAGACATCAGCATTGCCCTTATTTGTTTCCACACTCTTGATGGCAGTGACTACATCATTGTTCAAAGAACCAAAGTCGAGCATGAAGCTCTTGGCACCACTACCACCAGAGGCCAGATACAAATATGCTTTGTTAACTCCCATGGTGGTTCCGCTATAAACATAGAATCCTAGCTTGCCACCGTTCACACTAAGCACACGGAAATGTGTCTTATCATTCTTCATTCCTGCATAGGTCTGAGGATAGAAGTTCACGCTGGAGTTATCTGACAAGGAGGTTTTGGTACGCACATTATTGTTGTCGAGTAGAGATTTACCACGAGTGGTGTTACCAAGACTCCAAAGTGCACTGGTCATCGGCACGGGAGTTAATTTGTTATCTGCTGCGCTGGTACTCGAACATTCGAGGATGACGGGCAGGAAGCGAGGTACGACATTTCCTTCAAGCTGTTCACATTTTGCTACGCTCCCATCTACAGAACTCACATACCATGCTGTAACACCCTCAGGCAATTGTACGGCAAAGTCAAGATAGATGGAGGCATAGTATTTCCCATTACCATCGGTAAAGCTGGCATCTGGAGCCACTGCAAAATAATTGGTGGCATCAATGTCCTCAATATCCCAATGAGCATTGGCTGCTGTTCCGTCGGACGTAAACGAGAACTCACCATTGCTGTCCTGACTCAAATAAATTGTACCACCAAAGCGGAAGGCAGAAAGCATTGACTTGAAAGTGGCATTCAATTCTTTCTTCTCAGCAGTAGTAGGCAACACCTTATCTACGAGTCCCGCCATCATTGCCTGTAGGCTGGCATTAGCCCAAACAACATTCATAGCAGCATTCATGTCGGCTCCACAAGGGAAGTCTTCACAAGTGTCATAAACAATATATGAGCCATTATCTGCTTTCAGATTCATGGTCACTTTAATAGCAGATGCCCAAGCCTGGAACTGTGCAAGAGTAAATGCAGCAATTCTGGCCTTATCTGTAGCAGATGTAACACCTGACATAAAAGCTGCCTTCAACTGGTTGAATAAAGTCTCATCGTCTAACGAAGCCAACAACATGGGGATGTAAGCGGTCTGACTGGGACAGTTCACCATTTGTGAACGCAACTGGGATATAGGATATGAACCGTCTGCATTGGCAGAACCCAGTTCTAAATAGAATACCGTACTGGCATCAGTGAGAGCAGAAGAAGCTGTTCCCATTACAGAAGAGTAACGGTTGCTCTCCATCTGTGCATAGACCATAGAACCTGCCCCAGCATTATTCTTAACGCGATAGAAACCGTTTGCAGGCTGTGCGAAGATTGTAGTGCAACTTGCTACAACCATCATCAAAAGAAGTAATCTTTTTTTCATTTCCCAAATTTTTAACTGTTTACAAACTCTTCCCAGGCAGGATCTTTTTCATTCCTGGCATATTTATCAACCTCATCATCATAAACGTCAGCACTTGCTATCAGCAAGTTCTGTTCCAGAGCCAAAAGTTTTACTCGCACTTCTGGCTGTAAATATTCTTTCTTCATTAGCAAAAAATTAATATTATAAAATTAAATGATTGCAAAAATATACAATTCTCCGTGGGATCATCAGAAGGCGAAGCCAACGCCGATGTTGAAGCAATGCTGTCCGAGGAAATCCTTCAGGGCATTGTTCAGGGCAAAGCGATAGCTATAGCCCACACGGAGAGCGAAGTAGCTGTACTTCACGCAGACGCCGAGTTCGGGATTCACCGATACGGCAGCGTTGAACTTCTGTCCTTCCTCCAAGTCGATGTCCTCCACCTCAGCCTCCTTGTTTGGATAGCCATGCTTATCGGGATGAGAATTCTTGTCGATGGTGGCGTACTTACCATAGAAACCCTTCATGGTGACACCAGGACCGAACGTGATCCACACGGGCACCTTCTCCGATTTCACGATATGCTTCGTCCATCCCACACCGAAGTTCACCTCAGGATGATCGGGGATGGCATTGCCCGAATTGCTCTGGATGGCGCTGAAGCTCTTGGAGTTCACGTTCAGGTGCAGGTAGATACCTGCCTTTGTCTGGTTATAACGACCGTAGTGGATACCGATCGGTGCATCATTCATCCACTCGTAGGTGAGCACGCTGGCATGCTCCTCCTTGGCGGTGAGGAAGTTGGTGATGCTGTTCAGACGCTCCGTAGAGGTCTTGGCCTCCGGACATCCGTTCTCCACGACACGCTGATAAAGGGCACGCGCCTTCTCGAACAGACGGTTATCGAAATAAGCCTCAGCCTGTTTGAAGGTGACGGCACACTCGGATTCGTACCGTTCGTTACACTCCTTGAACTTCTGCACGGCATAGGCATCATAGGAGTTGATCTGCACGATGTTGTTATAGATCTCTGCCGCCGCACTGTAGTCGAGCATACGATACAGGATATCGGCATCACTGCGCAGCTTGATCAGCGAGTCCACCTTGGCGATGTTGGCATTGTTCTCCTCATGGTCGCAGTCGGAGCACTGTTTTGCCACATTGAACTGGTTGAGTGCCTCCTCGTAGTTGGCATTCTGGATCTCCCTTACACCCATGTTACGGTGACCGCGGTAGCATCCGGCATCCACCATTGAGTTCGGGTCGTAGATCTTAAACGTACGCATCTGCTTGGGCTGCAGCTCCACTGGGATGTCAAGAGGGTTGAACCCTGGAGCAATCACCGTGATCACTCGTCCGCGATATCTCGACCCTGCGGGGAACTCGATGTAATACACAGAGTCCGTTCCCTGGATCTCCGTACTGAACGGCTCCACCGTCCTGTCCATCGTGGAAGAGAACGTCAGGGGGATGGTGTGGTTACACCGGATTTCTACGGCAGCTTTCTCGCCCTCACTGGAATAGACAGCGTTTTCCTGCGAGAGGTCATCTACTTCAAGCACCCCCTGTGCACCGGCAGCGAGGGCCGTCATGCTAAGCAGGAGGAATAGAAAACTTTTCTTTAACATAGTGATATAATAGTTTTTGATGATTATCTCATGATTCGGAACGAGCCGAGGTGGAACACATCCTCACGCTTGGTGACCACCTGTCCCTCAGCATTCTTATACGGCTGCCAGGTGCGCACCTGGATTAGCGGGTTGTTGGCATCGCGGAAGTCGATCATCAGGAACAGGTACCCCTCGTCGCTATAGCCCGAGGTGTGCCAGTACTGTTTCAGCGTGACACCATACACGTCCTCATACTTCGGGTGCTGCACCACTTCTATCTCATCGAACTTCACATTAATATATTTGGTGTTCTTGAAGACACGCGTCAGGTTGGTGATATACTGCTGCTTCGACTGCTTGATATACACCACCTTATTATTATTAAGGGTCATGCGGGTGAGATCGCTGTTCGGTTTCTCCTTCACCACCTTACCCGTGATGATCAGTGCCTTGTCGGAGAACACGCTGTTCAGGAGGTCGATGTCCTTGCGGTTATAAGCCGTACGGAAGTTCTCTACGAAATCAACGATGATCTGCCGGCGTGCATAGTCGAGGTCACTCTCTTTCTGTCCCATGATCTCCTCATAGCGCTCGAGGTCGATCGAGATGCTGACATTGTCGATACGTCCGTCGGGAATGAAGTCAACCGTCAGCTCCTGACGTGCCTCATCCTGATCTGCCTCCACCATATCAATTGGGATGCCGCGCACCTGATAGCCTGTGGAAGTCTTCAGGCAACGACTCATGATAGCTACTGGCGGACAGCTCATCGCACTGGTCTTCCACATCAGCTCCACATCCTTGATGGCCTCGGCTGTGAAAGACTCCTTGGGAAGTTTCAGTTTCTTCTGCTGCTCATCAGCGGCGGTCTTGAAGAGGTTGATCATCGTCATGACGTTCTGCTCCATCTTTGCCTTGGTAGCAGCATCGACAACCCCCTCGTGGATCTTGAAAGTAGCTCCGTCGGCCATGGCGACGGCGGACATCATGATCAGTGCAACTGTCATGAACGACCGTATGATAGTATTCTTCGTCATATTCATTACTGTATCAAACATTTATTCTTTATATTTTCCAAAGAGCGTACGGATATTGCTTTGAGGAATATTGCCATAGAGCGTTGCCGTCACCAGACCGCCCTCATCAAACAGGTCATCAGTGGGAACGGATACGATGAACAGGTGAATGAAGTTCAGTTTCCGGTGGTGGAACACCAATGTAGCCTCCATCTTCTCCTTGGTGATCGATGTCACGCTGCAGTAGATGTCCATATTCCTTGCCAGCAGGTCGTAGATGTTCTGCATGTTCTGCGTAGGTACCTTCTTCGTCTTTCCATACAGATGCTGGGTGATGGCGATCTTCAGCTTGTTCTGCTTCAGACGGTTGAGCAGGATATTCGTGAACGACTCCACGGGATAGCGCTTGTCAAAGATCGGCTCATACGTGCCCTTCTTCTCGCGGACATAGAAATCAGACGTCAGCGACTTCACCTGGAAGGACTTGCCATTGACGATATAGATGCCCCGTTCTGCCGTGGCCTCCAGGTCACGTTTGTTGATAGTATAGGGTGCATGGTAGTTCTCAGTGACATGCTGGGCGCACAACTGCTCATAGAGCAAGGTGTCGGCACTCACCTTATCCCTGTCCTGAGCACTGGCAGTTATGGCTGCGAGCAGTACAGACAGGAAGAGTCCTATGCGAAGACGATTCATGTTATGGAAACGCATTTTGGGTCGATTTATTTTGTATGGTACGAAATACGATAGATTCCCGACTTCATCTGATCACCTCCATTGCCACGGATCGGACTCATCAGGATACTGAAGTCAACAGGCTCCTCGGTGGCCACGAGCAGGAAGGTCTCACGTGATTTCGGCTCAGAGAACTCAAACGGTTCCGACTTGAATGCCACGGTGCTCTGAGCAGGAACGAGCAGATGGGCACAGGTGGCAGCCTCATCCACGGGAAGCACCAGGTACTTGTTACCGCGGTCATCGATGTCGAGCACGTTGACATACAGCGGTTCCATCGTGCCGTTGGTGACACGCACATAGCAGTTCGTGAACACATCCACCTCGGGATCGATGGCTTCACCGGTCTCACACGACACGAGATCGAAGCGTACATCCATATCCGAAGAAAGGATGTTCTTGGGCTGGATCAGACTGTTCTCCACAGAGGCCGTCATCTCGGCCATGCTTGCCAGACGGTTCAGCAGGAACGAGTCGCGGGCAGTAGCACGGTAGGAGGTGGCCGTCACCTGCATATACGTGCTGGGATGAGAGAGGTTCTTACTCTCCTTGGAGAAGAGCTGCTTCACCATATAGCTGAGATACTGTTTCGACAGGTTCTTGGGAGCCTTGGCGGCTTTCAGCAGGGAGCCCACCGTGTTTGTTCCCTCAGTGGTGAAAGAGTACATCTTACTGTTCGCCTCGTCGAGCACTGTCACCGCGCTCTCCTTCCCGATCACGAGCTTACTGGATGCCGAGAGTGTCTTTCTGGCATTCAGGCTCACGGTCTTGGAACCCTCAAAGATCTTGGCTGTACCCACTACGGAATACACCAGATAATCGGCTGCACTGACCATCGAGCAGGTCATGAATGCAAATACCACTGCCCAAAGGCGCAGGGCACTATATGCCTTTGTTTTCATTGTCACATTCTTTTTCATTTTCATTGCTTCATTCATATTTGTCTTGGTTATATTATCTGTTTACAGGGTCACTATTTCTCGTAGGTAAAGAGCTCGAAGGGCTCCATGCCATTGGGATTCATGAAGATAGGTGTCTGCTTGTAGTCAGTCATCTGCCGTACCTCTTTATATAAGTACTGGTCGAGTTGCTGGGTGGAGAGGCCGATGTCACCCTGTGTGCGGGCTGCCCCGTTGAAGGCATCCACCAGCGCCTTGGTGAAAGCACCGTTCTTCCAGTCCTCGTTCTCCTTCGACTTGGTATCGCTGGCACTGGAGGCATACATCACCATACCATTCTTGGTGCGCCTCAGCTGTTCCACGAAATGGTTACTGGCAGCGGAACGGTTTCCTCCCATCAGGGCACCGGAATAGCAGGCATCGACGAAGACGATGAGTTTACCGTTGATATCCTCGACGGCCTGACGGAAGTCGTTACTTGAGAAACAGTTGTAGAGCTTCGATGTACTGCTGCCGTAGTTCATGAAATAGAAACGGTCTTTCTCATCGCGATAGCCATGACCGGCATAGAAGAAGATGCACACATCGGTAGGAGACGACTCCTGCTTGAGCCATTCCATGGCCTCGTAGAAATCCTCACGTGTGGCCTCTTCATCGCAGATGGTCTTCACCTGCACATCCTGATAAGGATAGTCTTTCTTCGTACTGAGCACCTTCGAGAAGTCACGGGCATCCTTCGTGGTGTATTTCAGCTTCGGCAACTCTGGATCGTTATAGTCACCCACACCGATGGCCACGGCGAAGAGCCGCGGCAGCTCTGCCACCTGCTTCTCGCGGATCAGACGGATACTGGCGGGCTCACTGTTGCCGTTCTCGTTCTGGGCATAGATAGTTACCGTACAGTCACGGTTAGGAAGATCCACCTCCACGGTATTGGCGGCACGCACCGCACGGTCGGCAGGCTGTTTCTGTCCATCCACCATGACGGTAACCTTGGTACTGGCCTCCAAGCCCTGGGCCAGCAGCTGATAGCGCAGTTTGATCACATCCGTATGGAAGGGACTCTGGTCCTCTGGGAAGAGGATTCTCACTTCAGGAGGAACAGGACGTCCCGTCGTGGCAGGCTTGGGGGGCGCAGGCTGATCACCGCCGATGTTCACAGCAATCTCTCCCTTAGGATCGACCTCCACTTCTGTTCCCTGAACATCAGGATCGTTCTTGCCACCCGACGGCTGAGGGGGAGTCTTCACCTCCGCCACTTCCTGCATCGGTATTTCCGCCTTATGCTTTCCTGCGGCTTTGTCTTTCCACAACTGACTCTTTTCCTTGTCCTGCATCACCAGGACACCTTTCTCATAGCACTCTGCCAAGGTGAGCTGCGCATTCTTCACACCTTTGTTAGCAGCCTCCGACAGATTGCGGAGTGCCTTGTCATAGTCGATGGGCACGCCACGACCATACATATAACAATAGGCCAGGTTATACTGGGCCTTGGCAAAGCCTTTCCTGGAGGCACGCTTGAACCACATCGCCGCCGTGGCATAGTCCTTGTCGATGCCCTCACCGTTGTAGAGGGCATAGCCTAAGTTGAACTGTCCTTCCAGACTTCCGGCCTCGGCAGCTTTCTGATAGCATTCCACGGCCTTCGAGAACTGTTGCTTCTCGTAGAAGTCGTTACCCTGCTTCAGCCATTGGTCGCCCGTCTGAGCACTAACGGCTGCAACGGTGATGAGGGCACATATCAAGAGATATAATCTGATTCTTGTCATTTTTTCTTGGGAGGTTTAAAATAGAGTGAACGTGTAGCAAAAGCGTAAAGCCGTTTCCATTGCGGATGGA
Source organism: uncultured Prevotellaceae bacterium (assembly GCA_902768785.1). Lineage (GTDB taxonomy): Bacteria > Bacteroidota > Bacteroidia > Bacteroidales > Bacteroidaceae > Prevotella. Next base: position 56,192 of record CACXMM010000020.1, read on the forward strand.
TGGTACAGTAGTCGATGAACCACATGTAGTGGATGCGGCCACGTTCGATGAAGGCTACACCCAGCAACGGCAATAACAACGAGATGTCGTAATCGTATTTCACGAAGCAGATAAATCCGATCCATGCAAACACGACACTGATAACCAGATAAACCACTTTATTCCAATAAATGAAGAAACGGGGTGAATACTTTCTAGTGAGATAACCTGCATAAGCAGCAATCAGACAGACGATGATGGTCAGGATCCACGACACGACACTCGACATGGAGGATATCTCATGATGATCGATATAGGTCTGCGCGGCATAGGCCACCGTCTTCATACCCGCCATCTTTCCTACTGGAGTGAAATGCATGTCGGCCTCTTCGGTGATCGTTCCCACCATGACCAGCTTGTTTTTTATCAATGCCTTGTTCTCCATGATGGAATCATACCTCACGATGGGGAACTCCAGGTTCGAATAGACAATGGTACGCTTGTTGTTCTTCTCTGCCGACGGTTCTTTGCCCATATAACGACAGGCAGCGAGATAAGGCAGGGAATAATAGGTGGCCGTATCCACCTTCTGACTGATGGTGTAATCACGGAGTGTACCGTTCGGGCCATTGCCCTTCAGTACATTACTATAAGCCCAGGTGTATTCGCCGAAGGGCTCGAAGAAGGATTTCAAGACATCCACGAACTTCCCCTGCACCTCGGAGGAAGCAATCAGCTTACATGACAGGATCGACTGTGGCAGTTGGTCGATGGCAGAAACCAGCTCACCGTTTGCCAGCAGGTCTTCTCCCTCCATCTCGTAGATCACATCCATGAGCACGGTCTTGGGGTTGCAGGCTGCCAGCTGTTGAAGGGTCTGGGCAATCTCCCCACGATCGTGCTGCTCCGTGATGTCTATCAGGACGATGTCATCGCTCCACTTCACGTTGTGTCCCATCCGCTCGATGGTGAAATAGATATCGGTCATCTTGAACTCACTCAGGGCACGACTCACAGGATCGAAGATCGTGAAATTCACGAACAGCACTGCCCAGAAGGCAGCAATCACCCATGCCAGCAGGACCACGATTACATGGTCGTGATGGAATATCTCATGGACTTGTCCCTTGAGTTTCTTGGTGATCTCACTAATCCAATTCATGATCATTGACGTCTAATTGGTGTTGTTGTTTCAGGAGCTTCCGAGACATCTGCCTCTCCCGTCTGGCTTTCAGCTCGTCAAGATATCCTGCTGTGATGATACCCGACGGCAGAGCGACGATGGCTACTCCAACGAATGCGGAAATCATACTGATGAACCTCCCGACCTGTGAGACGGGATAGATGTCACCATATCCTACAGTTGTAAGGGTACACGCTGCCCAATAGATGGCATCAAAGAACGTGGGGAACAGGTATTCCCCCGTACTGGGGTTGATATCCTCCTCGGCATTGAACATGATCAATGCAGTGATGAATATGTAGAACGCTGCCAGAGAGAACACGGTCCAGAGCGTGCGCCCCTGTCGTTTGACGACAGCCATGATAATCTCCAACGGCTCATAATACCGGATAAACTTCACCACACGCAGAATCCTCAACAGACGGGTGATACGGGCTGCCTTGAACGTTGGACTCAGCATGTGAATGGTTGGCAGGATACTCAGCAAGTCGATGATGGCCATGAGGGTGAACGGGTAAATAATGAACGACACCCATCCCTTTTTCAACTCGTAGTCTGCCGTGATCCAGCGCAAGATGTAATCGATCACGAAGATGATGGCTGGAATCACATCAAAATACGTAAAGATTTCCAGATGATCACGGAACATCAACGGGAATATACTCACCCCGATGACGAACGACATGCAGAAGTGATACTTCTCTGACAGGCCACCATCTTCTGTGAGGTAGCCGGGTCCGATGACATTGTATATCCTCTTCCTTATGTTCATTTTCCGTTAATTCCTAAGTCTTGTATAGATCTTATTCGACTGCAAATATAAGAATAATTCTGTGAATTACAATGTGAAAAGCAAACTTTATGCGGTTTTTAGCTAAAAAAAGTTCGTTACAGTCCATAGAACGGTTGTTTTTATCGACTTTTCCCTGAGTTCATGTCATGATTTGAACCCCCAAAGGACAGCAAATGCAAATGAAAACGATGCCATGGAACAAGGGGAAAAAGAAAAGGCTAACCGCTTATATCATAAGCAATTAGCCTCTTTATGAATATCGGAGTCTGATTATCTTTTCAGTAAGTTAAGCTCTTTCTCGGGCTTCATGACATTGTTCACCTTGGTCTGCTGATTCTTGGCATTGGCTTTGAGCGTGGCCTTGATGTCCTGAGAAGAGGCACCGATGAGGAACTGGTATTCTCCCTCGGTGACCACCCATGCAGAGGCAGCTTCGTCGAACGAGGCGAGATCCTCGGCCTTCAAGGTAAGTGTAATCGTCTCATTCTCCCCTGGCTTCAGCAGCTTGGTCTTGGCATAGGCCTTCAGTTCCTTGGAAGGTTTGTTGGCAGTCTTGTTGTCAGGGGCAGAGATATAGAGCTCCACCACCTCCTTACCTTCGAAATTACCCGTGTTCTTAACAGTAACCGTCACATCGTAGAGGTCGTTCTTCTGGGCAATCTTGGCATCACTGTATTCGAAAGTGGTGTAGCTGAGACCGTAGCCAAAGGGATAGCTGACAGGTACCTCGAAGGAATCGAAGTAACGATAGCCAACGTAGATATCCTCCTCGTATTCGGTGAAGTCCACGTTCTTCACATTACCTTTCTGTCCCTGATTCATCATGTCGATCTTGGCATTCAAATCAACAGGGAAATTCTTGGACGAATAGGCATCGTCGAACTTCACTGGCCATGTCATGGTGAACTTACCGGATGGTGACTGCTTACCGCTGAGCACATCAACGACGCTGTTACCACCTTCCTGACCAGCCTGCCATGCACAGAGAATGGCATCGGGCAGATCCTTCCAGGAAGCAGTCTCTATGACTCCACCGATATTCAGGAGCACCACCACCTGCTTGCCTGCCTTGTGATACACATCACACACCTGCTGGATGAGGTTACGCTCTGAGTCACTGAGGTTGAAGTCGGAAGACTTACGATCGAGGAACTCTCCTGAGATACGTCCGAGGGTGATGATGGCAATATCAGCCACATTGGCCTGAGCGGTGATCTCCTCAACAGTGAACTGCTTCTCTGCAGGTAGTGCACCCGGCAGGAAACTGGCCATCATGGCAGCTTGCTTGTCTTTCTTGGCCATCTCATCAATCTCCTTTTTGCGAGCCTCCTTGCAGTCGGTGATATATTTCTCATAAACGCCCTTCAGTTCATCACTGACAGTATAGCCACCATTCTTCAGACCTTCAAGCAGTGACACCACATAGGCATGGTTCACATTTCCGGAACCTGTACCACCAGCAATGAAATCGTAGGAAGTGTTACCATAGAGGGCCACGTTCTTGATACTCTCTGCGAACGGAAGAGCCTTCTCATTCTTCATGAGCACCATACCCTCGGCAGCTGACTGACGGGTGACAGCAGCATGAGCCTTGAGGTCGGGCTTGTTGGAGTATTTGTATCCCTGATAGCGAGGACTCTTCTCAACGAGGTTCAGGATGCGCTGGACATTGCGGTCCAAATCAGCCTCTGCCAGTTTACCACTCTTTACACCAGCCACGATACTGTCGAACTGCTCTGCCTTACCAGGCTGCAGCATGTCATTACCAGCCCACATCTGCTTGGCACCATCCTTACCGCCAAACCAATCGGTCATCACCGTTCCCTCATAGCCCCACTCATCGCGGAGAATGGTCTCCACAAGGTCTTTGCTCTCAGAGGTATAGATGCCGTTGATATAGTTGTAGGACGTCATCACTGTCCAGGGTTTGCTCTCCTTGATGGCAATCTCGAAGCCCTTCAGGTAAATCTCACGGAGGGCACGTTGTGAGATGTGTGCATCATTGTTCATACGGTTCGTCTCCTGGTTATTGGCAGCAAAGTGCTTGATACTGGTACCCACATCGTTCTTCTGGACACCTTTGATATAGGCGGAAGCGGTCTTACCTGCCACAACGGGATCTTCGGAATAGTACTCGAAGTTACGGCCGCAGAGCGGGTTACGCATGATATTGAGGGCTGGAGCCAACAACACGTCGGCACCATATTCCTTCACCTCCTCACCGATGGCCTGTCCTACTTCCTCGATGAGTTTGGTGTTCCATGTAGAGGCCAGCAGAGTTCCGATGGGGAAATGTGTACAGTAATAGGTGGCAGAATCACCCTGACGGGTAGCATCGATGCGCAGTCCGGCAGGACCGTCGGCAAGAACGATAGCAGGGATTCCAATGGAGTCGAGAGGATAGGTGGTACCAGCGGCACCTGGCACCAGGTTACGGGTAGCGCCAATCACGGCATTATCGCCAGAGAAACCTTGCATACCTGTTCCGATAACAAAGTGAGCCTTGTCTTCGAGCGACATCTGGGCCATCACTTCTTCCTGGTTAATCACGTTTTGTGGGGCTTTTTCTGATGTTCCACAGCCCACTAACAGCAGTGCTGCAACTACGGTTAAAATGGATTTCTTCATAGGTCTATAGTTTAATGGTGCAAATATAAATATTATTTTTGAATTACGTATGAAGTTTTGTATATTATTTTCCTATCCAGGTGAGTTTTCGCCAAAGACCCTCCAATGGACCGCGTGGGTGATGCTTGAACCAGTAACGGCAGAAGGCATACTGACCTATGACCATGGCCAGACCGACCAGCACCGCATAAGTAATACCCAGTTTATAGTAACAGGCAAGACCGTAGTCGTAGAAGATGAAAGTGCCGATGATGGATTGTAGAAGATAGTTGGTAAGACTCATACGACCGAAGACGCACAGGTGATGAAGCACACGGCGAACCCCTTCGAAGGCATACCAGGCAGAAACGACTGCCGAGACGATCATCAGCAGTATGAAGAGGTTGTACACAGGATTGAGCCACATCGCAAGTTTGCCGAAATCCACGAAACTCATGCCGATGACCACAACAGAGGATGTACAGAGTACGATATGCCAACAATGGAGGTTCGCCACCGAACTGTGCTTACCTATCCGCAGTCTTTCAGGATAGAACAGGCGCTGTCGTCCTAACTGCATGCCGAGGATGAAAAGACAAAGCAGCTGCGTCAGTCGCCCGCTGAAGATATTGTATCGGAAGTTAAGCTCAAAACCATATCGGAGGTTTGCTACAACATTCTCCCAGAACGTACCGTTCTCATGCACACCCAGAATATAGTTATACAGTTCGAAGAGTGTGGTATTGTCGATTGTTTTACCCGTCAGCAGACAGTACAATTCTATAGGTTGAATAGCCAGAAGGCCAATGATGCACCATACAATTCGCAAGGGAAGATAACTGATGGGGATGAGCAGCAGACCATAAACGGCATAGAGCATCAGGATGTCACCGTCATAGAAAGCAACATTGATGAGACCGAAGCCGAACAGCAGGCACATGCGCCACGCAAAACGGCCAGAGAACGAGCGCCCCTTCTGCTGCTGGTTGTCGTTCATGATGAAGAAGCTCAGTCCGAAGAGCATAGCAAAGATCCCATACATCTTGCCCGACAGGAGCCATGCCATGGTCTTACCCACCATCTGGTCAATAGGCAACGAATAGAGGATCGTCTTCTTCGTAAAGACATCGAAGTGCTCGACAGCGTGATACAGGATGATACCCGCCACGGCAATACCCCTCAGGGCATCGGCCACGTCGATTCGGGTGTTGGGTAAGTTACGCGTCTTCCAAAAATACATCGTGTTAAGCGGCTCAGACAGAGAAATATGGTAATGAATAAACAATAAAGACTGAGAATCACATGACTCTCAGTCTTCGAAAAAGTCGGGATTACTGGACTCGAACCAGCGACCTCGCGCCCCCCAGACGTGTGCGCTACCAACTGCGCTAAATCCCGATCTTTTGTTTTGCGACTGCAAAGGTAGTGGTTTTCTTTGAACTGTGCAAATTTTTAGGAGAAAAATCGATAAATCTTTGTAAAATGTACTGTTACCCCAGTGATTCCCCATCCTGACAGCCCTCCCTTCGCTGCTAACAAATCTATCTTTTTTATTAAAAAATCGATTTATTGATGTAGTTACGAAATAAATTCGTACATTTGCAAGAAATTCTGAACAACTCTATGCGATATATCCTTCATGCGCCGGAACAGCTGCACTGCACCATCGACCTTCCGGCATCGAAAAGTATCAGTAACAGAGCACTGGTAATCCATGCCCTCTCGGGCAGCAGTATCCTTCCTGAGAATCTCAGTGACTGTGACGACACGGAAGTGATTGTCAATGCCCTGCGTGACATGCCCGAGGTCATCGACATCAAGGCCGCAGGTACCGCCATGCGTTTCATGACAGCCTACCTGAGTGTAACCCCCGGGACCCATATCCTGACAGGAACGGAACGCATGTGCCACCGTCCCATCAAGATTCTCGTCAATGCCCTCCGCTATTTAGGAGCTCATATAGAATATGTAGGCGAAGAAGGGTTCCCTCCCCTGCGCATCAAGGGCAGGAACCTGGAAGGAGGAAGCTTGGAGGTTCCCGGCAGCATCAGCTCACAGTATATCTCAGCCCTGCTGATGATCGGTCCGTCATTGCGTAACGGACTGGAGTTGAAGCTCACAGGGAACATCATTTCTCGTCCTTATATCGATCTCACCCTCCATACCATGCATGACTTCGGTGTGAGGGTGGAATGGACAGACATAGACACCATCAAGACTGAGCACCAGCAATATCAACATCGGGAATACGTCATCGAAAACGACTGGAGTGCTTCCAGCTACTGGTATGAAATCATGGCATTGAGCGACGGCATCGACAATGAGATCAAACTGACGGGTTTGGTAGATGGATCCCGTCAGGGCGACTCCGTGGTACGTTATCTCTTTTCCATGCTTGGCGTCAAGACGACCTTCGAGAACACAGAGCCTGGCGTCCCCGCCACCGTTACCCTCAAGAAGGTAAGACAGCACCTGCCCCGTCTTGATTATGACTTCATCAACCAGCCCGACCTTGCTCAGACCTTCGTGGTGTGCTGTGCCCTGATGGACATCCCCTTTCACTTCAAAGGACTCTCCACATTAAAGATTAAGGAAACCGACCGCATCGAGGCACTAAAGAAAGAGATGCGCAAGCTGGGCTATGTCATCAAGGATGCCAATGGCAGTGAACTGTTGTGGGACGGAGAACGCTGCGATGCCTCTTTCGAACCCATCGACACCTACGAGGACCACCGCATGGCCCTGGCATTCGCTCCGTTGTGCATCAAGATACCCGGTCTCAGCATCAACAACCCGCAAGTGGTCTCTAAGAGCTATCCCGCCTTCTGGTCACACCTGCGGCAGGCAGGCTTCAGTATAGAGGAACAAGACGTATGACCATCTTCATCTACCTGCTGATCGCCCTCCTTTTCCTGGGTGTTCTCGCCGCCATTTTCAGTCTGCTGTCGCACAATAAAGACGTTAGGCCTGACGTTATTATGGCAGACAGTTCGTCATGTGCCACCTGCAACGGTGAGAATACAAAGTGCGAACAGGAGTGTATGATGGAGGCAGCGGTCAAGGACATCGAGTATTTCGATGACGAAGAGCTTGACTGCTTTCAGGGAAAGTCATCCGACAGCTACGACGACGAAGAGGCTGAGACTTTCCGTGATATTCTCTATTCCATGCGCCAGGAGGAAGTCAAGGAGTGGATACGCAGTCTGACCCTTCGCGGCATTGAGTTGCCCGACCAGGTAAAGGACGAAGTGATGATGCTAAGGGAGAGTTGAGAAATTGAGAAATTGAAAAATTGAAAAATTGAAAAATTGAAGAATTGAAGAGTTGAAGAAAGATAAGGACATAGCAAGAAGAAGGGTACGAGGCACGATGAAACGGGCTTCGCATCACTCCTCATCCCTCATGATTCATCTTTCATCCTTCATCTTTCATCCTTCATCTCTCATCCCTCATCCCTCATCTCTCATCTTTCATCCCTCATCTTTCATCCCTCATCCTTCATCCTTCATCTTTCATCTTTCATCTTTCATTCTTTTCTTCCTTCTCGTCAGCTGTTCCAACGACAAGAATACCGCACAGTCGCGGTGGTGGCATTCCTTCAATGCCCGTTACAACACTTATTTCAACGGTTCTCAGGCCTATATCGACGCCTCCATGGAGAAAGAGAACGGGAACAAGGATAACTTTACCGAGATCATCCCCCTCTACCCCGTAGGAAACAAAAACAGTCGCGAGATCGGCAAGAGCAACTACGACCGCGCTATTGAGAAGAGTCAGAAAGCCATCAAGCGCCACAGTATCAAGCGGCGTCCCGAATGGACAAAGAACAGGAAGAAGACCGAACGCGACATTGAGTGGCTCAGCCGTAGCGAATACAATCCGTTCCTCTGGAAGGCATGGCTTCTGATGGGTCGTTCGCAATTCCACAAGGGAGCCTTTGAGGATGCCGCCTCCACCTTTGCCTATATGAGCAGACTCTACCAGACGCAACCCGCCATCTACGGGAAGGCCCGTGCCTGGCTCGCTAAATGCTATATCGAGCAGGACTGGATCTATGATGCAGAGGACGTGATTACCAAGATGAAACGCGACTCCATCGACTGGCGGGCTGCGAAGGAATGGGACTACACCCTGGCCGATTACTATATCCATACGGAACGTTACGAGGAGGCCATCCCCTATCTGCGGAAAGTGATACGCCATGAGATGCGCCGCAAGCAGAAAGCCCGCGAGTGGTATCTGATGGGACAGTTAGAAGCTGCCCTGGGACATCACGAGAAAGCCTATCAGGCATTCAAGCACGTCATCCGCCAGAGTCCGCCCTACGAACTGGAGTTCAATGCCCGTATCGCCATGACCGAGGTGATGGCCAGCACCCATGACAAGCAGATGATCAAGCGTCTGAAGCGCATGGCTGCCTCCGACAAGAACAAAGACTATCTCGATCAGGTTTATTATGCCATCGGTAACATCTACCTCTCCAAGAACGACACCCTGAATGCCATCGCCGCCTACGAGAAAGGGAACGAGAAAGCTACGCGCTCCGGTATAGAGAAAGGTGTGCTCCTGCTGCACCTCGGTGATCTCTATTGGGCCCAGGAGAAGTTCAGCGATGCCCGCCGCTGCTATGGTGAGGCCATCGGCTTATTAGACAAGGACCGTGATGACTACGAACAGCTGTCATCGCGTTCGAAGGTACTCGACGAGCTCGTTCCCCACACCGAGGCCGTCCATCTGCAAGACTCCCTGCAGGCACTGGCCAAGATGAGTGAAGAAGACCGCAATGCTGCCATCGACCGTGTGATCGAGGAGCTGAAGAAGAAAGAGAAGGAGGAGCGGAGGAAACAAGCCGAGCAGGAAGCCGAACAACGGCAGATGGGCGGTGACGACTTCGACGATATCATCCCCAATGACAGGCCCTCTCAGCGCAATGTTCCCCAAACGCCTACCCAACAGCCAGGTAGCGGTATCTGGTATTTCTATAACCCCACCGCCGTGAATCAGGGAAAGGCCACGTTCCAGAAGCAATGGGGAAAGCGCGAGAATGTAGATAACTGGCAGCGCATGAACAAGACCGTGGTGGCTACACCCACAGGAGCCGAGGAGATGAGTGATGCCGAGCGTGACTCGTTAGCCATGGAAGCCGCCGTGCAGGACTCGCTGTCACAGGTCCTTGACAGTGCACAGAACGATCCCCACAAACGAGAATATTATCTGGCACAGATCCCGTTCACTGAGGAGCAGATCGCCGAGAGCGATGCCATCATCAAAGATGCCTTGTTCCACAGTGGTGTGCTGTTCAAGGACAAGCTCGACAACCTCCGTCTGGGAGAGCGGCAGCTGCGTCGTCTCACCGACCAATATCCCGACTATGAGCACATGGACGATGTGTTCTACCACCTGTGGCTGCTCTATCAGCGCAAAGGCATGGGACCCACAGCCGACAGGTATCTCGAACAACTGAAAGAAAGCTATCCTGAGAGTCAGTGGACAGCCCTCCTTTCCGATCCCTACTTCGAGGAGAACGCCCGCTTCGGCACCCACCTCGAAGATTCCCTCTATGCCGCTACCTATACTGCCTTCAAGGCCAACCGTCTGCAGGAGGTGCGTACCAATACCGCCCTTTCCGCCAGTCGTTTCCCCTTGGGTGCCCATCGCGACAAGTTCCTTTTTATCGGAGGACTGGGTAAGCTGAACGATGGCGACAGCAAGGGTTGTCTTGACGATATGGAGGAGGTGGTGACCCATTATCCGCAAAGCGAGGTCAGTGCCATGGCCGGTATGATCATTAATGGTGTGAAGGCTGGACGCCGGTTGCATGGAGGCCGCTTTGACATGGGCGATGTATGGACGCGGCGCAGTGAGGTGTTGCAGGACAGCGACTCCATCGCCGCCCGGGTGTTCATTGCCGAGCGTAACGACAAGTTCGTCTTCATGATGGCCTACGAGCCCGACTCCGTGAACGAGAACCAGCTGCTCTACGAGATGGCGCGGTTTAACTTCACCAGTTTCATCGTGCGCAACTTTGACATCGAGATAGAAGAAGAGGAAGGACTGCATCGCATGAAGATCAGCGGTTTCCTCAACTACGACGAAGCCCTGCAGTATGCCCGTGTGCTCTACAAGAACGAGGCCATCACCCGTCTGCTACAAGATGCTCGTGTCATTCTCATCAGTGAGCCCAACTTAGAGCTATTGGGCACCCACTACAGTTACAACGACTATGCTGATTTCTATGAGCAGCATTTCATCCCGCTGAAGATCAGTACGGTGCAGTTGCTCACCGAACCCGCCGACATCCAGTACGAGGAAAGGGAGGAAGCACCCGTCGAGGGCGGTGAACTGCTAAACGGCGGTGTTATGGATGACAACACACTGATCGACCTGGGTATCGATGATGTTCCTGCTGCCAACGGAGCCGTGCTTCTTGAAGAACAAGCACCTGTGCCCTCTACAACGGGTACAGAGGTTCCACAGGGACAAAATATCGAACTCCCACAGGAGCCAAATGTGGAACTTCCTCAGGAACAAGGTGTAGAGATTCCACAGGAGCAAGGCATAGAACTTCCTCAGGAACAAGGCACAGGACTCCTGCAGGAGCAAGGTGTGGAGCTTCCGCAGGAGGAGGGTATTGAACTCCCGCAGGAACAAACCATTGAACTCCCGCAGGAGAAACCAACCGTACGCCAGCAGGTTACTGGCATCTTAGAGATTGTCCCTGAGGAGACTCCCACCCCACAGTCCATGATAGGGACCTTGGAGATTCCCGATGAGACTGAGACCATCGGGGGGAACCCACCTCAGGAACCCGTAAAGACACAAAAGACCGAGCCTGCTAAGAAGGAACCCGACAAGAAGGAACCAACCAAGAAGGAATCTGTCAAGCAAGAAGAGCCCGAGGAAGTAGATGAATATTTCGAGCTCGAAGGCTTCTGACCCCACCCCTACCCCAACGTACTATCAAGCCTCCGTTGGCTCTTTGGCTCCCCACCCCTCTAAGGGGCGGTGTACTGGCAAGGGGTGCGGTGCTTGCGGCCTTTTCCAAATAAATAAAGGTGCCTTTAGCCAGCGCGGGGCTTCACCAAAAACTATGAAATAAATTTGAACTTTTAACAAATGAGAATCGCATCAAACAAAAATTTCGACCGTCCGGTCGCAAAAACGCAAATCTGGAGAGGTTTAGTAAGATACTGAAAACATGTACTTTAGCACAAAAACAACGTTCTCAGGAGACAAAAACACTGTTTTCGGGTGCCAAAAACGCCGTTTTCGGACGCAAAAACACTGTTTTTAGGTGGTAAAAACACCGTTTTTAGGAGTCAAAAACATAGTATTTGGGGTTCTAAAACATAGTATTTACGGTTCGGAAACATAGTGTTTATGTGAAGGATAGTCATCTACGAGTCGTTCGGAACGGCGTTATCACCCTTTCCGACGGCATCTATCACTCATTCCGACGGCATCTATAGGGGGTAAAGTGACGGCGGAATGACACTTAGAAACGTCAGGAACGACTCAAAGTAGCCTTTACTTGTCAAAAAAGTGCCCATCGGGGGGTGCAAAAAGGCTATTTCGCACCGAAATTTTCTCAATTGGAACCTTTTCGTGGAGGAAATTTTTACCAATTAATTTGACAATTTAACATATAGACCAGTGACTGCGGTGTGTTTTGTGGAAACAAATGAGAATGGTTTTCTTCTAAGAAAAAAACTCTGTACCTCTGTGTCTCTGTGTTCAATTCTAAATAATTTGAATCCAAATCTATTCGCAAAAAAAGACTAAATGTGCTGACAATTGAAGTTTTTGTTGTATTTTTGCAGAGACAAACGAAAGGACAACGATATGAGTAACGGACTATTGCTATGGGTTGACGATGAGATTGAGCTTCTCAAGGCCCACATCCTCTTCTTGGAAAAGAAAGGCTACGAGGTAGTGACCGTCAGCAACGGCACCGATGCCATCGAACAGTGCCGGCAGAAGACCTTCGACCTCATCCTGCTCGACGAGATGATGCCAGGCATCAGCGGACTGGAGACCCTGCAGGAGATCAAGACCATCCAGTCGGCCACACCCGTCGTGATGGTGACCAAGAGCGAGGAGGAAAACATCATGGACCAGGCCATCGGCTCGAAGATTGCCGACTATCTGATCAAACCCGTGAACCCCAGTCAGATCCTTCTCTCGCTAAAAAAGAATATCCACCGCAAGGAGATCGAGACGGTGGTGACCCAGAGCGGCTACCAGCAGAACTTCATGAATATCTCCATGCAGATAGACAACTGTACCAGCTGGAACGACTGGGTGGATGTCTATAAGACCCTGGTGCGCTGGGAACTGGAACTCAGCAGTACAGACAGTAGCATGACCGACATGCTGCACATGCAGAAGGAAGAGGCCAACAACGGATTTGCCAAGTTCGTCAAGAAGAACTACATGACATGGATAACCAACCGGGGAAAGAGCCAGCAGGATCCCCTGCTCTCCCCCGACTTGTTCAAGAATGCCGTCTTCCCCCATCTCGACAAACAGGAAAAGGTGTTCCTGATCGTTATCGACAATTTCCGCTACGACCAGTGGCGCATCCTGTCACAGGAGATCGGTGACCTGTTCGACATCGAGGAACAGTTGTATATGAGCATCCTGCCCACCGCCACACAGTATGCACGGAATGCCATCTTCAGCGGACTCATGCCCAACAAGATTGCCGAGATGTTCCCCGAACTGTGGGTCGATGAGGACGAGGAGGAAGGGAAGAACCTGAATGAAGGACCGCTCATCCAGACCCTCTTCGACCGCTACCGCCGCAAGAACACCTTCTCCTATCATAAGGTGAACGACTCGACTGCCGGCGACCGCTTCCTGCAACAGCTGAACAACCTGCAGCACAACGACCTCAACGTGCTCGTGGTGAACTTCATCGACATGCTCAGTCATGCACGTACCGAATCAAAGATGGTGCGTGAACTGGCAAACAGTGAGAGTGCTTTCCGCAGCATCACCCTCAGCTGGTTCCGCCACAGTATCCTCGCAGAGCTCTTCCGCCAGCTGGCACAGAGCAACTACACGGTGGTCATCACCACCGACCACGGCAGCATCCGCACCGACAAACCCATCAAGATTATCGGTGACAGGAATACGAATACGAACCTGAGGTATAAGCTGGGGAAGAACCTGAACTACAATCCCAAGGAGGTGTTCGTCATCAAGGATCCGCTCCAGGCGTTCCTACCGGCACCGAACCTCTCCACCAGCTATGTCTTTGCCACGGGAAACACGTTCTTCGCCTATCCGAACAACTATAACTACTACGTGAGTTATTACAAAGACACCTTCCAGCATGGGGGCATCTCCATGGAGGAAATGCTCGTACCACTGGTCACCATGAGACCACGAAGGAGGTAAGAGCCCACCAAGGGAGCCCACCCCGACCCTCCCAAAGGGAGGGAGAAAGATCCAAGTGATTAGGTATTCGTCTAATTCATAGAGATTAAGCTGATGGACAAATATAGTTTATATATTAAACACAGAGACACAGAGACTCAGAGGTCTTATGCAAAGGTAAAAAAACTCTGTACGTCTGAGTCTATGTGTTCAATCAATCTGATAAGAAGATTTTGATGAGAAAGTAATTCGTCTAATTCGTCTAATTCGTAGAGGAGAAATGGGACCCCAGTAGTAATCATAAAGTTCAAAGTTCAATGTTCAAAGTTCAAAGATAAAAGTATGGAAATTAAGATACAGGATATTCAGCATATCAGCGAGGCAGCGCGTACCTTTATTGAGCACATGCCTGCGGGCACCGTCTATGCCTTCTACGGAAAGATGGGAGCGGGCAAGACCACGTTCATCAAGGCTCTCTGTGAGGAACTGGGAGTGGAAGATGTCATCACCTCCCCCACCTTCGCCATTGTCAATGAATATACAATAGAGGAGGAAGGAGGAAGGAGAAAGGAGGAAGGAGAAAGGAGAAAGGAGGAAGGAGAAAGGAGAAAGGAGGAAGGAGAAAGGAGAAAGGAGGAAGGAGGAAGGACGAAAGAGGAAGGACGAAGCATCTATCACTTCGACTTCTACCGCATCAAGAAACTCGAAGAGGTGTATGACATGGGGTTCGAGGACTATTTCTACAGCGGGAACCTATGCTTCATCGAATGGCCAGAGCTGGTGGAAGAGATACTGCCTGAGGATGCCGTGCGTGTCACCATCGAAGAAGGTGAGGACGGCTGTCGCCTCATCAGGTTCTGAATAATAAAAATAAAAGAGGGTGTGTCAAAAAGAGTTGCTAATCGCCCTTTGGGCGAGAATTGAAAATCGCCGCTTTAGGGGAAGGCAAATCATACAAAATCAAAACAAATCTAACACATTAAATGTTGAAACACAGAGTGATAGATTTTGTTAAGATTTGGAGGATTTCTGCGCGAAGCGCACTCTCCCAATTATGACACACCCTCTTTTGTTTTACAGCAGGGCTTCGAATTTCTCCTGAATCTTGGCCTTGGTGGCAGCACCCACCATCTTATCCACCACCTCACCGTTCTTGAAGAACAGGATGGTGGGGATGTTGCGGATACCAAAGTCCATGGCGATGTCATCGTTCTCCTCGACATCGCACTTGCCCACCACGATCTTACCGTCGTACTGCTCTGCCAATTCGGCAATGATCGGAGCAATCATACGACAGGGACCGCACCAGGTTGCCCAGAAATCCACCACTAACGGCATGTCACCGCTTTTCAAGCTCTCAAAGTTCTCGGTTGTAACTGTTACTTCCATTGTTTATAAGTTTATTTGGTTAATAATGAGTTTCTAACAAAAACCATGCCATTGCCTTCCTGACTCTTTCCACCGGCTAATTGATTTTGTAGTTCATCCCTTCGGTGGAATGGATGAAGTTGATCAGGTCGCGCTGGATATTGATCGAACGGTTCCGACTGCGTAAGGTAATCGGCCTCTTAGTCTCCGTATCAAGGATCTGGATATAGAGCTGTGTCTTTCCCGGACTGTCTTCGATCAGCGTGGTCAGATCGGTCACGAGGGTGTCATCCAAGGAATCGGAGTCGATGGTAATCGTGATCTTCTCGATGTCCTGTTCCTTGACGGTCTGCAGATACTGGATATCATTGATCTGGAAATTGTAGTAGTTGCTGTTAAACTTCCCAGGGGTGCACTTCGCCTTGATGAAGATGGTGCAGCCTTCGGACAGCATGCCCTGCCAGCGTCCCCATTCCTCACCGAAGACCGCCAGTTCACCGCTGCTCTCGAAGTCCTCGATGGTGACGATGCCGAATTTCTTTCCATTCTTTCCGTAGCGTTCTTTCACACCAGTGACGATACCGCCCACGAGGATCTCTTCCTTCTTCGACAGTTCTGCCTTGTCATCGAGTTCGTCGCAATGCGTGTTACACAGTCCGTTCAGCACCACCGAGAACTCATCCAGCGGATGGGCAGAGATGTAGATACCCACCAGTTCACGTTCCTTGTTCAGGCGTTCAATGGCACTCCACTGCTCAGCGGCAGGGGCTGGCGGTGTAGCCAGTTCGACGGCATCCATCCCCCCGAAGAGCGAATTCTGGTTCATCTGCTGCTCATTCTGATAGGCTGTACCATAGCGGAAGAGGGAGTCGAGGAATACATCCCCTTTGCTGTTCGTGGCAAAATACTGCTCACGTTTCAGTCCGAAGCTGTCGAAGCCGCCACTCAGGGCCAGACTCTCGAAGCATTTCCTGTTACAGTTTGAGAAATTCACCCGCTGATAGACATCATAGATCGACTTGTAAGGACCGTTCTTCTCTCGCTCAAGGATGATGGCATCGGCAGCCGTACCACCCATGCCCTTGATGGCAGCCAGTCCGAAACGGATCTCACCATGGCTGTTTACACTGAACTTCTGACGGCTCTCGTTGACATCGGGTCCCAGCGTTCGGATGCCCATGGCACGGCATTCATCCATCAGTTTCGTCACCTCAGTGATATTCTCCAGGTTACGGCTCATCACGGCAGCCATATACTCAGCAGGGTAATGGGCTTTCAGGTAAGCCGTCTGATAGGCCACCCAGGAGTAGCAGGTAGCATGACTTTTATTGAACGCATACGAGGCGAACTTCTTCCAGTCCTCCCAGATCTTGTTCAGCACTGCCTTGTCGTGCCCGTTCTTCTGTCCTCCTTCATAGAACAACACCTCCAGCTTCTCCATCTCGGCGATCTTCTTCTTTCCCATGGCCTTCCGCAGGGAGTCAGACTGTCCACGAGTGAAGTTAGCCAATTGTCGGGAGAGGAGCATCACCTGCTCCTGATACACTGTGATGCCATAGGTATCCTTGAGGTATTTCTCCATGCAGGGGATATCGTACTTGATCTTCGAGGGATCTCTCTTTCGTGCAATGAAATCGGGGATATAGTCCATAGGACCTGGACGGTAGAGGGCATTCATGGCGATGAGGTCCTCGAACACGGTGGGCTGCAGCTCACGCAGGTATTTCTGCATACCTGCCGATTCAAACTGGAAGGTACCCACGGTGCGTCCCTGTCGGTAGAGCTGATAGGTGAGGTCGTCGTCGATGGGGATATGATCGAGGTCGATGACCTTACCCGTCGAGAGACGGATATTCTCCACGGCCTCCTTCAAGATCGAGAGGGTTTTCAGTCCGAGGAAGTCCATCTTGATCAGTCCTGTTGACTCAATCACATGACCGTCGTATTGTGTACAGTGCAGCTTGTGTCCAGGGTCGGATTTGTCTTCTGCCACCGACACGGGCACCCAGTCGCTGATAGGGTCGCGACAGATGATGAAGCCACAGGCATGGATACCCGTACCACGCACCGTCCCCTCCAGCATCTTGGCATACATAATGGTGTTGCGCAACCGTTCATCTTCAGACACCTCGGCATCGCGGAGCTCGGGTACGCACTTGATGGCATTGGGGAGATTCATCTTCAGACCATCGGGCAGACGGTCAGGAATCTGCTTACACAGATGGTTCACCACATCGAGCGGTACTTTCTCCACACGCGCCACATCCTTGATGGAGTTCTTCGTGGCCATCGTACCGTAGGTGATGATATGGGCACAGTTGTCGTGCCCGTACTTGTCTTCCACCCATTCGAGCACCCTACCGCGACCGTCATCATCGAAGTCGGTATCGATATCAGGCAAGGAGATACGGTCGGGATTGAGGAAACGCTCGAACAGCAGATCGTATTTGATGGGGTCAATCTTGGTAATTCCCAAACAATAGGCCACCACACTACCGGCCGCGGATCCACGTCCCGGTCCTACCATCACCCCTAACTCCTTTTGTGCAGAGTTGATGAAGTCCTGCACGATAAGGAAGTAACCGGGGAATCCCATGGTCTTCATGATATGGAGCTCGAACCGTACACGCTCATCCACCTCGTCGGGGAGGGGGTCGCCATAGCGCTGTCTGGCACCTTCGTAGGCCAGCTTACCCAAATAGTCGGCCTCGAACTTGATACGGTACAGCTTGTCGATGCCACCGAGTTTCTTGATCTTCTTCTCTCCTTCTTCCCTTGGCAACGGGTTCTCGCCATTCTCATCGGAGGTGAACTCCTGGAAAAGCTCTTCGGGCGTGATGCGCTGCCGGTATTGCTCCTCCGTACCGAACGACTCAGGGATGGGGAAGAAGGGCATGATGGGTGCATGCTCGATATCGTAGGTCTCCACCTTATTTAATATCTCCACGGTATTGGCCATCGCCTCGGGCACATCATGGAAAATATCCCACATCTCCTCCTTGGTCTTGAACCACTCTTGTTTGGAATAGAGCATACGGGTGGGATCATCGAGATCCTTTCCCGTTGACAGACAGAGCAGATGGTCGTGAGCCTCAGCATTCTCCTGATCCACGAAATGGGCATCGTTGGTGCACACCAGCTTGATGCCATACTCATGTGCCAATTCAATGAGCACTTTGTTGGCTTGCTGCTGCAAAGGATAGGTCTCGCGGTTGGCCCGCAGATTGGGATCCTTCACCTCATGGCGCTGTAGCTCCAGGTAATAGTCGTCGCCGAAGACACGCTGATGCCATTCTATGGCCTCACGAGCACCGGCAATGTCACCTTTCAGGATCTTCGCGGGCACCTCTCCTGCGATACAGGCGGAGCAGACAATCAGGTCTTCGTGGTATTTCTCCAGATCGGCACGATCGGTACGGGGACGCATGTAATAGCCATCGACCCACGAACGGCTCACCAGCTTGATCAGGTTCTTATAACCATGATAGTTCTTCGCCAGAACGATGAGGTGATAACCACCCATGTCAGACTTATCCGAGCGATGCGACTTATCACCGTTGCGGGCTACATACATCTCACATCCGAAGATCGGCTTGAAGGGTTCCTTTCCCTGATCCTTCAGCTTCCCGTTCACCTTATTGCAATAGTCGAAGAACTCCTTGATGCCGAACATATCACCATGATCGGTGATGGCCATGCCACGCATGCCGTTACCAACAGCCTTATCCACCAGCTTGGGGATACTCGACTGTCCGTCAAGAATCGAATAATAGGTATGTACATGCAAATGTACGAAATCTTCCATTACCAGAGTATTTATGTTTTGTGGACAAAGTTACTTCAATTTCCGCATATAACAAAATCTAAACACGAAATTCATTGCGCATATCAAATATTTTTATTACCTTTGCACCCGGTTTGATAACCGCAGACTACTATGGGTGATAGAATTAAAAGAATCAAGAATATCAGACTGCACCGCGAGGGAACAAACACCTTGTTCTATGTAGGCATCGGCATCGTTGCCATTGGTGCCCTGTTGTGGTATCTGTCTGGTAACAGCTTTATCTTCAATGTTTATGTCGTGATCATGGCCATAGCCTATTGTGTGATGATCAACTTCTTCCGTTGTCCTATCCGTTATTTCAATGGCGAGACCAAAAACATTGTCGTGGCTCCTGCCGACGGCCGTGTCGTGGTTGTTGAAGAAGTGGTGGAAGATGAGTATTTCCACAACAAGCGATTGATGGTGAGTATTTTCATGAGTCTTTTCAACGTGCATGCCAACTGGTTCCCCGTTGACGGAAAGGTGAAGTTCGTGAAGCATTTCAACGGGAATTTCCATAAGGCATGGCTTCCCAAAGCCAGTGAGGAGAACGAGCATGCCGACATTATGTTAGAGACCGACGACGGTCAGGAGATCCTGTGTCGCCAGATTGCCGGAGCCGTGGCCCGCCGCATCGTCACCTATGCCAAGGACGAGGAAGACTGTTACATCGATGAGCATCTCGGATTTATCAAGTTCGGATCCCGCGTGGATGTCTATCTCCCCTTAGGTTCTGAGGTCTGCGTGAAGATGGGACAAAGCACCACTGGCGACCAGACGGTAATAGCCAAGCTGAAGAATTGAAGAATTGAAAAATTGAAGAATTGAAGGATCAAAGTTCAAAGTTCAAAGATCAAAGTTCAATGTTCAAAGATCAAAGTATGAAGAAGCATATCCCCAATACGATTACTTGTTGCAACCTAATATCAGGGTGCATCGCCGTGACCTATGCCCTCTTCGGCAACCTGCCCCTGGCATTGGCGTGGATCGTGATGGGTGCCATCTTCGACTTTTTCGACGGGATGACCGCCCGACTGTTACATGTGTCATCACCGATTGGTAAAGAGCTCGACTCTCTGGCTGATGATGTCACCTTTGGGGTGGCCCCTTCGGCTATTGTCTATTATGAACTGACCGTCATGGACTATCCCGCTTTCCTGGAGCCACTGCGCCCCGTACTGCCCTATGCAGCCTTTATCATGGCTGCCTTTTCGGCACTGCGTTTAGCGAAGTTCAATCTTGACGAACGACAGACCACCTCGTTCATCGGACTGCCCACACCGGCGAATGCCCTTTTCTGGGGTGCCCTGATGGTAGGAGGCAGTCAATGGGTAGAAGCATCCCCCTACCATGTGGTGGGTGTCATCGTGATGCTTCTCATCAGCTGCTACCTTCTGGTAAGTGAGATTCCGATGTTTGCCTTGAAATTCAAGCAATGGGGATGGAAAGGGAACGAGGTGAAATATCTCTTCGTGGCCTCATCGGCACTTCTCATCATCCTGCTGGGCGTGAAAGGCATCGCCGTAGTTATTGCCTGGTATGTGTTCCTCTCAGCACTTGTGGGCAGGAGAGGTCATGGCACCGCTGACAACGAGTGACACAAACCTTCATTCCACCTGTAACAATTACTGTTCATCCCTAAAACTGCTTTCACCGTGTTTTTTCTGAAGTTCCTTCTCATCATTTTTCTGGCAGGACTGTTCATCGTCCTGTTCTTCCTCTTTGGCGTGATCAGCTTAGTGAGCAAGGCACGCCGCCAGTTTAAAGGACAAACCGGTCAGACGAGAAGCAACACCAGACAGAACAACAACGGCCAGCCCGTTACCGATACACGTGATCCGGAACAGGCTAGCCGTAAGATTATCCCCGATGATGAAGGGGAGTATGTAGAATACGAGGAGATGTGAGTCTTTTACATCACGGGTGTACCAAAGTACCGATCTCCTCACCGTCAATCACCTTCTTCAGGTTACCCACCACATCCATGTTAAAGACATAGATGGGCAAATTGTTGTCGTTGCACATCACGACAGCCGACAGGTCCATCACCTTCAAGTTACGTGCCAGCACCTCCTGATAGGAGATGTCGGTGAACTTGGTAGCCGTGGGATCTTTCTCGGGGTCTGCCGTATAGATGCCATCCACACGGGTTCCCTTCAGCATCACGTCGGCCTCAATCTCCACACCACGCAGGGAAGATCCTGTATCGGTAGTGAAATACGGGGACCCTGTACCGGCAGAGAAGATACAGACAAATCCGTCGTTCATAGCATCGATGGCCTTCCACTTGGAATAGAACTCACCCACAGGCTCCATACGAATGGCCGTGAGCACCTTGTTTTTCACACCAACAGCATCTAATGCGCTGCTCAGGGCCAGTGAGTTGATTACCGTCGCCATCATACCCATCTGGTCACCTTTTACACGGTCGAAGCCTTTTTGTGCTCCACTTAGTCCGCGGAAGATGTTTCCACCACCAATCACAATACCGATCTGGACACCCATCTCGTGCACTTCTTTGATCTGTTTGGCATAATCCGACAGACGCTGGGGATCGATGCCCGTCTTACCACCAGCAGCGAGGCTCTCACCGCTGAGTTTCAAAAGGATTCTCTTAAATCTTGTCATAATGATTCGTTACTATTTGTTTTTGATTCAGATTCTGTCTCTGAGGGAGAATAGGTGAAGGCGATTTCCTTGAAAGCAAACGACAGCAATTCACCACGCTGCGGCTGAAGGAGCAACAGATAACCGTCGTCGGTCACATCCAACAGCAGCAGACGCTCCTCTGTTCCATCGGGATAACGATAGGGATGCACTTCCCCCTTCCTATACAGGGCAGCACGGTAACGGGAACGGATCTCTGACCATCCACCTTGGGCAACCTGTGTAAAGAGGGTGTTCAAATGCTCCATCACCTGTCGCAAGACCTCATCCCGATCCACTTCATGTCCGAGGATCTGGGCAAGAGACACAGGGTTAGGGGCATCACTCATGAACTGTTGCTGGTTCACATTCAAACCAGTACCGATGATACAGTCATGGATCTCGCTGCCACGCAAAGAGGTCTCTATCAGGGTACCACAGATCTTGCAATCGTGCCAATAGATATCATTCGGCCACTTAATGGTAATCCCCTCCACATAATTATCGAGGGTTTCCTTCAGGGCCAACGCATTGGCCATCGACAGGATGAACTGTTCCTTCGCTGGAACACCCTGAGGACGGATCAGCACACTGAAGGTGAGGTTCTTTCCTGCCTCGCTCTCCCACGTGTTTGAACCACAGCCACGCCCCGCCGACTGGTAGTCTGTCCAGACCACTGTCAGTTCCTCATCGGTGGCAGGCTGGTAGTCACGCAGCCAGCGATTGGTGGAGTCCACCTCTTTTATATATATCGTATTGACCGTCATCACTTCTTAAAACCGGGCTGGCAGGAAAGCATCTTCGATATGCTGTACCGATTCGGGCGTTCCACCCGTTCCGATCACGGTGATGATATCGAAACGGATCTCACCATTGAGGCGGTATTTCCTGACGAACTTGCTTGCCGCCATGCTCAACGAACGGATCTTCTGCCAGTCAACGGCATGCTCAGGATCAGTGAAGAGCGTGTTCCTCCGGGTTTTCACTTCCACAAACACCAGGGCCTGACCCTCCATCGCTACAATGTCTAAGTCGCGGTGCCCGTCTTTCCAATCACGTGCAAGAATCCTGTATCCTTTGCGCTCCAGGTAGTCAGCGGCCTGCTGCTCTCCCCATTTTCCAAGTTCGTTGTGTGCTGCCATAGTCGGAATTTTTATTTTCTGCAAAAATAGTAATAATTGGGCAAAGAACCAAATATCTCGAAATATTTCTATACCTTTGCAGGCAATATGACACAGACAGAAGAGCAACAGAAGAAAGACGAGTATTATATGCGTCGTGCACTGGATGAGGCACGGCAGGCTTTTGATGCCGGTGAGATCCCGGTGGGAGCCGTAGTGGTATGCAAGGACCGCATCATTGCCCGTGGTCATAACCTCACGGAGACACTGACCGATGTCACCGCCCATGCAGAGATGCAGGTCATCACCTCCGCTGCCAATGCCCTGGGGGGTAAGTATCTCACCGACTGCACCCTGTATGTCACCGTGGAACCCTGCGTGATGTGTGCCGGTGCCATCGGATGGGCACAGATCAGGCGCATCGTCTATGGCTGCGAGGATGAGAAACGGGGATACCATCGCTTTGCGCCGCAAGCTCTGCATCCCAAAGCCACGGTTACCAGTGGTGTCTTGGAGGAGGAATGCAAGAACCTGATGCAACAGTTCTTCCTGTCGTTAAGAAGGTAAAATCCGACGATTCGTCACATTTTGTTCCAGGTTTCCTTGGCTCGCTTTCTTTTTTTCACTATCTTTGCACCATATTTATCAACACGCGAAAGTATTATTAATCATAAAACCAACAATGAATGAACTATGGTCAAAAATTCACTCTACCCAGTGAAAAGGATAGCATGGATGCTGCTCCTTTGTTGTATGAATAGTGCCGCCATGGCTGATAACGGTGATTTATTCACCAAGACATTGGATGGCTACACCCTGACTTTCAGGGTTTGCAGTGAGGTCAACAAGACCTGTGAGGCCGTGTCCGTCAAAGATCTCGGAACGAAACAGTTACAGGTGCCGGAAACCGTTGTGCGCTATGAGGATGACCCCAACAAAGAAAACGTCACTTACGAAGTAGTCTTCCAAAACATGTTCACGGCTCTTGACTACAATCATGAAGAGTTTAATTACTACGTTGTCTTCACCGTATTGAACGACAAGCACCGTTTCTGTGAAGTCAGGGAAGTGGATAAGAAACACAGCTATTACCCTTACGGGATCCAGGCAGAGCGTACGATTTTCAATGAAGACACCAACACAACCATCACCACGTCGTT
Organism: uncultured Prevotellaceae bacterium; assembly: GCA_902768785.1. Lineage (GTDB taxonomy): Bacteria > Bacteroidota > Bacteroidia > Bacteroidales > Bacteroidaceae > Prevotella. The sequence continues at coordinate 80,256 of CACXMM010000020.1, forward strand.
CAATATCGGCTACTCCTCCACGACAGAAGAGGGATACCGTTTTCTCTATGAGGACTATGATGGCTACTGTCTGTTGAAATACATCCCCAACCCAGCCAGTCTGGCTTCCATCCCTACCAGTTTCACACCGACCTATTACTGCGATGGTGAACAGAAATACCTTTCTTCGAAAGAAGTTGTCATGACCAAGACAGATGTGAACAACATGACATTCATCTTTATGGTAAGCGACATAGAAGGAAAGAAATGCAGTCTCAGATTCTACAAGAACTCTTACGAAGGAACCGTGAGCATCCCTTCAAGGGTTGTCAGAACTGTCATCGACTTAGAGAATGACGCCCCTGTGGAAACAGAGTTTACTGTTACCGGCATCTTGGGAGGCGGCACCCATGGCCAATACTGGGGTGCATTGAGAAAAGCAAAGATGGAAACGCTTATCTTGCCAGAAACCATCGATGATTACAAAATCTTCAGCTGTTGTGAAACGTACAATATCAACACGGTGATCAACCACCGACCATGCGCTCCCTATATGAACGGCAGTGTGTTCTCGTCTGATGCTGAGAAATGGGTTGACAACGACAGCTACAACCAGCTGTACAACCGTTCTACGCTCTATGTGCCCTTCGGTTCTTATGACAGCTACTCCACCACTACAGCCTGGAAGAAATTCAATAGGATTGTTGAGGGAATCGGTGAGAACACGCTACAGGCACCCACTTTTTCCTTGGAAGAAGGAACGTTCTACGAGGCAAAGACCTTAACACTCTCCAACCCCAACAGCGAAGGCGATATCTACTATTATTACATCAGCAACGCTCATCCTCTGCTGTGGTCGGAAGAATACTACGGAAGAATAGGAGATGTACAGAAGTACAACGGAGAAGAGATTCCCATCAATATGACGACCACCGTGGTGGCCATCGTCATGAAAGGCGATCAGATCAGTGATGCCGTGAGAAAGGTTTATACCATCGAAGATGAGAGCATGGCTGTTTGCGGCATGAAGATCAACAAGGGTAATGCAAGTGATGTCTTTGGTGACGGGACGGTGAGCTATGATAATCTGAAGGGACGCGTCCTTACCCTCAACAATGCCACCTTGGATGCCAATTCCATGAAAGAGGCAACAGCCTTGGATATTTGGGGCGGCGATCTTACCCTTAAGCTGATAGGCAATAATAAGCTCACAGCTACGGAGTATGGTATCTCCCTCGGATATGATTATGGTAAAGGAGGCGAATATGTGGGAGGCAACACCCTTGTCATCAGCGGTGAGGGCGACAATGCATCCTTGGAGATAGAAGGTGCCTATACGGGATTGTTCTCCTACTGCTCCAATGTAATCATAGACAACTGCAACGTGAAGATAAGGGACTGTAATGCTGGAATCTATGCAAAGGCAGGTGGCAAAGGCGATGGGGAACTGACTATCTCGAATGCGACCCTTGATATCATAGCTGGAACAACAGCATGTGACGGTATTCATTCTCTGCTTCTCGAAGGTGTCTCCATCAAGGAACCTGCCGGTGCCGTCTTTGTGTCCTCAGACATGGGCGGATACATCAAGGATGACAAGAAAGGTATTAACAAAGGCAAGGAAGATGATCCTGTGATTACAGGGAACTTCTATGTGGGAGATGTCGTACAGTCGAGCATCCTCATTGCTCCTTCCACCTCATCGGGTGATGCTATCGTAACAGCTGTCGGACAAGTACAAAACGCTCCCACAGTCCCCTCTGCCTTCTACACCCTGCAAGGTGTACAAGTTGAGAAGCCAATGAAGAAAGGAATCTATCTGCAGAAGGGAAAGAAATATATCGTAAGATAGACCCACGAGGGACTATACAGGTACAAAGAAAGAAGGTCGGGATCCCGACCTTCTTTCTTATATCAATCAATGAATAAACTATTTCACCAAAACCACCAAGTACTTGCTGGTGCTCCAGAACAACTGCGGGTTGTTAATCTTCAGCACATACTGCTTGTTTGCATCCTGTGACAGTGTGTAGCTGCTGGAGGGGTGCATGGTGAGCAACTTGGCAGACTTCGAATAGAGCTTGATCTCCTTGTCAACACGAATGTCCACCTTGGTGAAATAATTCTTGTTGAAGTTGCCCTGCAGTACCTTACCATCAGCAAGGATACCCTGCTCTTTCAGTTCACTCTTCGTTCCGAAGACAAACCAAGCAGTGTTCAGCTGCTTATCCTGTGTGCTGATGGTCTCAGACTTCTGCTCACTCTCCGTCTTCAGGTTCGACACATCGGTGTTCAGGTTTGCAATGGTCTCATCCAGTTCAGAGATATGGATATCTTTCGCGTCTAACTCTGCACGCAACTGCTGCAACTGCTGGTCGCTCAGTTCCAGCTGCTTCGTCAGACTGATGATGGTTTTCTGGAACTCATCACCCTTCACCGTGCTCTCACGCATCTGCTTCTGCAGCTTCTTGATCAGTTCGCGGTTCTGGGCCATGCGCTGTGAGATGAACTGGATATTCTCACGAATCTGCTGTTTCTTATCAGCGCGTTCACCTTCCTTGGCCACGCTCACACGATTCTCAGCCTCGTTAATCTCACGGAAGCCTTCCTGAATCTCGTTCAACGTACCCATCATGTCATTAATCTCATTGTCCTTCTGCTCAATAATGCGCTGAAGGGAATCATTCTGACCGCCGTCCGGCATCACCGGAGCAGCTTTCTCATTAGTACATGCAACAATGGCCACCAGACCTAAAGCTGCAAACAACATTTTTTTCATATCTTTCTATTTTATGGATTGATCTTATGTTACTCAACTTTTTCTTTCGACTTCTTCGCTTTCACCTCCTCGGCACCGCCCACCACAATGACGAATTCACCCTTCGGCTCCTTCTCCTTGAAATGAGTGATGACCTCGGAAAGAGTGCCGCGCACACTCTCCTCATGGATCTTGCTGATCTCGCGGCAGCAGCTCACTGGACGATCCGGACCAAACACCTCGGCAAACTGCTGGAGAGTTTTCAGCACACGGTAAGGTGATTCGTAGAAAACCATGGTGCGCGTCTCATCGCGCAGACTCTCCAAACGACTCTGACGACCTTTCTTCTGCGGAAGGAAACCCTCAAAGCAGAAACGGTCATCGGGCAGTCCGCTCGACACCAGGGCAGGAACGAATGCCGTTGCACCAGGCAGGCACTGAACCTCCTGACCGGCAGCCACGGCCTCACGTACCAAATAGAAGCCGGGATCACTAATCCCTGGTGTGCCTGCATCACTGATCAATGCAATGACAGCCCCTGCCTTCAACCGTTCCACGATGCCCGCCGTAGTGCCATGTTCATTGAACTTATGGTGAGACATCAACTGGTTCTTGATCTCAAAATGTTTCAGTAGGATACCCGACGTACGGGTGTCCTCTGCCAGGATCAAATCGGCTTCTTTCAGGATTCGAATGGCTCTGAGTGTCATGTCCTCCATGTTCCCCACCGGAGTGGGTACAACATATAATATGCCCATTTGGAGGACAAAGTTAGCGTAAATATTGCTTAGTTGTTCTTTTTCAGAGAAAAAATCGCCATTTCTTTACAATTTTTAGCACCTAAAGCGATAAAATCATTTTGTCGTCTCAGTGATTCTGCGTATCTTTGTGGCATGATGACAACAAATTTCACAGGTGAGAGCCGACGCCCTGGAAGAATCGAGGTGGTATGCGGTTCGATGTTCTCTGGTAAGACAGAAGAACTGATCAGACGACTCAAAAGGGCGAAGTTCGCGAAACAAAAGGTGGAGATCTTCAAGCCCTCCATTGATACCCGTTACAGTGACAACGACGTGGTGAGTCATGACCAGAACAGTATCCCTTCCACTCCCATCGACTCCTCATCAAGTATTCTCTTGCTGGCGGGCGACAATGATGTGATAGGCATCGACGAGGCACAATTCTTAGATGACGGATTGGTTGATGTATGCAATCAGCTCGCCAACAGAGGAACACGTGTCATCGTGGCAGGTCTGGACATGGACTACAAAGGAGTTCCTTTTGGACCGATGCCCGCCTTGTGCGCCATTGCCGATGAGGTGACAAAGGTTCATGCCATCTGCGTGAAATGCGGTGCCCTGGCTTATGTGAGTCACCGACTGGTAAAGAACGACAAACGTGTGCTGCTGGGTGAGACCATGGAATACGAACCGCTTTGCCGCGAGTGCTATCAGAGAATTCTTTCCGAGGAAAGATGATGGAGGAAGGACGAAGGAGGAAGGACGAAGGAGAAATGATTCGTGAAGTGTGGAGTGTGGAGTGTGGAGTGAGAATAGATTTTACTCCAATCAAATAGATTTTACTCCAATCACCTGGCGTAAGCCGACAAATAATCACGCCAGGGCTTTGATGCCCTGAGCGTACCTTAATGAACGAGCGACGAGAAGGAAAGGCTACGGGTAGGCGAGCGAGCTCGGGAATGCGGTTGAGCCTCCCCATATAGGGGGAGGATGGGTGGGGGTGGATGTCTCTTTTGCCTCTTTTCTCTGCGCCAGAGAAAAAGAGGAAGACAGTTTGTTTCTTTACAAAGAAAATATAATAAACAACTATGCAAAAAGAAATCACTTTCGACAAATTTATACGCTGGGCAGGCATCGCACTGCTGGTGCTGGGAGTCCTGTTCCTGATGAACTATCTGAGCAAGGTGCTTCTACCCTTCTTCATTGCCTGGCTGCTGGCCTACCTTATCTATCCTGTGGTGAAATTCGTGCAGTATAAGCTGCATGTTCCCACAAGGGCCTTGAGCATCATCGTCAGTCTGATCTTTATCATTACCATCGTTACGGGCATCGTATGGCTCATCATCCCACCGATGATCGAACAGTTCAGTAAGCTCAGTCAGCTCATCACACAGTACCTGCAGCAGCAAGCCCACACGAACGACCTCACTGAACTGATTAAGCAATGGATAGGCAACCACCGCGAACAAATTCAGAGCATACTGAAAAGTCCTGACATGACAGATGCACTCAAGACCGCCTTGCCCCAACTGTTCACGGTACTCGGACAAACTGCCAGCATCGTCATAAGCATCATAGGCTCGATGATCACCTTATTATATATGTTCTTCATCCTGCTCGACTACGAGTATCTGACGGAGAACTGGATCCGTATCTTCCCCCAACGAGTTCGTCCGTTCTGGAGTGAGCTGGCAGGAGATGCAGAAAAGGCGCTCAACGCCTATATCCGCGGACAAGGTCTGGTGGCACTCTCCATGGGTATTCTGTTCTGCATCGGATTCACCATCATCGACTTCCCTATGGCCATCGGCTTGGGAATCCTGATCGGTATCATGGACATGGTGCCCTATCTCCATACATTCGCGCTCATCCCTACTGCATTCCTGGCCTTGCTGAAAGCCGCTGACACAGGACAGAACTTCTGGGTGATCCTGATTTCTGCCGTGGCTATCTTCATCATCGTACAGATTATCATCGACATGATCATCACACCGAAGATCATGGGAAAGGCCATGGGACTGAACCCTGCCGTTCTGCTGCTGTCACTCTCTGTATGGGGCGCCCTGCTTGGTTTCATCGGTCTTATCATTGCCTTGCCTCTCACCACCCTCATCATCGCTTACTACCAACGATATGTCACACGGGAGGCTAAACTAGAAAAGCCGGTACTTGTTCCTGATCCCCCAGAAAAGAAACCTGCGGAAGAAAGTCTGACGGATGTATCCACAGAGGTAGCTCCGGAAGTGAGCACCCTTTCCGACGACTCCTCGGTGATTAAAGAAAATAGCAAAAAAAGTGAGAAATAATTTTGTTATCTCGAAAAAACTGCGTACCTTTGCACGCGCTTTACGCAATGGATAATCCATTGATCCGCTAGCTCAGCTGGTAGAGCACAACACTTTTAATGTTGGGGTCTTGGGTTCGAGCCCCAAGCGGATCACTTTAAAAAATCGGCAAATGATTGATTATCAATCGTTTGCCGATTTTCTTTTGTCTCAAACGCACCACTTTTGCACCACTTAGCCCCTACAACAAGATTTTACAAACTGGCTTATATACCACGAAATGGCTCATTAACACTTATTAGAGGTGTTCCAGCAACTCTCTGCCCTTCTTCGTTAGATAGTATGATTGCATTGGATGATTTGGAGCCTCAGGATAAAGCATCGCAATATAACCTGCTTCTATGTTTGGCACAATATATGTGCTCACAAATCCTTTTCTATCCTTTCTTTGCATCGATTCCATCAAGGCTCTCAGATTTGAGCCATTTGCTCCAATAGCGGATAATAAAGCTTTTAAACGCTTAGCTTTTGCTATCTCGCGTTTTGAGGTTGAGGGGGTTGAGGGGGTGGGTTGAGGGGGTATTAACTTGTGGGGTTGTGGGGTTGTGGGGTTGTATGGTTGCGCGTTCGAATGTGACCCACACGAATGCCGCATTCTGATTGAACTCTGGTTCTGGAAGATTAGCTTGCTTACAAGCATCTACCATACGACCTACGCCACTGCCCCAGTTTTCCAAGAACGTAGTCTTAAACAGTACGTCGGCAATAGTCGGGTTCTGAGGAAATGAATGATGGGATTGTTTAATGGTCTCTACTGTCAATTCGTCTGGCAAATGACCAGTGTTCTCAATCTCTACTCGATCATCATAGATGGCAATGCCAACGGAACTACTTGTATTATGGAACATCCTATGACAAAGGGCATTCGTCAAGGCTTCACGCAAGGCCTCGGCAGGAATCTCCAGTTTCTCTTCTCTTGTAAAGCCCACTATCTTGCCACTGAGGGAAAGGTGTTTGAAGAAAAACGCCATACCTGCATCAAGCAAAGTAAAGAAGTTGCCATATGCTCGTTGATTGTCGATGAATTCTATCTTGTCGTTGCCACGAAAACGAGCCATGCGAAGCAGGAACTGAGGGAACTGACTTGTATCTCGGAGGAACAATGCAGCAGCTGCATTTTTAAGTTTCCCATTCGTGGTTAGTTTCAGTTTCTCAACAAGGCTTTCAGTAGTTTCCATGAGCGATGACTCAGGCATCCTACCCCGTTCTACGCCAAGACGAACACCACCACGAATACGCTGTTCCTCCAAATCAGCAATGGTTATG
>CACXMM010000021.1 GCA_902768785.1 uncultured Prevotellaceae bacterium
GACTCAGGGCTAGTTCTTGTAGCTCCAACAAATCTTGATCTTCTCTTTTCTCCATTTTATAACGTTGTTTTTGATTCAACGTTTTTCAGGGCAAGACACAGTGTACCATGATTTAATTGTTTTTGCTGACAACCCAACATCGTTTCCACCATTTCATACGTCACAATAGTACTTTGAATAATGAAACAAAATACCTGATAGACACACTCACAAAAAATCTGGTAATGAAGGTAACTCCTTATTCTTTGAATGCTGAAACATTCACTATTCAATAAGCGTAAAAACAAGCAAATTGTGTCGCAGGTCGCGACACAATTGCAAGCAGGACATGGAAAATTATTTTAATTCTTCTTTTTTTTCTGCCCTTTCTGGTAGTCTTTCAGATAGTCAGAAAGTTCCTCACCAAAGTTCTCAAAGATGCCGATTAAGCGCCCAATCTGCTTGAAACTACTTTCGCCTTTCAGTCCCTCAAATTTCAAGATAAGTTTAACTTCGTCAGTGTTGAGGTCTCTCACCTCAAAAATGCCATTGGCCTTAGCCTCACCTCCTTTTATTCCACCCAAACCATACTTAACGGCAGGACCGAAATCAATCATTGTAAGCCGGAGAACAACCTTGTAGTCCTTTCCGAGTTTTGATAGTTTCAATCCCTGTTTCACTTCGTTATTGTAATGCTCCCTGAAAGCCTTGTAGCATTTTTCCTTGTCTTTAGTTTCCCAGTCGGTCGTCCATTTGTCGTCATCTTCATCTTGAGCCTGCATCCATGTGGAAAAGTCAACATCGTCTTCATGGTCCTTGCTGTTTGTGACCATCATCTGAGAATAGTCAATTTCAAAAACAGCCGTTTTTTTCAGTTCGAACAAAACGTCCAGACTGCCCTCAACTATGGTGAACAGTTCCGATTTCGCATTCAAGTTTACGGCGGTTAAAAACATAAGGGCAACTATCCAACCCCTCTTCGATTGTAAATCTCTTGTTTTCTTCATAACGGAAATTCAGTTTGTGCCAATTAATCCCAGGAAATTGGCGGTTTTGTTTTGGGACGTGGGACTTGCAGACCGTAGTCTGCCGTTCCTTGTTGTTATTCAAAATGCAAATCTACAAATTCTTTTGTTCTCAAAGTTCTCTTTCTATGCTTCAGGGTACGAAAGCATGATTATGGTGTACGAAAAGCATGTTCGTCCGTTTGCATTTCCATTTCCTCCGCCAGTTTGGTGAGAGCCTTGGTCGTAACTTTTATAGTCACTTTCCTGGTTGTTCCGAATAGGTTGACCATAAACGTAAGCAGTTGCTTGCTCGGCTGGATGCGAAGCACATAATCCGTATTCACCATATATGATTTTCCGACCAACACGAACCGCTTCCTGATACCCTCAGGGATCTGCTCGTCCATCATCTTTGCTATCTCTGCCCGCTGATAGGTAAGAGTGTTGAGCACGCCCCCATCAGCAAGGTAGATGTCGCAATAATTCCCGTCAGCCTGGATGTATAGAATGTTGCTCAGGCGGAGGTAGAGCACTTCGCTCTTGTTCTTAATAGTCAGAACCAATTCTTTCATTTAACTATGTTTTTAATTGTATTTAATTATTCAACAATTGTTTATTTTCTGGCATAAAGATGATTTGCATTATATTTTTTATATTCGACAAGTGCAAAGATACGAAAGATCTCGGTGACATTTACCCCCTCCACATGTGCAAATGTATGAAATACCCGTTTGGCTGTACGAAATATAACTATAGAAACTAAACACCTAATAGACACACTCACCAAGAATCTGGTAATGAAAGTAATGTAAGATTTTGGTTAGTCCATTCGAGAAGCAATGGATGCTGTTTACAATTCCCAGCTCTACAAGAAAATTCTTGATATCGAGACTGGCATGTATTATCAAAGCGCAGGTTATAATTATAAGTATCTACGCAGAGAACTATTGACAGGGAAAATGCTTTGATTAGCCCAAATCAGATTGTATGGATTAACCATTTCATACATTCACGCGCCCATTTCATACAATTCTGTTATTTTTTCTTCCATAATTCTTGGAATTATCAAGAAAATACCCTATCTTTGCCCTTGAACTCGTTGATTATCGGCCTGTTTCCGAACACACCGAATTGAGACGAGTCACATACATATTAAAAGGCGTTTTCTGAACTTTTTTAGTTTTAAGTTACTCCTACTTGAACTTTAATCAGATAGAGGCTCCCGCGTCTTTTGCATTTATTAAATGCTACCACTTTCATACTACTAACCGCCAAACCTTGGAGAGTCATAGGCAAAAAAGATTGCGTTATGGTCGAAATAGGAAGTGTATTATCAGAAATAAAGAAAAAAGAATATCAACTTAGAAATCTTTCCAATTCAAAATCCTCATCCGTGTTGCCTGGTGAAATGAATCACAAAACAGAACCAGATTTGATACGATCTAAAGATCTGGATTTGATGTTGGCTTTTTTAATTGCATCTTTCTATAATGGTGTTTTCGATGAAAAGGTATTAAAGGATTTTGATGATGTTTCTATAGAAATTGGAAATCTTCACACTGATTCTATTCTTAATTTATGGAATAGGATAAAATTAGACTACCATAATCAAAAACAACTATTAGAGATGATTGAATCATATCATCTCAATGCATTTAAGAATTCCACAAATGACAAATTAGTCATAAAGTGGTTGTCCTCTAATTTACTATTTACTTTTAGTGTTTGGGACTCAGGAGGTATTGTTGAAATTAATCAGATGTGTGCCAGTGTTTTGCTCGCAACTCAAGAAAAGATAGGCCTAAACTTAATTAAAGGTAGTTGTTTAGTAAGAGGAGATTGTCAAATCATTGCTTCGTATTATTTTGAAAATGCGAATGATGATATGACTCTAACTTTTGTTCCATCAAGCTATGGCTTTTTTAATAGGATACAATTAGTTTTATGCTTTTGGAAAGTATTGTATCCCAATGTTCAATGTCTAGAATGCATTGAAGATAACACGATTGTTTTTCCTTTCGAAGAAGTACTGTTTGATAACGTTTTACTCTTTTTATATGATGATAAAGAAGATTACTCACTCATTGAGGAATCACTAAATTTTGTTTCTGATAAAGGATTGTGTTTCGCACCAAGGTATAATACAGGACTTATAGATAAGGATACTTTCTGTAAATGGTCATTTCCTATCATCTTTAGGAATATTTACAATAGCTCAGTATATGCGTATCTATGTTTGAAAGAGAAATGCGCTTCCTCACTTATCCGATATGTGGATATTCACAATCCTGATGAAGAAAATCTTCAATATGAAAATAGAAACTCTATCACTGATTTTGTTGTAGAATGCATAAACAACGATAGTTTTAGAGATGAATGTATGATCCTTGATAAAGAGGATTTTATTATTCACTCTGATGATATAACCAGAGTTGAAAGAAAGAAAGACCAACGTGATTGGGTATATCGTCCTGTTCAGGACATGATTATCTTCGAAGATAATGACGATGAGTTCCTTATGACCTCAATCCCTAATCAGGCTTGTGTCGTTGGCTTGAGCTTTCCAACAAATCCATTTTACCCAGATCTTCCCGAAAAGTATTATCTTGATAGTAAATTCCATAATGTTCCTGATGACAAGGATATTCACGATGAATTTTCTTTCGTTAAAGACGAAAATCAACACTGCAAATTGTTTTGTACAGATGCTTTCTTGGAAAAGCTGCGGTATCATCTTTCTTATCGTGGGGATATCCATGCTTATGCAAGTGAATATTATAACTTCTTTAATAGAGTGCAGTGTCGCATAACCAGAAAGGCTCGTTTGCTTTCTTGCGGAAATAAACTCGTTAAAGTTTATGGAACTGAGCAGAATCCTGTTTGTTACCAAAATGTTTCTGTATATCCAGAGTATGAATACCTAGACTGCGAATGGATTTTCGAGCCTGTATTTGTAAATCCCGAGTACGATGAAGATTTTGTAATATGGGCACGTTCTAATTGGAAGTATTCTGATCGCTATATGCTTATACCTCCAACAGTAGAACGACAGCACGAATTCTTTTTGAAGATGAAAGATGAGTACGATATCAAGAATGCCAGTCTCATACAAACGACAAGAGAAGATGAGCGAAGACGGATTTCTATCGATTTACACTATTTGAAACATGATGCTGCTCAGTATCTTTCTTCAATTAATTCAGCAGCACAGCTGATTATAAACAAAATGAAAGATAATAGTCTTTCGTTGGATGACACAATCGTGCCAGGATACACTGTTAATGATAAATTGACAAATATCAGTAAAAGCACAAAAAGAATAACAGAATTCCTAAATCAAATGATATTCCTAACGGATAACGTTGTTAAAACGCCAAAGGGTATAAAAACCTTGTTGGAGGAATTCGTAAATGGTTGCTTAAAGAGTAATCATTATGGAATTTCATTGTCTATAAATGAAAACATGGAAGGAGTTATGTGCCTTTTGGATGAACGAATAAATAAAGTGTTTACGAACATTTTATCTAACGCAGAACGTCATGCCTTTACAAATAAAAGGAAAAAAGACTACCAATTGATCATAGATGCCCAAAAAGAGAATGATGTGATAGTAATTACCTTCAAGAATAATGGTACACCTCCAGATTCGACATTAACCGAAGAAGGCTTTTTTACTCGAGGTATGTATGTGGGGGAGACAGGCCATAGTGGATTTGGAGGAAGCATAATACGTGATACTATTGAAGCCCAAGGGGGAATAGTACACCTTCTACTAAATGAAAATAATGAATATCCATTTATCATTGAAATTAAATTACCTGTTTATCATGATTGATGTTTTATGGCTGGAAGACCAAGCAGATTGCTTGAGAGACTTCTATGATTTGGCAGAAGCTTCCGATGTTAGACTGATCATAAAGAAAACAGCAGAAGAGGCAGAGTTTTTTATAAACGATGCTTCTCAACATTTAGATGCTGCCATTTTGGATGCCCGTGGTTTCCAACATTCAACTTCTGAACAAAAAGGAACGAGGGGCATGCATGTTATTAAAGATTTGCTGGTTCAAAAGAAAATTCCATTTGCGATTTTCAGTGGAGAGGCAAGCATTGTAGCTAATGAAGAGTTTCGAAGTGCCATTCCTGATGATGTGGCAATATTTGAGAAAGGAAAAGATGAAGATATAGTGATTGAGCATGTTAAAAGAATTGTAAAGGATTCGCCCAATGTAAAGATTAAGAGTGAATATGCTTTGGCTTTTTCTGTTTTCTCAAATCCCAAACTACAAGATTTATTTGATGAGGAGTATATTTTAAAGAACCAGAACGTATTGATAAAACTACTCAAGAATAAAGACGATAATAGGAATTTGGCAAGTTGTATTCGTGACTTATATGAAAGTTTTATCTTCAATATCTTTGAACTGTATGGTTTTTTTGATAAGGAAACAGACGAGTATGGAAACGTCAACTTCAACAAAACGGCTTACAAACTTGAAAATAAAGAATCAAGGTATAGAGGTAAGGAATTTATTGGAAAGATGGCTTGCATGGTCGCCTTATATAGTCAAGCACTAAATCATAGTAGAGACACGACTTCGATTGGTAAATATCTGAATCGCTCTTGCAATACTTATTATTGTATGTGTTTACTAAATGGTATTTTAGCTGTTATGTCGTGGCTAGATGAATTAATTAACAATCAATAGTTTTATATTAGTTATGTTAAAAGAATGGAATCCTGAAATTCAGCGTATTCATGATAAATACGGAAGTTCATTTGACGGTATTCCTATGGAATACATAGAAATGTTTGAAGAAATTGATACTATACTTGACAAGTTTGACGAACTAATATGTGATTATCTAGAGGATTTGAAAGCATACGCTCTAATGTATAGAAATGTTCACATTAAATCCAACAGAGTTATAGATAGAATATATTTTGCCAAGAAAGCAGAAGAAATAAAAGGATATAAAAACAAGATATACTCTCAAAATGGAAACAAGAGAACTCAAGTTCTAAGATACTATCTTGAATATGGTTCCTTGTTCGAAATGTATTGTCTTAAACAAGTTGGCATAAAATTGGAGCAATTCAAGTTTTCCCGTGGGGAACTTAAAAAAACAACTGAAATATCAATAGAAGATTATAATAACATACGAAGAGGTCAATTAGGAAGAGAATTTGGTATCGTTTCTCTTTCCAATGAGCAATGCGAAATTCTTCTTAATAATATAGTAGAATTAGAGACAATAATAACAAACAACAATTATCAAATAAATTCTTTCCCATTATATGAAGATGCTGAAGATTTTGTTAAAAATATTGTCGTTCCTTTTTATTACGAAGAGAATCATTTGAATTTGAATCGACAAGGACTAAAGCGTTTTGCAGAAGAAAAAAGAAGAACTATGAATGTATTTTCTAATAGCCTTTTTGAAGAAGGTAAACTTATTACCCAATTATTTAAACAAAAAGAAAAAATCTCAAACAACTATACAGATGACAGAATAAACAAGTTGCTAAATGAAAAAGAAGAACTGCTGAAACCGTCTCATGACTTAGAATCTCTAAATACCACTTTCAAAACGGAAGTTAGTATTCCTACATATTCTGAGTTTTTTGTACCTTTCGTATGGCGTCCATTTGGTATTTCTGATGAAGAATATAGGAAAAAACGAAGGGAAATCGAGGAAAAGGCTAGAATTGAATGGGAAAAAAAACGTAAGTTTGAACAATTACGTAAACAAACGAGTGAATTAATGAAAGCAGTAAACCGACAGCAGTTGAATACACAAATAAAAGAGAATGAGCCAAAGATAGATAATATAGACAAGGAGATAATCAGTTTAAGGAAACAGTATAGGGAGGAGATTACAACAAGGTACAATTCTTTTATCAACAAATTATGCTTTTTGCTGTTTAATAACAAATCTAATATTTGGGATTATATGTTTAGGCATCAAGAGGAATTGCAAGATTATATCAGTTCATTCTATAAGAATGAGTATATGAAATGTTTGCGGTCTGAGTTGAAAAGATCCCTGATCTTTTCAATTGATAGTTTTGTCCAGACAAAGAACCAATATAATCCTACGATTAATGTTGGTTGGATAGAACAACATCATAGAAAGGATGGAAACAGGAGTAAACATCTAGCAGAAGCAAGAACCTGGGCTACTTATATAAAAGAATTAATTAAAGAACTCGAAGAACAAAAAAGAAAAGCTCGCGAAGAACAAGAAAGGAAAAGACTTGAACAGTTTAGGTTCAACATTCGAAATAAACATGGGAATGATAGTAAGATTACTTTCCGAGAATCAGACCATATATATATGGTTGATGGTGTTCCTCTTGATTCCGTAACATCGTTTGTCACTAATTGCTTCCCTAAGTTCAATACCAACTTTTACGCAAAACGTAAAGCAGAAGAGTTAGGCAAACGTCCTGAAGAAGTGTTAGCAGAGTGGGAGAAGAAAGGACAGGAAAGTCGTGAGTTGGGAACAGCTATGCACAGAAAGATAGAAGATTACTATTTGGGTAAGAATCCCGCATCAGATGAGACTTTCGATTTGTTTAGGATTTTTGCTAATAAGATCACATTGAAGCCTTACCGAACAGAATGGGCTGTATATGATTGGGAGCATAAGATTGCAGGTACAATTGATTTCGTGGATTACCAGAATGGAGAATATATCATATATGATTGGAAGCGCAGTAGCAAGTTAATTGCTGGTAATGGATTGCCGATCAAAAAGAGTATCTATGGAGAGAAGGCTCTGCCACCTATAGATCATTTAGATGACACACCATATTATCACTATGCGCTTCAATTAGGTCTTTATAAATACATATTGGAAAAAGATTATAAAATAAAGGTAAGCAAACTTAGGCTTGGTATTTTCCATCCTTCTTATAATAAGCCATACATATTAGAGATTCCATATCTGGAGGATGAAATAAACATGTTGTTTGGCTTGAAGTCTGAAGTGATATTTTAATAACATACCTGATAGAAAAGAAATTGATGTTTCTTTTGTTACATTCCCTGATGACTCACATAAGGAATGGAAAAGAATTAGTTCTGATCCTTTATTAGTTTATAATATGCCCCAAATAGTTAAGGAGATAGAAGACTGCATTTCGTGTAATTTACAGATGATAAAAGTATTAAATATGAGATAATTCAAGGAATTCGGGCAATCGGCATCACGCAAGTGAAGAGGGAAATAGCGAATATGACCAGCATCCCCACCTCCAAGGCGGGGATAGAAAGGAAAATCGGGAATGTGAAATTAAAAGCCCTGTTGGGGAAGAAGTGAGATTCATTTCGTACGTCCGAACAGGTATTTCATACAAAAGGCTGATGAATAATGCGGTATTTAGAAAAAACAATCGTAGTTTTGCATTACAAATAACACTTTATCAGAATAATGGAAGAATTACAAAGGTTTCTAACTGCACAGGATGGAAAAAGAGGTGAAGACACCTTGTATGAACTGGCTTTGAAAGAAATCCAGGAGGGTAAACTTGGATTCGAATGCTGGATCAGATATGTCTATCCTCAACTGAAAAGGAAAGGGACAAGCCAGTTGACCGATTACTACGGTCTTGATGGGCGTGAAGAGGCGAAAGCTTACTTCAAACATCCCATCTTAAGAGAAAGACTCATTAAGGCGGCACAGGTTCTATTGGAAATAGACAAGCCGATATTTGAAATCTTCAGCAATCTGGGCGTGATGAAACTACGAACATGTATGCTCTTGTTTGCCTCTATCTCTGATGAACCTATCTTTAAGCAAGTAATCAATAAATATTGTTGGAAGTAAAGAGGATTTGTCAGAATTGACTTATTTCATAAACGATCATCCTATATGGAATTTTAATGAAAAAAGCATTTATCAAGTCGAATACTTACAATTAAACAAATAAAGGAAGATTCTTAACATAAAACATGGAAAGAATGGATTTGGATATTGAAGAATGGGCAAAGAGATTTGATGAAGAACTTCAAGAATCTATTGAAAAAGGCGAAAGACGAAGGGAAGAGAACGGCCTTATACTATGCGTAATATATGATAATGAATTATGGGATTATGGTTTTAATTTATTTAGAGCAAGTTTTGAATTACGAAAAGAGGACCTATCAGATTATGTTTATGTTGACAATCAAAAAAGTCTAAACTTTTGGTGTGATTCTGGATATGAAAACTACTATGTAAACAGAAAATGTAAATTTGTTCGTATAGATAATGATGGCTGTGCAATTTTCTACAGAGACTATTGATTATTATAATCAATAAAGAACAAGCATATTTTCACAAATATGTAGCAATATGAGCAAAAAATCGATACCAATCCCAGGCCTCAGCTTCTCATGGAAGCGGGCCATCGGCATCACGCAAGTGAAGCGGGAAATAGCAAAGAAGACCGGCATCCCCACCTCCAAGGCGGGAATAGAGCGGAAAATCGGGAATGTGATATTAAAGGCCCTGTTTGGGAGAAAGTGAGATTCATTTCGTACATCCGAACTGGTATTTCATAAAAAAACTGATAAAAAGAGGAGCTATTTGAATACAGTGTTGTATCTTTGCAGAAAAAGATGAATATGAACAGCAGGGTGATCATTATATCCAATGCCAACGAACTGGTGAGGGTGAAGCCAGAGCGTGTGGTATATGTTGAGTCGGACGGCAATTATTCAAAGATGGTGTTGCACGATAAGACGGAACATGTGTTCACCATGAATCTTGCTCATTGTCAGCAGTTGATCGAGGAACAGTTGGGTAAGGAAGCAGAAACATTCATCCGTATTGGGAAACAGTTGATTATCAATAGGGCGTATGTATTCAAGATCAATATAAACAAACAGGTGCTCATGATGTCGGATATGTCGCTGAATCATACGTTTACTCTCTCTGCATCGAAAGAAGCGTTAAAGCAACTGAAAGCATATTTGGAATCAACAAGCGGAAAGGAGGCGAAACAATGAATAATGATGATTTTCAGGTATTAGGAAGTAGTACAGAATCTGTCAAGAGTAAGAAAAGGAAATGGATCTTGATGGGCATGGGATTTCTGGCATTGCTCGCCATCGTTGGACTCTGGTGTTGGGGATATGCTACATCAAAAGATAAAAGGGTTGGTGAGTTAACCATCCAACCGAAATTGCAGACGGTGGTGGATTCGCTGTTGAATAAAGAACTGTTGGACATAGATGGTCTGCAAGGTCAAGTTATCGTGATGGAGGTCCAGACGGGAAAGATTCTGGCTATGGCAGGACTGGAGCGTAGGTTCGACGGAATGTTCCAGCCTTGTAGGAATTTTGCATTCCAGCAGGAGCCTGGGTCAATCATGTTAACTGCTTCTTTGCTGGCATTATTAGAGACAGGCGAAACAAAGTTGGACGATATGATAGATACTTATGGCGGCGTGTGGTGTGTAGATGATACAGTCTCAATACGCGATCATAATTGGCAGCGGGGGGGATACGGACTGCTACAGGTTGAAGAAGCTTTGCGGTTCAGCTCGAATATCGGAATCTGTAGGATGATGGATAAGATTTTTCATGGTAAGGAAATGCGCTATTATGAAATGATCGACAAGATGAGTTTGGGTAAACCAGATAGTATAACGGGTATCGATGGATTGAAACCGATGGTGTGTAGTTCTCCTAAAGACAGCTTATGGACCAAATACAGGATGTTTTGGAATGCCATGGGTTACGAGTTGAGCATGGCACCTATTCAGACATTGACGTTCTACAATGCTATCGCTAATGGTGGAAAGATGGTAAAACCGATGCTATATGCTGATTCTGTGGAGGTAATCAACCCTCGGATAGCCAGCAAGGAGAGTATTGCACAGATACAATTTGCGCTGGAACGTACGGTGTCACAAGGACTCGGACGTAAGGCGGGAACACAGAAAATGCGTGTGGCAGGTACTGTTGGGGATGCACAGGTGAAAATACAATATGATGATCGTGGTGAGGGTATTCCCATTGAGTATCATATATCGTTTTGTGGCTATTTCCCGGCAAATAACCCCCAATATAGTATGATCGTGAGTTTGAACAAACAGGGATTGCCTGCCAGTGGGGGAGGTATGGCTGGAGTAGTATTCCACAATGTGGTGGAGTGGATAGCTGCCCATCCCAAGTTGTTAAAAGAATAGTAAGGCATCACCATTCTATGGAACGTGCCGCCTCGTTCATGTTGATGAAGTGGGCAAGTATGGTTACTGAGGAATAGTTAGATTACTTCACCTGTTGAGAAATCCTTTGGCCTTCAACCATTGTAGCATCTGAGTGCTCCAGGTTTCTGTTGTAGTCTCACCCGTTTGGGGCATCAGTTCATAAGGACCCTTGCCATCGCCATAGATGTGCAGTTCGGCATTAGCTCCGGCTTTCTTCCACTCCATAAATAGGGCAACAAGACCGGCCGCTACATTGGGATGGTCGGCACGGGTCATGATCAATAGGGGTGGAGCATCAACAGGAACGGTGACAGGCATCAGCGAAGGACCGAAGTTGGTGCAGAGGAAATCGGGGCGTTCCATGCTGTTAGCAGACATTGTTGCAGCAATGGCCACACCGCCACCTGCTGAGAAACCTAGGAAACCGATCTTTTCCTTATTGATATGCCATTCATCTGCATGCTCCCGCACCATACGGATGGCTGCTCTGGCATCTAATGCAGCAAGTCGGATGATGGAATCACCACTCGCATTGTGCATCGGATTGGCATCAGCTTGAGGAAATGCGTCCGGATGTGTTACGTCCACCATCGGAGGCATCTGCACTCCCTGCGGCATCTGTCCTCCGCCCTTGTTGAGGTGATAGCGGAGTCCGATGGCAGCAATGCCATGCTCGTTCAGGAAAGATGCCATTTTCACCACGTCACTATCCCATGAAAGCCATCTCATAGCTCCTCCAGGGCAAAGAACGACGGCACAGCCAGTGGCCACCTCCTCTTGGGGTAGATAGACCTCAATCATCGGTTTGTCCTTCTCGTCAGCTGATGCATCACTCGTTGGAAGGAAAATCTGCTTTTGTGCAAATGCCTCCAATGGCATGGCAAACATACAAAGTAAAACTATTCTTTTCATCATGATGTAATAACGTTAGTTGTGGATTCATTATTATATCGTTGTCTTTAAAATGCTGCTTTGCCAATTACGTTTCTCATATTGATGCCTTTGGCGTTCCTTTTGCTTCGACTGTTAGCCAGCAAATGTTCAAGTACGGGTAACATTCGATTGAGATTGCCATAACGGATCATGAAATTCCAGAACGGTTCAAACTTCTTCCATCCACCCGTGTAAAAGAGGTGGGTCAGTTGCTGCTTCAGATTGTCATGTCCGAAGCTGGCACGGAAGATGTTGCTCCATGTGTAGAACTCTTTGTATGCCCAGTCATAGCCTTGTTTCAGCTCTTCAGCTGAAAGTCCCATAGTCTTATAAACCACCGTGCGCGTGTCATATTTGCTCCAGTCATAGGAGGTGATGCGCCCGTCACGTTCCATTTGCTGGAACAAACGGGTGCCGGGGTAGGGCGTGAGAATATGGAAGGTGGCGGTGGTGATACTGTGTTCTATTCCCCAGTCAACTGTTCTTCGGAACACATCCTTGTCATCATGATCCAATCCGAAGACAAAACTACCGTTGATCATGATGCCTAAGCAGTGCAGACGTTCCACCGCTGCCACATAGTCTTTCGAGAGGTTCTGCAACTTGTTACTGCTGCGCAGGTTTTCAGGCGAGAAAGTCTCGAAGCCCAAGAACACACTTCGAAGTCCTGCCTCTGCTGCCTTTTCGATAAGGTCACCTTTTAGCACCGATGCCACCGTAGCGGCACTTTGGAATACACGGCCCATGCCCAGCATTCCCTCGAAGAGTTCTGCTGCGAAATGAGGACTGCCCAGCAGGTGATCATCCAAAAAGTAGAGATGTCGCCCAGGCAGACGGTCAATCTCTGCCAACGCATCATCCACTCGCTGGGTATAGAACGATTTCCCCTCGCCATAGAACGCATCCTTATAGCAGAAGTCGCAATGGTGAGGACAGCCACGTGAAACGACCAGCGAGTTGGGTACGAAGTATTTCTCGCGTTTAATCAGGTCGCGACGTACTGGCGGAATATTCTCTAAAGATCGCCATCGAGCTACGTAACGTTTCTGTGGGTGTCCTTCCCTGAAATCTTTCACGAATCTTGGGAATGCCTCCTCGCCAGGTCCAAGCAAAATAGTGTCAGCATGCTGTGCTGCTTCATCGGGCAACGAAGTCACATGCAATCCACCCATAGCCACATACACCCCACGACGGCGATAGTCGTCGGCAATCCTGTAGGCTCGATAGGCGTTTGTTACATATACCTGAATGCACACTAAGTCAGGTTCATCGTCGAGATTTAGCTTCTCAACATGCTGATCTTGTATCTCCACCTCGTCGTCATCATTGAAATAGGCGGCAAGCGTGGCTAATCCCAGTGGTGGGAATAAAGAATACTTGATGGGGCGCCAGTATGGGCTCTCAGCTTCCTGCAAGGCAGGCAGAATCATTTTTACCTTCATTCTTTTTTTTTGCTGTGACATGATTTTATGCTTCTTTTCGGGTTTCACGATACAAAAGTACAATAATAGAATGAGTTGTACAAGGAAATCCCGCCATGTTGTACGAACTGGCGGGATTGTTGTACGAAATGCTTTTCTATCTTTCCGCTTCCGTCCCTCTTTACTCCACCATTCCTATACTGATGGTCTCATGCACCCATGTTTTTAATGTATCGTAGTTTTCAACGCTAATACGGTATTGTCATAGTTGTGCATCTTTGTCATCATCCACAAAGTAGTCTTCTTCAGCCATCGCTTGTTTAAGACTTATACCACGAGCCAGTTTGTCGTAGAATGATTTACGTGAGCGTAGTTCTTTTCGGAACATCGCCTTTGTGCCTTCAGCGTCAGACTTATAGTTCATACTATGGTCGATGCCCATGCCCTTGGCAACTTCCAGCGCATCCTGGTTGGCCCCGATATAGGTGAAGAGCCAGTTCTTTTTCTTCAGGTCCTCGACAAGTTGATAGATTCGCTGATGATTCCACTCTCTTGAAGCATTCTCATATCCATCTGTGATGATCGTCACCAGTACGTTATCGTCCTCGTCAATGTATCGTTGCAGGTTGGTGATGGAATAACCCATGGCATCATAGAGAGGAGTATTGTCAGTAGGCTGATAGTCCTTCTCGTTCAAATCGGGTACCTTGGTGATGGGCATGCGGTCAAAGACAATGGTAATATATTTTCCATTGAACACCACCAGACTGAGCATGTGCTCCTGATCAGTATTCTCCTTCTGCGCCGCGCGGATGGTCTGAACGGTTTCAACTACGCCGGCAATGGCTTCATTTCTAATGCTGTACATAGAGCCTGAGGCGTCCAGTACGATAAGGTTAAAGATTTTCTGTTCCATGTTGATAATTGTTTAATTAGTTACTTTTGTTTAATGATTTACACTTGTTTTGTTTAGGTTGTTTTCTTTAAATAGATGTAAGCAGGGTAGTTTCCAAGCACGAAGAGTGTTACAGGGCATATCCAGATCTTCTTTGTAAATCCGGCTATTCCATGCACCTCGTAATGAGCACCACCAGTCAGTGACTGATCAATACGTCGCAGTTCAGCATATCCATCATGCTTCTGCTGCTTTGATGAAGGAATCACGTTGACACGTGTCTCCAAACCATCATCAGAGAGAAATTCACAGAGGTCATCAGCGCCAGCCACCATCATCAGGTTATGATGATCAAATGGCCAGCCAGGGAAGTCAATATACCAGCAACCGTCAGCCTCATGGTTGAATTTCAGCTGATACTCTTTCTTCTTACCGAACACGCTCTTCTGAATCAGAGAGGCACCGTTCATCAAATCTTTCATTGAATAATCCATCTTTCTTAGGGTTTTAATAGTTCAACATTAACTTTGTCGATGCAAAGATACGACATATATAAAGTAAGATGCATATCCCTGCAAGCCTTGCAGGCTTTGCAAGGCTTGCTCACCCCCATGCAGTAGGGGTTCTGAACAAGTCTTAGTGGAGCAGGGATTTTGTTTCTATCAGGTCGTTAGCAGTATATATTCATAAATATTCATATATACTGCTAACGACCTGATTAAACATCAATAAAAGAAACAAAACATGAAGAACATGAAACGTACCATCACGAAAACGACCCCAAGCGTCCTCTCTCGCATGCCTCACTAATCAGGGCATACATAAAAGAGAACTACCTGGAGTAACATCTGGCTGGAAAGTAATTATCTGCGGCTTTTTTCTAAAGCCTCACGTTTGGCCTTATAATACCGGTCCACGAAATGAATCTGTTCGCTATTGGGAAGCATGATGAGCGAAGCCCCATTGGAGAACTGCATCGTGGTGGGCTTTGACTCATCGAACGTAGGCCAGTATGGCAGGCCCTTTCCGTTGGGGTTCCCCGTCTTGGCGAAATTGATCCAGTACTGCTGGATGATTTCTGCCACAGCAGATTCTGTAGGATACTCGTTGGGCTGTGTCAGGAAATGGCCGTTAAGGTAAAGGATGTCGTCGGCATGAGCTACACCACGACGGCGGGGATCCTGCGAGAAACTCATCTTGGAGGGTTGTGCCAGATAAGCGGCATAAGCAGGACTCTTGCCCGTCTTGGCCTGCAGAGTCACCCAGGCATAGGAAGGCCAGGCAAAGCCCATGTCACGGAAGGCATCACCAAAGGCGTGCCATGCTTCATCATTCGTGTTGCCGGGATATACTTTCCGAGCTTCGTCGGCCATGTCACCGAACATGGCATCAACGGTTTTCTGATAATTCTCAGTTGTCATGTTGCCTGGTGAGAAAAGGGCACCCTCATCCGAGTTGGTCATCACAATCACGGGTACATCGTTATATTCACCACGTTCGTAGAGACGGTACTGGTCATCGCAGATCACATATTCGTCAACACATGGCCAGAACCCACTAAAGCCCACATTGCCGTCGCAGAGCGCCATGGCATCCATCTGACGGAGCTGCTTGAGGTTCTTCTTCTTCAGATGTTTCTGGAAGGCTACGCCCTGCTGTTCTGCACCTTTCTGGGATGCATCGAGACCCAGCGAACGGGGATTGTCACTCCAGGGAGCAAACGAGCCTCCACTCTGACTGATGCAACGGTGGAAGAGTCCCTTTGCAAGAGGAGAGGCGCAAAGCATGCTACAACTGATGGCTCCTGCACTCTCGCCAAAGATGGTAACATTCGAAGGGTCGCCACCGAAGTTGGCAATATTGCGCTGTACCCATCTGAGAGCGAAGATCTGATCCAAAAGACCATAGTTGCCCGAATGCCCGTCAGGATCTTCTTTCGACAACTCCGGATGGGCCATGAAGCCGAGCGCTCCGGTACGGTATTCTATGCTGACGATGACCACACCTCGCAGGGCAAGGTATCTCCACAGGTCACCGCCATACCATTCGGTCTGGAATCCGCCGCCATGAATCCATACCATCACAGGCAGACGGTCGGTAACGGACGTGGCCGGTGTGGCAATACCGAGATAGAGGCAGTCTTCACTCATCATATCTGCAGTACGTCCGGGACGTGTGGGCTGGGGTGGCATCTTTCCGAATTCGTTGCATACTCTCACACCCTCCCAAGCGCGGGCTGGCTGAGGGGCTTTCCAACGAAGCTTTCCTACAGGAGGAGCGGCATAAGGAATGGCCTTATAGACGGCTAGCGTACTGTCTGGAACACCTTCAACATCACCCGTCTCTACGTGTGTTCTCAACAATGGCTGTCCCTTCATGCTGACAACCGTTCCCAATAGTACTACGACCAGTAATAATAGATTCTTTTTCATATGTTAATCTGTTTGTCTGTTTGAATGTAACTTGTTCTTGCAAAGATAGACATATTTCTGATTCCTGCCAAATAATTTGGTGAATAAATTGAATCAAGGCGTCCTCTTTCGTAAAAAGTCAAAATATATTTTGTATTTCGCTCCCTTATCCGTACCTTTAACTTCGTTTAAGGTACTTTCACTCGGAACCAACGGTCGCTGTTCACGAAGTGAGGAAAGCAAATAAAAATAAATGTTATTTATTTTGTATTTCGCTCGTTTATCCGTACCTTTGCACATTATTTAAAAGAAAAGGAATGAAATATGCTTTTGTTACAGGTGGATCGCGTGGTATTGGTAAGGCCGTGGCATTACGATTAGCCCATGAAGGAATGCCTGTGGTAATCAACTATAAAAGTAATGAGGAGGCAGCAAGGCAGACGGTACGAGAGATCGAGGATGCTGGCGGCAAAGCTGAGCTGTTGCCCTTCGATGTGTCGGATCCGCAACAGATCGAGACGGCCATTGAACAGTGGGAGACAGCCCACCCCGATGACTATGTGACGGTACTGGTGAACAACGCGGGTATCCGCAAGGACAACTTGATGATCTTCATGCGAAACGAGGAGTGGCAGCAGGTGATGGATACATCCCTC
This sequence comes from uncultured Prevotellaceae bacterium, assembly GCA_902768785.1. Taxonomy (GTDB): domain Bacteria; phylum Bacteroidota; class Bacteroidia; order Bacteroidales; family Bacteroidaceae; genus Prevotella. Next base: position 17,501 of record CACXMM010000021.1, read on the forward strand.
AACGGTTTCTTCTATATCACCCGCAGACTGTTGAAGAACATGTTGACACATCGGGGTGGTCGCATCGTGAACATCACCTCACTTTCTGGAGTCAAGGGGTTGCCGGGACAAACCAATTATTCCGCTGCAAAGGCTGCGGTGATTGGTGCCACGAAAGCATTGGCACAGGAAGTGGCACAGCGTAAAGTTACGGTGAATGCTGTCGCTCCTGGTTTTATTTCTACGGATATGACGTCAAACTTAGATGAGCAGGAACTGAAGAAACTGATACCTGTGGGACGCTTCGGAAAACCTGAGGAGGTGGCTGCAGCAGTTGCCTTCCTCGTCAGTGAAGACGCGTCTTATATCACGGGTCAGGTGATTCAGGTGAACGGTGGACTTTATACGTAGAATTGAAGAATTGAAGAGTTGAAGAATTGAAGAGTTGAAAAAAAGATAATTGTGGAAAGAAGAGTAGTGGTGACAGGCATCGGCATCTGGTCGTGTCTGGGATCTGATATAGAAAGGGTGAAGGATTCACTCTATGAAGGTCGCTCCGGTATCGGTATCGAACAGGAGCGGATAGAATATGGCTATCAGTCAGCACTGACGGGCATTGTGGAGAAGCCCGTGCTGAAGGGACTGTTGCACCGTCGGTTACGTGTGGGCCTTTCTGAAGAAGCTGAATATGCCTTTATGGCAGCCCGTGAAGCCTTTGGTAATGCGGGAATCGACGAGGAATTCATGTTGTCTCACGAGATCGGTATTATCTTCGGTAATGACTCCTCAGCCAAGCCGGTGATCGAAGCAGCAAACATCATGGCAGAGAAACACGACTCGCAATTGCTGGGAAGCGGACTCATCTTCCAATCGATGAACTCCACGGTGAATATGAACCTGAGTTCGATCTTCCACCTGCGTGGTGTGAACTTCTCCGTTAGTTCAGCATGTGCCAGTGGTAGTCATAGCATAGGCTTGGGCTACCTGCTCATCAAACAGGGGTTACAGGATCGCATTCTCTGCGGTGGTGCCCAGGAAACCAATTATTACTCGATGGCTACCTTTGATGCCTTGAACGCTTTCTCGAAGCGGATGGATGAACCCACGAAGGCTTCACGGCCGTTTGACCGTGACCGTGACGGTCTGATTCCCAGTGGTGGGGCTGCCGCCTTGGTGCTGGAGGACTATGAGAGTGCTGTAAAGAGGGGTGCTCCAATCATCGCAGAGGTGTGTGGCTATGGCTTCTCATCGAACGGTGGTGGAATCTCGCAACCCAGTGACGATGGTAGTGTGATTGCTATGATGCGGGCTATGGAAGATGCGGGAATGAGGGCCGATGACATCGACTATGTGAATGCGCATGCCACTTCTACCCATCAGGGAGATATGTTCGAAGCCATTGCCTTGAACCGACTATTCCATGGCAAGCATGCCCTGATCAGTTCGACAAAGTCGATGACGGGACATGAGTGTTGGATGGCCGGTGCCAGCGAGGCGGTGTATTCTATCTTAATGATGAAGCATCATTTTGTTGCTCCGAACATTAATTTTGAGAATCCGGATGAGTATTCAGAGCCATTGAATCTTGCTACGCAGACAGTGGAGACGGAGGTGAATACCGTTCTGAGCAACTCGTTCGGTTTCGGTGGTACTAATTCGGCATTGGTTTTGAAAAATGTTTAACTTGATTTCTTTAATATGAGAAAATGGATGATGATTGCATTACTGACCTTCGTTGTAACGGTCGGTTTTGCGAAAAAGAAATTGAATGTAAATGTCGTTTCCGGCGATGTGAGCGTAGTATGTCAAGAAGGAAAGACTGCTGCGGTGGAGTTTAACTATGATGATTTGATCATCGAAGGAAAACCTGCTCAGGAATACCTTGCTAATCAAAGTGCCAACCATTTGAAGGACTGGCCCGAGGATAACAGGAAAGTGGCTACATTTTTCCTCGAAAAGTGGAACGAAAAGAACAAAGATGGACTCCAATTGTTGGAAAAAGGAGCCAAGGCTGACTACAAAATGCTGATACATGTCACTTACCTGGATCTTGGCAGTACGGCAGGTGCCATGTGGGGACTGAAAAGAACCGATGGCGGATGCATCGTGACAGCTACGATCACGATTTCCGACCAGAGAGGGAACCGTATTTGTAAGCTTCAGGTGAATGAACTCAAAGGAGACGGTCAGAAATTTTGGGATATAGGAACAAATGAGGTGAATCGCCGCAGCTATGCTTACGAAAAGATGGCCAAACAGGTGATTGGATTGGCAAAAGAGAAGAAATAAGATGAATCTAGCACCTGCCTTGGAGAAGGCTTATACCAAGGAACACCTGTCGGCACGTGATGCACAACGGCTGGCGGAGTTCATCGCTTTTGGTCCCGTGGTATTCCAAGTGTCACGTCTGATGATCAAATTTGGCATCCTGGAACTGTTGCGTGATAACGATGGCGGACTGACCATTGCTGAGGTGGCACAACGCTGTCAGTTGAGCGAATATGCGGCGAAATGCCTGATGGAGGCATCGTTGACCATCGGAACGGTGCTTGTTGACAAAGACAGCGACCGTTTCACTCTCTCAAAGACGGGTTGGTTCCTGCTCAATGACCCAGCAACAAAGGTGAACATCGCTTTCAATCATGATGTGAACTATCTTGGCTTCTTTCATCTGGAGGAGGCGCTGAAAGAAGGTAAGCCGGCAGGACTGAAAGCGCTGGGTGACTGGACTACTATCTATGAGGGTTTATCGGAGTTGCGGCCACAGGTGCAACGCAGTTGGTTTGACTTCGATCATTTCTACAGTGACAGCTCTTTCCAACAGGCCTTGGAAATTGTCTTTGCCCAAAAACCGCGAACCCTGCTCGATGTTGGGGGGAATACTGGACGATGGGCCATGCGCTGCGTTTCGCATGACGAGCAGGTTGAAGTGACAGTCCTTGACCTGCCTCAGCAGATAGATATGATGCGAAGAGCCACCCGCGGACTGCCTGGAGCACAACGTATACATGGTATCGGCATGGATCTGTTGAATCAGAACAATGTTTTTCCTTCCGACCAACATTATGACGTGATCTGGATGAGTCAGTTCCTCGATTGCTTCGGGGAAGAGGAGATACAGAGCATCCTGGAGCGGGCGGCAAGGATCATGGACAGTGAAAGCCGACTGTATATCATGGAAACCCTGTGGGATCGTCAGAAATACGAGCCTGCTGCTTTCTGTCTGACACAGATCAGCCTGTACTTCACGGCCATGGCCAATGGAAACAGTAAGATGTATCATTCTGATGACCTGTTCCAGATTATCCAGAAGGCTGGATTAGAGGTGGAGACCGTTCATGACAACTTGGGACAGGGACACAGTATAGTCGTTGTGAGAAAGGATGAATGATTAGAGATTAAGGATTAGAGATTAGAGATTAAGGATTAAAGATAAAAGTAAGAATATGACAAGAACAGAAATTGAAGAGAAGGTCAGGGAATTCTTGATTGATGACCTGGAGATCGATGAGGAGAAGATTGCCCCTGAGGCATTGTTGAAGGATGACCTGGGTATCGACAGTCTTGACTTCGTAGATATCGTGGTTATAGTAGAGAAAAAGTTCGGGTTTAAGATCAAGCCTGAAGAGATGGCAGAGGTGAAAACCCTGAACCAGTTCTGCGACTATATCGAGAGCAAGGTAGGCGCATAACGGAAGGCGCAACGTGAAGAGATAACCGTGTGATGGGTACAGTGAAGATGGACCACAGCCAGTGGGAGGGCAAGACAGAGGGAACAACGTGGATGCACCGTACGCTGATAAGGTCGTTCCGTTTCCTGAACCTGCGCTTCGTCTATATAGGTATGGCGGTGCTGGTGGTTCCTTTTTACATGCTGTTCTCCCATCAAGGCTACATCTCCATGTATCACTTTTTCCGTCGGCGCATGAGATTTTCCCCGCTGAAGGCCTTTGGGTATGTCTATCTGAACCACTGCCGTTTCGGACAGATTATCCTCGACCGTTTTGCTGTGTATGCAGGACAACGTTTCGACTTCGAGATAGAGAATTATGATCTGTTCGAGACATTGTCGCGGAAAGAGGGCGGATTCATGATCCTGAGCTGTCATGTGGGGAACTACGAGATAGCTGGTTATGTTTTCAAGGCAAACGAGAAGCGTTATAATGCCTTGGTGTTCTCGGGGGAGGCTGATACAGTGATGGAGAACCGTAACCGTCTGTTGTCGAAGAATAATATCCGTATGATTCCCGTCAGGGAGGATATGTCGCATCTCTTTGTCATGAACAATGCCCTAAGCGATGGCGAGATCCTTAGCATCCCGGGCGACCGAATCTTCGGCTCACCACGTTTTGTGAGATGCGAGCTGTTGGGTGCATCGGCGAAATTCCCTTTAGGACCGTATGCGATGGCCGTGAGTCATGATGTACCGGTATTGAGTATCTTCGTGATGAAAGAGACGACACACCAGTATCGTGTGCTGATCAGACCTCTCCAAGCGTCCTCTGCCGACTCACATCTTTCACGTCAGGAGAGATCGGCAGCCCTTGCTCAGCAGTTTGCCAACGAGATTGATGATGTTGTGCGGAGATATCCCACACAATGGTTCAATTATTATGAATTCTGGAATGAAGAATGAATTTTACGGAGATTGACGTTCATACATTGCTACCGCAACAGGAGCCTTTCGTGATGATCCACCAGCTGATCAGCTATGATGAGGTACGTACGGTGACGTCGTTTACCGTCACGGAGGATCATCTCTATTATGAGGATGGAACTCTTAATGCGTATGCCCTGATAGAGAATATTGCGCAAACCTGTGCGGCACGGATGGGGTATATCAATCAATATATCAACAACGAGAAAGTGAGCATCGGCTTTATCGGTGCCGTGAGAAATCTCGTTATTAAAAGAAAACCCCGACTGGGTGAGACACTGACGACAACGATCGAGGTGGTGGAGGAAATCTTGAAACTAACCTTGGTCAATGCGGAGATCAAAGTGGGGGATGAGACGATTGTGACTGCCGAGATGAAGGTGGCGGTGCAGTGAGTATGGAATGTGAAGTGTGGAATGAAAGAGTTAAGAGCATCTAAGGAATTTGAGATCCGCTTCAGTGAAGTCGATTCGATGAGCTTTGTGTGGCATGGCTCCTATCCGCTGTACTTCGAAGATGCCCGTGAGGCATTCGGGAAGAAATACGGTTTGGGTTATCTGTTTATCTTCGACAACGGTTTCTATGCTCCCTTGGTGGAACTCTCTTTTCAGTATAAGAAACCTCTTGTATATGGGATGCATCCCCGGGTGGATATCATCTACCAACCCACTGAAGCGGCCAAGATAGTCTTTGACTACGAGATCCGTGATACGGATGATGAGTCTTTGATAGCCACAGGACACAGTGTCCAGGTGTTTATGGACCGTGATTACCAGCTTGTATGGTCGAATCCTGCTTTTTATGAGGATTGGAAAAGGAAATGGGACGTGCTATGATAGTGAAAGTGGCGGATGCCATCATCTCACCCTTAGGTAGTTCGACGGAAGCTAACTACGAGGCGGTGAAGGCAGGGAGATCGATGCTGAGAGAATATCAGTGGGATTCCTTGCCGGAACCATTTGTGGCCTCTCTCATGGATTGGCATGGGATGGATAAGCGTGAGGGATTGTCACGCTTTGAGATGATGGCGATTGGAGTTGTGGAACAGTTGATCCCTCAATTGTCCATCGACCTTTCTTCTCCCCGTGTTTTGTTCATCATATCCACCACGAAAGGAAACGTGGAGCTGCTGGAAGAGGACAAAGATAGTCCGTCATCGTCTGTGTATCTTGGAGACACAGCCATGAAGATAGCCCGTCATTTCGGTAACCCTAACACTCCTGTCGTTGTCTCTAATGCCTGTATCTCAGGACTGTGTGCACAGATTACAGCGGTGCGGGCATTGGAGAGTGGTTGTTATGACTATGCTGTGGTGGTGGGTGCTGACATCCAGTCGCGTTTTATCATTTCCGGATTCCAGTCATTCAAGGCTTTGTCACCGGCACCTTGTAAGCCGTTTGATGCCGAGCGACAGGGCTTAAATCTGGGTGAGGCTGCTGCAGCCATCGTCTTTCAACGTGTGGAACAGGTGATGCCAGGACAATGGCTGTGCCGCAAAAGTGCCATACGAAACGATGCCAACCATATCTCCGGACCGTCGCGGACAGGGGAGGGAAGCTATCGTGCCTTACGGACTGTGCTCACCGATGTACCTGTTGATGATCTCGCTTTCGTCAATGTGCATGGCACTTCCACATTATACAATGATGAGATGGAGAGCATTGCGATAGATCGTGCCGGATTGACCGATGTCCCCGTCAATTCCCTCAAGGGGTATTACGGTCATACCATGGGGGCTGCCGGTATCTTGGAAGTTATCCTTTCGATGCGGGCCATCGAGGATCATACCGTTTTGGCTACCCGTGGATTTGATCATTTGGGAGTGAGTCGTCAGATCAAAGTGTCGAACCAGCACAGGACAACAACCAAGAACAGCTTCATTAAACTGCTCTCTGGCTTTGGCGGCTGCAATGCAGCTATGGCCTTTACTCGGGTAACAGAGGACAATCCTTCGTTCCCTTGCTTTAAAGAAAACACTCCCTCTCATGATCATCCTTCGTTGTCAACCCTGTCGGAGATCATGCTTGCTCCCCAGAAAGTGACATTGAATGGGAAAGAGCTGAATACCACTCAGCAGGGTGGAGCCTTGCTCACAGAGCTCTATCGGCAGTATATCAACGACTATCCGAAGTTTTTCAAGATGGACGAGCTCACCAAGTTGGGCTTTGTGGCCTCGGAACTTCTTCTCAAGATAGGAGACAAAATGCCACAGGGAACGGAGGAGGTTGCCGTGATCCTATTCAATCGTACCAGTTCGTTGTGTAACGACAGGAAATACCAGGTCACCATCAGTAATCCGGAGGATTTCTTCCCCAGTCCGTCCCTATTCGTCTATACGCTCCCGAACATCGTTACAGGGGAGATCGCTATTAGGAACCATTATTTCGGAGAAACCTCTTTCTATGTGCTTGACCATGAAGATCCGAAGCTGATGCGCGAGATCATCATGTCTGTACTGGAAGAAGGAGAGGCACGTGTGGTTATCTACGGATGGGCCGATTGCCAGGATGCAGATCATTACCTTGCGAAGATGGCTTGTGTGAAACAACTTATATCAAGATCATAAAAACAGATAAAAATGGAAACATTAAAGAAAGAGTTAAAAGAACAGATTATAGATGTGTTGAACCTCGAGGATATGCATCCCGAGGATATCGAAGACAGTGCACCCCTCTTCGGTGAGGGCTTGGGACTTGATTCCATCGATGCCCTGGAGCTGATTGTCCTATTGGAGAAGAGTTACGGGATCAAAATCAAGGATCCTTCCTTAGGAAAGGAAATCTTCCAATCGGTAGATACCATGGCCGATTATATCGTTAAGAACAGGACGAAGTAAAAAGAGATTGCAGAAAGGAATATGAGAATCTGGATCACGGGTGCGGGAATCGTCTCTGCCATCGGTAACAACAAGGCTCAGACCTTGGAGGCCCTGAGAAGCAGGAGGTCTGGCATTGCCCCCATTCACTATCTATCCACGGAGCATCAGGAGTTTCCAGTAGGAGAGGTGAAGATGAGCGATGAGCAGATGAAGGAACTTTTGGGTATTCATGAGGAGCCTACAACACGTTCGGCCCTCATGGGCATTCTTGCTTTGAAAGAGGCAATGGACGATGCTTGTCTGCATCCCGACGATCATCCTTGCTTCATCAATGCCACCACGGTGGGAGGGATGGACAAGACAGAGCGGTATTATCTGGATATTCTGGACCATGACAGTCATCAGGAGTATGTCAGGACACACGATTGTGGTGCCTGTACGGAGATGATAGCCAGCTATTTCGGCGGCTTTGAGATGATGACAACCGTTTCAACGGCTTGTTCATCGGCTGCCAATGCCTTGGTACTTGGAGCCCGTCTGATCCAGAGTGGACGATGCGAACAGGTGATTGTGGGCGGGACAGAGTGTCTAACCAAATACCACTTGAACGGTTTCCATACGCTCATGATCCTCGATAACCAACCGTGCCGTCCCTTCGATGCTACACGGAAAGGATTGAATCTGGGGGAGGGCGCAGCTTATCTGATACTCGAGTCGGAAGCTTCTGCCCGACGTCGCGGAGTGAAGGCCAAGGCAATCCTTTCAGGCTATGCCAATGCCTGTGATGCCTTTCACCAGACAGCCTCTTCGGAGAATGGAGAAGGTGCATTCCTCGCCATGACTGAAGCCTTGCGGATGGCATCGCTGACTCCAAGTGATATCCAATATGTGAATGCCCATGGTACGGGGACACCCAACAATGATGCCAGTGAGAGTGCTGCCCTGAAAAGGGTTTATGGGATAGACATGCCCGCTGTGTCATCCACCAAGTCTTTTACAGGACATACCACCAGTGCTTCGGGTACTGTGGAAGGAGTGATCTGTCTGCTGGCGCTGGCCCATCAGTTCATACCGGTGAACTTGAATTGGCAATATCCCATGGAAGGGGGAGTCTCCCCGTGGGTAGGTGACACTGATGCAACAAACAGCTCCCCTTTGCGTCATGTGATGTGCAACTCTTTCGCTTTTGGCGGTAACGATACCTCTTTTATCTTGTCGAGTCCCGAGGAAGATACCCCTTCCTTCAAATCTCATCCCTCTCTTTCTGAAAACCACTCTCCAGCCTTCAAAAGAGTTTTCATCCGTTCAGCCGCGCAAATCTCTATTCAACAGCCCCTTTCAGATGACTGGTACGATCATCCCATCCATTACGGGGAACTCTATACAAGAGCTGTTGATCCGGATTTCCGTACTTACCTGAACCCGTTGCAGAGCAGAAGGATGGATAAGATCCTGAGGCGCGCCCTTGTCACGGCTAAACAAGTGGTGGAGGAGTCGGGAGAGCCACAGATTGATGCCATCATTACAGGTACAGGCATGGGGTGCCTGGAGAATACCGAGCTGTTCCTGGGGCAGCTTTGCAGGGAAGGGGAGAGTCTGCTGAAGCCAACCCATTTCATGCAGTCAACGCACAATACGATTGGCTCGATGTTAGCCATCCAGCTGGGCTGTCATGGCTATAACACCACCTATTCACACCAAGGGCTCTCTTTCGATACCGCGTTGTTGGATGCTTTCCTCCAGCTTCGGATGGGTGAGGCCCGTCATATTCTTGTATGTGGTAACGAGGAACTCACTCCGTCGTGGTTCTCTTTTTTACAGAAAACTGGCGTATTAGGGCAACCCCATCAGACGGTTGCTGGAGAAGGATCTGTCACGATGATGCTGACAACAGATCCTGAAGGAGCACTTTGTGAACTGGAGGATGTGAAGATTACCAATTGGCCGTTAGGAGTGTCTTCGTCGCCCTGCTCTTTCTCCTCTCTTTTCGGAACCGGTTTCCTCACCTCTGCCTTCGATGTTTATGCGGCTGTAAAGTGTTTGCAGAGAAGGAGGATGCCGAATGGTGAGACCGTCGAGTCACTTGAACTGGTGAACCAGCAGGGAGAAAGTAATGTGTCGTTCATTCAATTAAGGAGGATATCATGCGACTGATTCTATTATCTGTCATCCAAAGCATCCTGTTATGCGGTGGTCAGGTTCTGCTGAAGTTCGCCCTGAACAAGGCAGGAGCATTCAGCTGGACCATCGGATTCTTCTCGAGAAACCTTACGAACTGGTGGTTCCTTGGGTGCGGACTCTGTTATGCCGCAGCTACTGTGCTGTGGATGTATATCGTGAAGAACTTCCCGTTCAGCATGGCCTATCCGATGATTTCCCTCAGCTATGTCTTCGGGATGATTGCGGCGATGCTCTTTTTCCACGAGCAGATCCCTTTGGTTCGTTGGTTGGGTGTGCTGTTGATCATGGGAGGTTGTATATTGATTGCTAAATAAGAAAGTGTGATGAATAAAAGTATCGAACGTTTCCTTTTGGCCATAGCTATGCTGCTTGTTGTATCTTCTCTTGGTGCACAGACCAAAGCCACGGCGGCGCAGGCCAAGTCGATGATTGAGAAAATCAATGTCACGGCGGCGAAGCAACGCACCATCCAGTGCGATTTTCAGCAGACGAAGTCTTTGTCGTTCCTGAACGATAAGATGGTGTCTCGCGGTGTGATGTATTATGACCATACGGGTAAGTTGCGGTGGGAATATATTGTCCCATACAGTTATGTGTTTATCATCAACAATAACCGCGTCCATATCAAGACAGCGAAGAATAGTAACACGATCGATATCCGGTCGAGTCGTCTGTTTCAAGGCATCGCCCGTGTGATGATGAACAGTGTGACGGGAAAGAGCCTGTCTTCTGCTGATGATTTTTCTGTGGAAATGTTCATTCAGGGTGACGAGTGGATAGCGCGTCTTGTCCCCAAAAAGAAAGAGATGAAAGCGATGTTCCAGACCATTCGTCTTTTCTTCGATAGCAAAAAACAGATGGTTTCGAAAGTGGAAATGGTGGAGAAGAACGGCGACCAGACCGTTATTCAACTTTTACATGTCAAGAGCAATGGGAAGATTGAGGATCGTTTTTTTGCTATTCGTTAGCCTGTGGCTGTGGCATGCCTCTGCCATCACCTTGGACGGAAAGAGACAATACAGTGTAACGATAGAGATGCCGCGTGGCAGTCTATCGGGAATCTGTCTGATCAAGACGGATGCTTCGGGTAGCAAGGGATCTCTCGTTAATGAGTTCGGTATTCATGCCCTCGACTTTACCGTAAGCACCGATCGTCGTAAGGTTCGTCTGCTCCATGTGATAGACAGGATGAATAAGTGGTACATCAAACGAATCTTACGACGTGACCTGCGTTTCCTTTTCCTGAACAAGGAGTCTGCCCAAGACCGCTGGCGGGAAGTGACTGTTGAAGGTGATACAACGATTTTACATAACAAGAAATACCACATAACATACACATTTACAGAGATAAAGAATGAAATTGATCAATGAAATGTTCTCGATCGTTAGCAAGGGTGATAGGGTGAGAATCAAACTAAATCCCGAGCATGTGATTTACGATGCCCATTTCCCTGGACAGCCCATCACGCCCGGTGTGTGTCTTGTGCAGATGATCGGTGAGATCCTGCAGGAGAATATGGGACGTATGATGGAACTGGATACGATTACGAACTTGAAATTCATACAACCGCTCTCTCCTGTTGAAACCCCCGAGGTGGATGTGGTCTTCAGCAACATCTCTTTTGATGACAAGGGACGTTGCAAGGTGAAGGGAACCGTGGTCAGTGATGATACAATATTCACTAAATACTCCATGATCTATCGATGAACGACGTCAGAGACCTCATGAAGCAGTATCGTGTCTGTGTTGTTGTACCTACTTACAACAATGCCAATACGGTCGTGGAGGTCGTTCGTCGCATCCTGCTTGTCACAGAGGATGTCATTGTGGTGATCGATGGCTGTACTGATGATACACGTGAGAGACTCGATAAGGCTGACGTACAGGTGACTCGTGTTGACTATCTTCAAAACAAAGGGAAAGGTCATGCGCTGCGGGAAGGTTTTCAGAAAGCCATCACGATGGGATACAACTATGCTGTCACCATCGATTCCGATGGGCAGCATAATCCCGAGGATATTCCTGCTCTGGTGACTGCCATGGCTCAGCATTCCGAATCGTTGATTATCGGGGCGCGTGATCTTCAGCAGGAGAACATGCCACAAGGAAACACCTTTGCCAATAAGTTCTCGAATTTCTGGTTCTGGATACAGACAGGACAACGGCTGGAGGACACGCAGACGGGCTTCCGGCTCTATCCCTTACATCGTCTGAAAGGTTTGCGATGGCTCACTTCGCGTTATGAAGCAGAACTGGAACTGCTGGTCTTTGCCGTTTGGGGACAGGTGCCCGTTCACAGCGTACCTGTCCATGTGTATTACCCCCCTCAGGAGGAAAGGGTCTCTCATTTCCGTCCTTTTGCGGATTTCGCCCGTATCAGTGTGTTGAACACCGTTCTTTGTTTCCTGGCCGTTGTATATGGCTGGCCCAGGATGATCATTTCTAAATTCCTGCGCCATGGTTAAGTTCTTCGAGTCAATCTATCTTGTGTTGTCAAGGAGGAAAAGGATCGCCACTGTCGTCCTTCTGCTCTTGATCGCTCTTTCTGTGGGTCTTTCTCTCCAGATTCACGAAGAGGAGGATATCGCGAAGTTCCTACCGCGCAATGAGCAGAATGAGAAATATACAGATGTGTACCAACAGCTGAGCCGACAGGATCAGATTGTTGTGATCTTCTCTTCTCGTGACACCATGGATGTGGTTTCGGCAGATACCATTATCACGGCTATGGAGCAGTTTGCCGAGCAATGTGAGAAGGAGAAAGTGGGTAAGTCTGTCAGTGTGCATACCGATGAGACACGAATGATGGAGATGATGGATTTTGTGAACCAACACATTCCCTATTTCCTTACTGATGATGATTATGCCCGTATAGACACACTGTTGCAGGTGCCTGACTATATCGTTGAGCAGCTGACAGAAGATAAGAAGCTGCTGAATCTCCCTACGGCGGGTATCAGCATGGAACGACTTCGCTACGATCCTGTTCAGCTCTTCTCACCTGTCCTCCTCCGTATGCAGGATTTCAACAGATCGCAATCGGTTGAGGTGATCGATGGTTGCGTGTTTACTCATGACGGACGGAGCGGACTGGCATTCCTTGAATCTCCCTACGGCACCAGCGAATCTGCCAATAACGCAGCGTTACAGACAGCCTTGGAGAGAATCATGGGTGATGTGGAAAGCACTTTCCCTCAGTTACGTGTCTCTGCCATTGGTGCCTCTCTGGTAGCAGCGGGAAATGCGCGACAGATCAAACATGATAGTATGCTGGCTGTCACCATTGCCGTCATCCTGATCCTCGTCGTGCTCATTCTCCATTACCGTCGTCTGGCCGACCTCTGGTGGTTGGGCTCCTCGTTGGTATTCGGATGGCTCTTCGCACTTGCTGGGATGTCGTTGTTCCACGACAGCATGTCGGTAATCGTCTTGGGCATCGGCTCCGTGATTATCGGAATAGCTGTGAACTATCCGTTGCATTATCTAGATCACCTTCGTGAGGTGGGGGATACCCGGCAGACCCTTCGTGAGATGGTGCCGCCCCTGCTGATCGGAAACATCACAACCGTCAGTGCCTTCCTGTGTCTGGTCTGGCTTGATGCCGCAGCCATGCGTGACTTAGGGCTCTTTGGTTCCCTGATGTTGGTCGGAACCATCCTCTTCGTCCTGGTCTTCCTTCCATTATATGCGAAAGCAATTTCTTCCGCGAAGCATTGTTCTTGTCATGCAGGATCCTTGGTCTCGTCATGTCGGAACGTTTTTTCTGCATCTATTAAAAGGCTGCTTGATTGGGCTAGTCGTCCGTTGGGTCTGGTGATGATGGTTCTTGTGACGGTCGTTTTGGCCTATTTCAGTCTGCAGACCTCTTTTGACTCCGACTTGCGAAACATCAATTACATGACCGATCAGCAACGCGGTGACATGCAGATGCTCACGGCGATATCCCATGAAGCACCAGTCTATGCCGTGGCAGAGGGACAGACATTGGAGGAGGCTTTGCGGAAAAATGAAAGTGAGGTCCTGCCTATGCTGGTCAAAATGAAGCAGGATGGTATTGTGAAGAAGGTGAGTGGGGTAGGCTATTTCGTACCGACAAGAGCGATGCAGGAGGAACGTCTGAAGCGATGGAAAGAGTTTTGTCATACTCATGGACAAGACCTTGTATCGGAATTGCGGAGGCAGTGTGCCCTTCAGGGCTTCAATGAGCAGGCCTTCACCCCCTTCTTCGAGATGCTGGAAGATGACCATGCTCCCCAGCCGTTATCATTCTTCCAGCCAGTAACAGATCTCTTGCAAGACACCTTTCTCTTTCAGGATGAAGAGAGTGGTCTTGTGCGTGTGGTGAATTTCATACAGACCGATCAGGAGGATACCGTCAAGGAATCCTTGAACGCAAAGGCTGCCCCTGCCACCTATGCTTTCAGTTCAGAGGATATTGGCAACCAATTGGTGCAGATCCTGTCAGACAGTTTTAACTATATTGGCTTCGTATGCGGTTTCGTGGTGTTCCTTTTCCTGTGGATCTCGTTCGGCAGCATTGAACTGTCACTGATGTCATTCCTCCCCTTGGCTGTCAGTTGGCTGTGGATCTTAGGACTGATGCACCTGTTCGGGGTGCAGTTCAATATCGTGAATATTATCTTGGCCACTTTCATCTTCGGACAAGGTGACGACTATACCATCTTCATCACCGAGGGACTGATGTATGAATACTCCACGGGCAGGAAGCGACTGGCTTCCTATCAACGTAGCGTAGCCCTGTCGGCCATCCTCATGTTCATCGGTATCGGTACCTTGATCTTTGCCAAGCATCCTGCCTTGCGTTCGTTGGCCGCCGTTACCATCATCGGTATGTTCACCGTGGTATTGATGGCTTACTACCTCCCCCCTTTGGTATTCAGGTGGCTGACACGCGGTGTACGGACAGCAGATCCCTCATCTCTCATCTCTCATCTCTCATCTCCATTACCCATCACCTTGGGACGATTCTGCCGTTCCCTGTTTGCCATCGTATTCTTCCTGTTGATGATGTATCTGTTCATGCTTCCCTTTACATGGCTGTATTTCCGATTGGGGAAGAACAGTGAAGAGAAGAAACTGCGATACCATCGCCTGCTGCAAAGGGTGTCGGATTTCGTCATCCATCATGTGCCTGGAGTGCAGTTCGCCTTACAGAACAGGATGGGGGAAACCTTCGAGAACCCCGCCGTGGTAATCTGCAACCATCAGTCACACCTCGACCTGATGTGCCTGATGATGCTCACGCCAAAGATCGTTTTCCTCACCAATGACTGGGTGTGGCATAATCCGTTCTATGGTATGGTGATCCATCGTGCAGAGTTCTATCCCGTCAGTGATGGGATAGAAGCTCACTTGGAACAGTTACGCTCGTTGTATCAGCGGGGGTATTCAATTTGTATCTTCCCAGAAGGCACTCGTTCTCCAGACGGTTCCATCCTGCGCTTCCATAAAGGAGCATTCTATCTGGCAGAGCAGCTGCATGCGGATATCCTTCCCATTTTCCTGCATGGTGCGGGTCATGTGCTACCTAAGAAAGACTTCATGCTCCGTCAGGGACGGATTGACGTGGAGGTGCAGGAACGGATTCCTTGGGATGATCCTCGCTTCAGCACAGACCTGCTGACACGTACCAAGCAGATACGAGCCTATTACAGGAATCATTATTCGGAAATGTGTGAACGGATAGAGACAGAAGAGTACCTGGCTCCTTATCGCAGATACATAGAGAAATATATGACCTTAACAGATCAAGAGAACAGATGAAGAAGGTTGTTATCATAGGAAGCGGATTGGGAGGCCTCACCTGCGGCGTCGTACTGGCAAAGAACGGTTATCAGGTGACCGTACTCGAGCAGGAGGCACAGGTGGGAGGCTGTCTGCAGTGTTTCACCCGGAAAGGGGTGAAGTTCGAGACAGGCATGCATTTTATCGGGAGTGCAGACAAAGGACAGACCCTTTCGCGGTTCGCCCGATATATGGGTGTCACCGATACTGTCCATCTGAGCAGGCTCGACACCCAAGGCTATG
This sequence comes from uncultured Prevotellaceae bacterium, assembly GCA_902768785.1. GTDB lineage: Bacteria > Bacteroidota > Bacteroidia > Bacteroidales > Bacteroidaceae > Prevotella. Next base: position 33,185 of record CACXMM010000021.1, read on the forward strand.
ATGTGGTATCGCTGCAGGGGGAGCATTTCCGCTTTGCCAACGGCAGGGAGCCCTTCATTGAACAGATGGCAGCTTACTTCCCTCACGAACGGGAGAACCTGAACCGTTACTTCGACCTGGTGGAGAAGGTGGCCAATGCATCCACCCTGCATAGCTTGCGACAAGTGGCTGATGACCGTGCGCTCAGCATGGAGTATCAGCTGAGGAGCATCAACGAGGTGCTCGATGAGGTCATTGGTGATCCCATGCTGAGACAGGTTCTTGCCGGAACGCTTCCGTTGTATGCTGCAGAGAAAGACAAGACTCCCTTTTCCACCCATGCCTTTATCATGGACTTCTATAACCAGAGTGCTTTCCGCATCGTGGGAGGAAGCGACTCTCTGGCAAGAGGACTCACCCTTTCTCTTGAAAGAGAAGGGGGGCAGGTGATCACCAGACAACGCGTTGTCGAGATTGTCTGTGACGAGACGCAGGCTGTGGGGGTACTTACGGCAACGGGTGACTATTACCCTGCCGATATCGTCATCTCAGACGCACATCCGGCACGCACCTTGGAAATGGTCACCTCTCCATTGCTGCGTCCAGCCTACCGCAAACGGGTCCTCTCTTTGCGTAACACGATAGGTGGCTTCTCTGTTTATCTCCATTTCAAGCCAGGTACTGTTCCCTATATGAACCATAACTTCTATGGCTTCCGGCAGTCATCGCCCTGGGATTGTGAGATCTATGATGATGAGTCATGGCCCAAAGGATATCTCTATATGCACCTTTGTCATCAGGAGAACCCACAGTTTGCAGAGTCAGGCGTCATCTTGTCGTACATGCATTATAACGAGGTGGCACGGTGGCAGGATACGAAGGTGGGACACCGGGGGAATGAGTATGAATCGTTTAAGATGATGAAAGCTGAGCGGTTATTGGATGCTGTGGAACATGACTTCCCCAACTTACGCTCGGACATTGCCCATTATTATACCAGTACGCCGCTTACCTATCGTGATTATACAGGAACAGAACAGGGATCGATGTACGGGATTGCCAAGGACATCCATCTAGGACCTGCGGCACGTGTGCACCACCGCACGAAAATCCCCAACCTGTTACTGACAGGACAGAATATCAATTCACATGGAGTCCTGGGCGTGATGGTGGGAACCGTTGTCACATGCAGTGAGCTGATCGGTTCTGAAACGATTTTTAAACAGATTAAGGAATGCAGCGAATAGTGATTATAGGTGGCGGACTGGGCGGACTCTTTACCGGTGCCCTGCTCTCGAAGGAGGGCTGTCAGGTGGTTGTCCTGGAGAAGAATCCCGTGGCTGGGGGCGGACTCCAAACCTTCGTGCGCCATGGAATACGTTTTGAGACAGGTATGCATATCCTTGGCGGAATGCGTGAAGGAGGAAGTATCTGGCGCATCTGCCGTTACCTGGGGATAGAGAATTTCCAACAGCGTGCGGTAGATCCAGACTGCATGGACAGCATTACTTATTTGAGACCAGGGAAGACCTACCGTGTTCCTGAAGGACGCGAGGCGTTCACGTCCTATTTCTCTGATGAGTTCCCCCATGAGGCAACGGCAATCCGTAACTATGTCAATGCTTTGTATGATCTGGCTGATGAGGTGGATATGTTCTGGCTTCGTCGTGGTAAGAATTATCTGTTCACTCATTCGGAACAGTTCCTGTGGTCGGCTGATGAACTGATCGCCCATTACATCAAAGACCCGAACCTGCAGGATGTGCTGGCTTATATGAGTCCGATGTATGGTGGTGTCAAAGGACATACTCCCGCTTATATTCATGCACTCATCAACGTATTGTATATCAATGGCTCCAGTCGTTTTGTTGGAGGTAGTCAGCAGTTGGCGGATGCGTTAGTAGAGGTCATCCGTTCCCATGGCGGGGAGGTGATGACAGGTACAGAGGTGACTGCCCTTCATGTCAATGACCATCGACTGGAGCGTATCGACTACAGACAAGGTGCCCATGAGATCCATAGTTTATCGACAGGATCCTCAGATGTGATCTCCGCCATCCACCCAGCTACACTGATCCCCATGTGTACTGACGGTACCTTCCCCAAGGCATACCGTGAGCGGATAGCACAGATCCCCAATACCTATTCGGCTTTCACCTTATATATCATATTCAAGGAGAACAGTTTCCCCTATATCAACCATACCTGCTATGCACAGGAAGACTATGGGATGATCTGGAATGTCAGCGAATATGAAGAAAGCAGTTGGCCGCGAGGATGGATGTATATGACACCCCCTGACCCTGTTGCTCCAGGATCCTCTGACTCTTTCTCACGGAAGATGATCATCAACTGCTTGATGCCTTTCTCGGTGGTAGCGCCATGGGAAAACACAACGGTTGGACATCGGGGAGAGGACTATCGCATCTGGAAGGAGAAACAAGTCCAAAAGATCCTTGACAAGATGGAACGCTTGTATCCTGGCTTCAGGGAAAAGATAGAATATCTGGAAGCATCGTCTCCGCTCACGATCCGTGACTATTACCATCAACCGGATGGAGCTCTCTATGGGATACGAAAGGATTGCAGGAATATGATGCTCTCACAGATCCCTATCTATACAAAGGTGAAGAACCTCTTCCTGACAGGACAGAACATCAACCTCCACGGAATCTGCGGCGTTCCCCTGACGGCCGTCAATACTGCCGAGGCGATCTTGGGAGAGAATACAATTATTGATAAACTCAACGAGATATGACAAGACTGCTCTTCTTGATGCTCCTCTTGGGAATGGGACTGAACAGCGTGGCGAAGACACCAACGGAATCATCGGATACGCTGTTTATCGTTTGTCCTGGGGGCAGTTACTGCTGGCTTGACATCAAGAATGAGGGAACACCAACCGTAGAGGCTCTGAAGGCGCGGGGCTATGATGCCATGGTGCTGCGCTACCGGGTATCGGGCATCTTCGCTCATGTCACCCATTCACGACTGCTATTCCGCGGTAACCAGTACCCTGATGCCCTCGATGATATCAAAGAGGCTATCCGCGAGGGTCGGAAGACCCATCGGGTGGTGGGCGTCATCGGCTTCTCTGCCGGCGGTCACCTTGCCTTGCTGAGTGCCATGGAGAGTAATCCGGATTTTGTGGCGGCCATCTATCCTGTCGTCACGATGCGCAAGCCCTACGTCCATAAACGCAGTCGGCGTGGACTGCTGGGAGAATACCGCAAATACAATAAATCGATGCAAGATTCGTTATCATTAGAAAGACATGCGGAACGGATCAAGGCACCGGTATTCCTGCTGAACTGCAAGGATGACCCCGTGGTGGACTACCACCACTCCGTGATGATGGACGCCGCTCTGACGGCAGCGCATAAGAATCATCTTTACATCCAGTACGAAGAAGGTGGTCATGGCTTCGGCATCAGTAAGCATCATTGGTTAGACGATTTTTTATCATGGTTATGCAAGATATAGAATATCAATCCATCGAGGAAATCAAAGAATATCAGGAAGGAAGACTCCATGAGGCGTTGCACTACCTGAAAGAACATTCGCGCTACTATCAGCGGGTGTTCGAGAAGTGCGAAATCGATATCGACAAGATACGACATATTGAGGACCTGGTCAAGATCCCCTTTACAGAGAAGAAGGACCTGCAGCTCTTCAATGAGGACTTCCTGTGCTGTCCGAAGGAGAAGATCGTGGATTATATCACCACCAGCGGTACACTGGGGGATCCCGTTACCTTCGGATGTACGGAGAAGGATCTCCAGCGATTGGCTTTCAATGAGAAGAAGTCATTCGAGTGTGCAGGACTGAAGCCTGGAAATATACTTCAGCTGATGACGACCCTCGATAAGCGGTTTATGGCAGGACTGGCCTATTTCCTGGGAATCCGCGAGATGGGTGCCAGTATCATCCGTGTGGGAAACGGAATCCCTGAACTGCAGTGGGATACCATTCGCAGGATCCAGCCCGACACCATTATGTGTGTGCCCTCTTTTATTCTGCGACTGATCCAATATGCGGAGGAGCATCATATCGATTACCGCCATTCCTCCGTCAAGAGGATTATCGGCATCGGCGAGGGCTTGCGCGACCAGCAGTTCAATCTGAACCTCTTGGGAAGGAAGATTCAAGAGAAATGGCCGGAAGTACAGCTGTTCGCCACCTATAGTAGTACGGAGATGGGAGCCACCTTCTCAGAATGCCCTTACGGGATGGGAGGACATGTGCATCCCGAACTGATCATCGTGGAGATTATCGGAGAGGATGACCTGCCTGTAGCCGACGGTGAGATCGGTGAGGTGGTGGTCACCACATTGGGAGTAGAGGCCATGCCATTGCTCCGATTCCGGACAGGTGATGTCTGTGCAAAGGTGGTAGAGCCTTGTCGGTGTGGCAGGAACAGCTATCGTCTCACCCCTTTGGTGGGCCGTAAGAATAACATGATCAAGTTGAAGGGCACCACGCTCTATCCCCCTGCCATTAACGATGTGCTTGACAATACCGATTATATAGAGAACTACGTGATATACGTGCAGGACTCAGAGAGCGGAACGGATGATGTGGTGGTGAAGGCAGGACTGAAAAAAGGTGACCATGAGGAGACACCGGCATTCCTCAATTCCTGCGTCAAGGATCTCAAAGACCGTTTCCGTGCCCGTATCCGTGTGGCACCGCGGGTGGAGATCCTGCCTGTGGAGGAGATCGCCAAGATCAATTTCCCAGCTAAGAGCCGCAAGCCGATCAAGTTCATCGACCTGCGTAATAAATCATAACCCCTAAAAGAATATGCGAAGCTCAAAGTTCGATGACATCCGTCCCTATTACGACGAGGAGATACCTGCCGCCATGAGCAGGATCGTCCAGAGTAACTTCATGGCTTTACTGTCCTCGTACGTCTATCCCGACCGTTCGTTGGAGGAGGTGAAACGGATGATGCTGGGCTTTCGTCGCATCCGTGATTTCCAGCTGGAGGTGATGAAGTGCGTCAACGAGCAGGTCATAGCGCGTAGCATGACGGATTTCACCTATACGGGCATCGATTTCCTGGATCCCGGCAAGCGTTATCTCTTTGTGTCTAATCACAGGGATATTGTGCTGGATTCCTGTCTGATGCAGTATGTCTTATACAAGAATGGTCATGAGACCACGCAGATCACGTTTGGCGCCAACCTGATGTCATCACCTTTAGTGATCGATATCGGTAAGTCGAACAAGATGTTCCGCGTGGAGCGTGGAGGGAACATGAAGGATTTCTACATGAGTTCGCTCCATCTCTCCGAGTATATCCGTTATGTCATCAATGAATGTCATGAGTCGGTGTGGATAGCCCAGCGTAACGGTCGTACCAAGAATGGCATCGACGCTACCGACCAGGGTATCATCAAGATGTTCTGCCTGAGCTGTCCCGATGATAAGATCAAGGCCTTGGACGATTTGCATATCGTCCCCGTTTCGGTGTCGTACGAGTGGGAGTCATGTGATATCCTCAAGGCATTGGAGCTGTATGAGTCACGGAATGCCAAGTATATCAAGAAACCTGGTGAGGATCTGAACAGTATTCTGACGGGTATCGTGCAGCAGAAGGGTAGGGTGCATATCGCCTTCTGTGAGCCGCTGAGCCGTCAGGATCTCTTGGCTTTCGACAGCTGTACCAACAATGAATATCACAAGCGGGTGGCTGCCTTGATCGATGAACGGATCGTGGGGGCTTACCAGCTCACACCCAACAACTATATTGCCCACGATCTCCGATATGGGCGGCAGACCTACAGCTGTTATTATACGACAGAGGAGAAGAATGCCTTCCTTTCTTATCTCGGCAAACTCAACGACTTCGAGATCAGTGAGCCTGATGTGCTGAAGGATATCTTTCTGGGTATCTATGCCAATCCGGTGGATGGGAAAAAGATGAGAGAGGAGGGATGAGAGATGAGAGATGAAGGATGAAGGATGAAAGAGGAAGGATGAAAGAGGAGGAGGGATGAGAGATGAGGGATGAGATTCAATATGTGGTGATTGCCATCGTCGTGGCTGTTGCTGTGGCCTATGCCGGATGGCGCATCTACCGTGCATTACGGCATGTTGCCGACCCCTGCTATGGTTGTGAGGGTTGTGCTTTGAAAGCCGCGAAACAACGTCCTAAAACAAAAAAGTGTCCCAAAAATTTGGCAGATACAAATAATTAGCGTATCTTTGCACTCGCTTACAAAACATGGTGCGTTAACAAAGCGGTTATGTGGTGGTCTGCAAAACCATATAGAGCAGTTCGACTCTGCTACGCACCTCACAAAAATCGGGAACACTTCTTCTGAAGATGTTCCCGATATCTTTTTGTATAACCTTAACGCTTAGTAGGCGAAGAGCGGATAGTTCTTCATCGTGTCGTTCACCTTGGCACGTACCTTGGCGATTACTTCCTCGTTCTCGGGGTCGTTCAGCACTTCCTCGATGAGCTCGGCAATCAGTACCATCAGGTCCTCCTTGGCACCACGGGTGGTGATGGCAGGTGTACCTAAACGCAGACCGCTGGTCTGGAAAGCACTGCGGCTGTCGAACGGAACCATGTTCTTATTCACGGTGATATCGGCTGCCACGAGGGCGTTCTCAGCCACCTTACCAGTCAGGTCGGGATACTTCGAACGGAGGTCAACGAGCATCGAGTGGTTGTCGGTACCGCCGCTTACGATATGGAAGCCGCGCTTTATGAGCTCCTCTGCCAGTACCTTGGCATTCTTCTGTACCTGCTTGGCCCACTCCTTGAACTCGGGCTGCAGTGCCTCACCGAAGGCAACGGCCTTGGCGGCAATCACATGCTCCAGCGGACCGCCCTGCTGTCCTGGGAAGACGGCGGAGTTCAGCAGCTGCGACATCTTCTTCACGACACCCTTCGGTGTGGTGTAGCCCCAAGGATTGTCGAAGTCCTTACCCATCAGGATGATACCGCCACGCGGACCGCGAAGGGTCTTGTGGGTTGTTGAGGTCACGATGTGGGCATATTTCACGGGGTTGTCGAGCAGCCCGGCGGCAATCAGACCAGCAGGATGAGCCATGTCGATCATCAGCAGGGCACCCACCTTGTCGGCAATCTCACGCATGCGCTTGTAGTCCCACTCACGACTGTATGCACTGCCACCACCGATAATCAGTTTCGGCTTATGTTCCAGGGCCAGCGCTTCCATCTCGTCATAATCCACACGACCCGTTTCCTTGTTCAGGTTATAGCCGATGGGGTTGTAGAGGATACCAGAGGTGTTCACATGAGAACCGTGTGACAAATGACCGCCGTGGTCGAGGTTCATACCCATGAAGGTGTCGCCGGGCTTCAAGACGGCCAGCAGTACGGCGGCATTGGCCTGTGCACCTGAGTGAGGCTGCACGTTGGCATACTCAGCACCGAACAGCTTGCAGACGCGGTCGATGGCCAACTGCTCCACCTGGTCAACCACCTGACAGCCACCATAGTAACGCTTACCAGGATAGCCCTCGGCATACTTGTTGGTCAGATACGATCCCATGGCTTCCATCACCTGGTCGCTCACGAAGTTCTCACTGGCAATCAGCTCCATGCCTTTCAGTTGGCGCTGATGCTCTTTCTCAATCAACTCGAAGATTTCGTTGTCTCTTTTCATGTTTATTGGGGTTGTTTTTACACTTGCTTCGGATTGTGGGTACAAAGGTACTGCAATTTTTTGATTAACCGAAAGGAAAGTAAATGTTTTTATTTTCTTGAGCGTTAAAAAATTATCTAAACGAATGGAAAACCAAATTGAACGGATTTGGCAAGGCTGTTGCACAACTTGTGCAGAGCCTTTGCACAAACTGTGCAACATATCTGCACAACTTGTGCAACACGTCTGCACTATTTGTACAAGCCGTTGGACTGTTTCATTCGAGCCATTGTGCTCAAATAACTGAACACGAAGAAACGAAAAAACTATATAGAAGTATATACAATACTTCCTACTTCCGACTAAATCTAATCTTCGTTCAGACAAACGAAGAAGCTTAAGTAATTCATGTTTCGGTTGGTAAATCTTTCGTTGTTTTAGTGCCCTTGCGGGCAGAAATCATACAAAATCCAAACAAAATCCAACAAATAAGCCATATGGAATTTTGTAAGATTTTGTATGATTTGCCATTTTCTCTCCGCTTCGCTTTGAGTGACCTTTGGTTCTCGCCGTAGGCGATTTACATAAACATCCAAAAGTTCAATTAAGTAAGATTAGAAGGGGAACTGGAGCCGTTTCTCGTAGTGGTCGAATGGAGGCGCATCCTGGTAGCCGAAGCGTCTGAAGAGATCGGAGATCTGTTTCTGTTGCTTCGCGCTGAGCTTCCATTCACCGCTATTGTAGCGGTAGTAATTGCGTTGTCCCAACATCCTATAGAGGGCATTGCGCAGTTGGGTGTAGTGTTCATGACGCACGCCTTCGAAAAAGCGACTCATTCCCCAAGCCTCCGTTTCGTAGCGTTCAGCCACAAACTTCCTGCACTCGTCACCCTGTAGTGCACGGGGTGTCACACAAGTGGCAGTTGTCATGTCTGCAGGTGCATATTGTGCAGCCATGTAGCGCAGACAGGTTTCTTTCATTTTGCATTTTTCATTAAAGCAGAGCACCCATCCGTTGGGCACATCCTGAAAATTGAAATCTTTGTTAAGCATATTTTTCAATAGTGGCAGATCCTTGCCGGTTAAAAAGTTTAACATAGAATGATTATCGTCTGCAAAGGTACAACTTTTTTCTATGAAATCCAACTTTTTCCCTATATTTGTTTTATTCGTACTCAAAAAAGTACTATGTTTCGTTGGGTTAACACTCTCTATTCTTTTTTTATGGCTATTATATACTTTTAGACCCCATTCTTAATCAAGATCTACCTGGGTCAAATCATATATAGTTCCCTAAAAAACAACCAAATTTGGAACACAAAGACTCAGAGACTCAGAGTTTTTTTACTCCATGTACTCTGTAACCCTATTCCTCTGTGTCTCTGTGTCTCTGTGTTTAAATAAACTATTATATAGACCCCATTCTTGATCAAGATCTACTTGGGTCAAATCATATATAGTTCCCTTTTTTATTCTTCAATTTTTCAATTCCTCAATTGTTCAAAATGGCTCGCCCATTTTGAATATACACTCCCTTCTTGGCGGGTAGCTCGTTCAGCTTACGGCCATCGAGTGGGTAGATGCCCTTGACGGATGTGGCTTTGTTGGGAACCGTTTCAATGTCGGTGGCGATTCCTGCAAAGCGGGCAGTGAAGTAACCTGGGTCATTGGTACCGCCATCGATGTGGGCATAGTCCTTGTTGCTCGAAGAGCCGGAATTGTTATAGCTCGTGCCCTGACCACCCACCAGACTGGTGCAGTTCTTGAACATATGAAAGGAGTACATCACAGCATCCGTGGTCCAGCCATTACCCACATAGATGGTTCGCAGATTGCTGCAATCTCTGAACATGTAATCCATGTTGGTTACTTGGGATGTATTGAAACTGCTCAGCTCAAGATTCGTTAGTCTGCTGCCATCGAACATATTGCTCATATCCGTCACCTTAGACGTATTGAAACTATTCAAATCCAGGCTTGGCAGTGTGCATTCAACAAACATATTAGCCATATTGGTCACCTCGCTGGTGTTCAGGTAATTCAAACCCGTGATGGATTGTAGGTTAGCCATTTTGCTAAACCATGCGTAGGTGGTGGTCGGACGGGCACCAGCAAACGACGGATCAAAAACCGCCTTGGTCATTTCGTTCCTCATGGCGGCATCTTTCCACTTTGGATTGTTGCTGCCTGTGTTCAGTTCGTAAGAATCGCCTGAGCGTAAACTGCGTTTTTTGTCATAGTAGAACGTCAGCGTTTTGTTTGACGATGTATAGCAGGCATAGGCCTCTATCATAGCGTCGAAATAGCCTGGGTTGCTGATGCCGCCATCATTGTGGGCATAGGTCTTGTCCTTGGGATTAGAGGATTTGAACTTCGTGCCCTGTCCGCCCACCAGACTGGTACAGCCATCGAACATATCGGCAGAGCTCGTCACGGCATCTGTGTTCCATTCATGGCTCACATAGATGGTTTGCAGATTACTGCAATACCTGAACATCCAGTTCATAGAAGTTACCTTGGACGTGTTGAAGCCGATCAGGTCGAGACTCGTCAACCTGTTACAGCCAACGAACATCCAATCCATATTGGTCACCTCGTTGGTCTTCAGATTGCTGATGCCCGTGATGGACTGTAGATTCGCCATGTAGAAAAACCATGAGAAAGTGGTTGTCGGACGGGCACCAGCGAATGAGGGGTCGAAGACCACCTGAGTCACACTGACATAGTTGCCGTCAGTTTCCCAACCTGGTTGGTTGGAGCCTGTGTTCATACTGTAGCTTGTGCCAGAGTGAGTACTGCGGTTGCTGTCGTAGTAGAATGTCAGCGTCGTGTTCGATGGCGTGTAGCAGGCATAAGCCTCGGTTCCCTCAGCAGTGAGGTAGCCTGGATTACTTGTGCCGCCGTCGATGTGGGCATAGGTGACGTCCTCATGTTTGGTATCGTAGGTCGTACCTTTGCCACCCACCAGACGATGGCAGCCATCGAACATATAACTAGAGCTCGACACAGCTGCTGTACTCCACCCACTACCCACATGGATTTTTACCAGTTTGCCGCAATACTCAAACATACATGTCATATCGGTCACCTTTGACGTATTGAAACTGCACAAGTCAAGAGTTGTCAGGCTTCTGCAGTAGTCGAACATACGTGTCATATCGGTCACCATAGACGTGTTCCAGTTGCTCAGGTTAACGCTTGTCAACTGTTCGCACTCATAGAACATGTCTGACATTTTGACCACCTTAGATGTATTGAAGCTACTCAAGTCGAGGCTCGTCAACAGCTTGCAGTTATAGAACATAGAGGACATGTTGGTCACTTCACTGGTGTTCAAATAGCTGATGTCCGTGATGGTTTGAAGATTCCGCATCCAGTAAAACCATTTGCAGGTGGTCGTCGGGCGGGCACCTGCGAACGAGGGGGCAAAGACCACGTTGGTCACATAATAAGAGATGCCGCTGCTGCTCCATTCAGGTTCGTTTGAACCTGTGTTCAGGTCGTAGGTTTTAGAGCGTGAACTGCGTTGGTTGTCATAGTAGAAGGTCAGCGTCGTGTTCGACGATGTATAGCAGGCATAGGCTTCGGCAGCGTTGGCGCCGAGCGCGCTCATCAGGGTTATCACCATGATAACCATTCTAAAAAGGATAGTTTTCGTTTTCATATGCATATCAGTTTAGTAGTTATTTATTCATGTGATTCCGCTGCAAATATATAAATAATCTGCATATATTATCATGATTTAGGAAAAACACTACATTCCTCACCCCTCATTGCACAAAAAAAAACATTTTCTTGGAACTTTCATGAACAATTCATATCTTTGTAGCGTATAATCTTCATCAAACAGAAATCCATGAAAAGGGTCTTACGCTATGTTGCCATTGTAATCGTCCTTGCCATTATCGGGGGATGTATTTACCTGAACAGATTGTTGCCTATCATTACAGGTTATGCTGCGAAGAATCTGGCTTCGGCAGTGTTCGTATCAGGTCGGGAGGCGAAGGATGTGGAGGCACTTGACCTGAACTTCTCCTTCATTCGCTACACGAGCAACACGGTGGACTATAAGAACAAGACGGTTACCAGTAGGTTTCTTTGGGGTAAATCGGTGGCGGTGTTCCGCGAGGGCTATGGCGTGACGTTGCTGCGTGGAGCCAGCGTGGATGAGCTGAGGAAACAGCGGTTCCCGTTTGATGTGTTGAACAAAGCGCATGGGGAACAGGATTCCACCTTCAGGGAAGAACTGCCTGCAGGCGACTCGGCAGTGGCAGCTCGTCTGGCACCTATCGCCAAGGCATTCGTCAGCGAGCGGGCCTATCATGGTCATCCCTTTGCCTTCATGGTGCTGCACAAGGGTGGGGTGGTAGCAGAGTGTTATGACAAGGGTATTGGCAGGGACACGAAGCTACTGAGCTGGAGCATGGCGAAGAGCTTTGTGAATGCGCTGATCGGTATCATGGTGAAAGACAGTCTGCTGGACATTCATGCGCCGATGGATATTCCTGAGTGGCAGGGCGACGGACGAAAGGCGATTACCTTGCACGACCTGATGCAGATGCAGAGCGGACTGGAGTGGAACGAGGACTATGGGGCGCGGTCGGACATCAATATCATGCTGCATTGCGAACGCGATATGGGGCTCTTCGCGCTCTCGAAACCTCTTGAGTACGAACCTGGCACGCACTGGAAATACTCCAGTGGCAGTACGGACATCGTGATGCGCTATCTGCGCGGTCGCTTTCCTTCCGACGAGGCGTTCCTTAGTTATATGCACACACGACTGTTTGCTCCGCTGGGCATCGTTGATCCCGTCTTCGAGCCGGATATGAGCGGCACGCCTGTGGGCTCGTCGTACCTCTATGCCACGGCAAGGGATTTCGCACGCTTCGGACAGTTGTATCTCGATGACGGCTGTGTAGGCAAAGAGAGAATTTTGCCGGAGGGATGGGTTGATTATACGCGCACGCCGGCTTCCCATAGCGGTGACCACTATGGCTCTCTCTTCAGACTGAACGGTAATGGTAAGTTTCCCGACGTGCCGAAGGATATGTACTATTGCGACGGACACGACGGACAGAATATCTTTATCTTCCCTTCACAACAGTTTGTGGTGGTCGTCTTGGGCTACTCTCCCAAGCCTGACCATGTGATTGATTTCAATGCGCTCCTGAGAGACATCCTGTCTCTTTTGTAAACTTTAAATTCTTGTCATCTTGTTTCTTTTACAGGCAAATGTGTGGAGGTTTGAAATATTATTCGTATCTTTGTACCATAATCGCGATTTATTAAAAAAACTACGAGTTAATATGATGAAAAGGCAATTCCTTTTGGCCGTCATGATGACAGCCGCACTGGGCATGTCGGCCCAGAAAGCCATGAACCCGCCTGCCGGGGGAAAGGCGATTAGTGATGAATTGATAGGTATCTTCTTCGAGGATATCAGTAGTGCTGCCGATGGCGGTCTCTATGCGGAACTGGTGCAGAACGGTTCCTTCGAGTTCAGTCCTGCAGAGCGTGACGGATGGGGACCAGGAACAGCCTGGAAGGCCATCAGACCAGGACACTCGCTGGGTTACATGGTACCTCGCATGGACAATGGACTCAATCAGAACAATCCCACCTACATGCGTCTGCATATTGAGCGCGTCAAGGAGTATTACGACTACAAGGGCTGGAAAGGCTTCGGACTGCAGAACGATGGCTTCGACGGCTTCTCGGTGAAGGCTGGGGCTAAATATGATTTCTCTGCTTTCTTCCGTAATGTGGACAACGATACGAAACAGGTTCGGGTAGTGTTGGTAGAGCCGCAGATGGGGTGGGGAAAAGACCCGAAACTGCTGGCTGAGGCTACCATCGATATAACAAACAAGGCTTGGAAGAAATATGAGGCTGTGCTGACTCCCTCGGAAGAGTCGAAGAAGGCTGTGCTGCAAATCCTCGTTCTCAATCAGGGCGAGATGGATATCGACATGGTTTCGCTGATGCCTGAGGATACTTATAAAGGTCATGGCATGCGCAAGGATCTGGCTCAGGCGCTGGCCGACCTCCATCCTAAGTTCATGCGCTTCCCTGGTGGATGCGTGGTGCATGGAGGTGGTGACGGATTCTGGGATACCTATCGCTGGAAGACTACCGTGGGACCGAAAGAGCAGCGCCGCGGACTGAAGAACACGTGGGGATACCACCAGAGCATGGGACTGGGCTACTATGAGTATTTCCAGTTCTGCGAGGACCTGAACATGGAGCCGCTGCCCATTCTGCCTTGTGGCGTAAGCTGTCAGGGTACCAACGGCGGCTGGGGCATGAGAGACCAGGCGCAGGATGTAGTGCCCATGAGTGAGATGGACGAGTGGGTGAACGAGGCTCTCGACTTAATAGAGTGGGCCAACGGCGACGTGAATACGAAGTGGGGTAAGGTGCGTGCTGAAGCAGGACATCCGAGACCCTTCGGACTGAAATACCTGGGCATCGGTAATGAGGAGCGTATCTCACCGGAGTTCATCGAACGTTTCAAGTATATGTATGAGCGTATCACAAAGGCTCATCCTGAGATTGTCATCGTGGGAACGGCGGGTCCTGGCTCACATCCTGGTAACCGTGACTTCGAAGCAGGATGGAAACTGGCTGATGATCTGGGAATGCCCATTCTTGACGAGCACTACTATGAGCCGCGCGACTATTTCCTGAAGAGTCGTCAGTATGACAAGTATCCGCGTGACCGTAAGACGAAGGTGTATCTGGGTGAGTATGCCGCCAAGGACAAGAAACTGATCGATGCGTTGGCTGAAGGGCTTTACCTGCTGCATGTGGAGCGCAATGGTGACGTGGTGGCCATGACCAGCTATGCACCGCTCTTCGCAAGGAAGAACGCCACGAACTGGAATCCCGACCTGATTTACTTCGATAATGAACGGCCCTTCCTCACCTGCAGCTACTATATCCAACAGATGTTCGGACAGTCGAGTGGTAATTATTTCTATGGTGACTGCGTTACTTTTGAGGGGGATGCTGCCGGTGTTCAGCAGCCTGTTGAGAATTCGGCTTATGGACAGTCGGTGGTGCTCAACACCAAGACTCGTCAGCTGTTCGTGAAGATCTGTAATGCCAGTGCCGATGGCAAGAAGGCAACGATCGACCTCAGTCGCTTTAAGGGCATGAAGAAGATGATGACTAAGACCGTGCTCAGCGGACAGGCCAATGATGAGAATAACTTCGAGACACAGCCGATATCTCCGAAGAGTGAGACCATCAAGACTCAGAAGAAGATGAAACTCGATCTCGCTCCGTATTCATTCGTGATGCTACAGGTGGCTTTGTAGTCATTCTTCGTAAGGTGTAATATATAATAAGGTGGTACTTTGGGGTACCACCTTATTTGTTTTTATTTACTTAGACAGGCATCAAGTTCTCTGGCGATGAGCTCCTTGTCGAGATGCTGACCGATAAAGACAAGCTTCTGCATGCGGTCGCCATACTCTTCATCCCAGTCACGTCGTAAGCCTGGGTTACGGGCCATGAAATCCTCCAGCTCTGCCTTCGGCATCGTGGCATACCACTGTCCTGCATTGCGGATGTTCACTTGCTTACCCGCTTGCTCAAAGACATAACAGGTATCTCGCTCGTCTCGGAAATAGCAGATTCCCTTGGCACGGATGACACCCTTCGGCCATTTACGGGCTACGAACTCGTCGAATAGTCCCAGTTCGAATGGACGGCGACGATAGTAAACGTAGGTACCGATACCGTATTCCTCAGCTTCTCCTTCGTCGTGGTGATGGTGATGATGGTGGTGTTCGTGATGATGGTGATGCTCGTGTTCTTCATCGTGTTCATCATCATCGTCATCTTCGTCATCATCGTGGTGCTTCTCTACTTCCTCAATCCATTTGGCAGAGGTAGCGACGGTATCAAAGTCGAACATGTTCGTGTGGATAATCTTCTCAAGCTCAACATCTCCGAAGTTACAGTCGATGATTTCCGCCTTTGGCTGCAGCTCGTGGACGATACTTCGCACACGTCCCAGTTCCTCAGGAGTCACCTCACTTGACTTGTTCAGCAGTACGATGTTGCAGAATTCAATTTGTTGAATCACCAGGTTCTCGATGTCTTCCTCGTCGATATTCTGCTTGAGCAGATCCATGCCGCTGCCAAACTCATCTCTCATGCGCAGTGTATCCACTACGGTAACGATACAGTCAAGCCGTGGGTATCCTTTCGCTGTCACCTCGGGCGCCATCATCGGAATTGAGCAGATGGTCTGGGCTATCGGACCAGGCTCGCAGATGCCGCTGGCCTCGATGACGATGTAGTCGAAACGTTGAAGGGCAATCAGATCTTGCAGTTGCTGCACGAGATCCATCTTCAGGGTGCAGCAGATGCAGCCGTTCTGGAGGGCAACGAGCGAGTCGTCCTGCTGATTGACAATGCCGCCCTGTTGGATGAGTTCGGCGTCGATGTTCACTTCACCGATGTCGTTGACGATGACAGCGAACTTGATTCCTTTCTCGTTGCTAAGTATTCTATTTAATAAGGTAGTCTTGCCACTGCCAAGATAGCCGGTCAGCAGCAAGACTGGAATTTCTTGCTTATTGGTAATCATAATGCTCAATGATTCTGCCTCTACTTAAACAAGTTCCACTTTGTTGATGTCCTGCTCCTTGTCGCAGTAGTGGCATTTCAAGACGCCTCGCTCCTTGTCGATAACATGGAAGACGGTGTCCATGGGTTCATTATTGGTGATACACTTCGGATTGTTGCATCTGACAATGCCTCGGAGTTCATCAGGGGTTTCCACAGTCTTTTTCTCCACCACATCGTAATCTTTGATGATATTCAGCACGACTTTGGGAGCAACCACCGACAAACGTGAGATTTCATCGTCGGTGAAGAACTTATCGGTAATCTTGATGATTCCTTTCTTGCCCACCTTATTGGATAGGTAGTTATACCCGATGGTAACAGGCATTTCAAGATCTTGTAACCCTAAGAGATTCACTACCTGGAAGGTCTTGTCGGCTGGTATGTGGTCAATCACGGTGCCGTTCTCTATGGCGGCAACGAGTCTTTCTTTTTTATTCATGCATCAAATGATATTATTAATAGTCAAATAATTATAGGATGGTCTTGTCGTTCCTTACCTCATCGAGGGTGATGCCAAGGACATCACAGATGATGGCTTCGCGGGCATACAATCCGTTTTGGGCCTGCTGGATATAATAGGCATGGGGATTGTCGTCAACATCATAGGCTATCTCGTTCACACGGGGTAGGGGATGGAGAATCTTCATGTTGGGCTTGGAACTGCCGAGCATATCTGCACGAAGAATATAGACATTCTTCACCCGCTCGTATTCCATCAGGTCGGAGAAGCGCTCTTTCTGTACGCGAGTCATATAGATAATGTCTGCATCGGCAATCACTTTCTCGTTGAAGGCGGTGTGCTCTTGGAACTTGATACCGTTCTCCTTACAATAGAGTTTGTATTCGTTGGGCATGGCAAGTTCCTTGGGGGCCACGAAATGGAATGTGGGGTTGAAATGACGCATAGCCATGATGAGAGAGTGGACGGTGCGGCCATACTTGAGGTCACCCACCAGATAGATATTCAGGTTCTCCAGGGTCCCTTGGGTCTGATAAATGGTGTACAGGTCGAGCATGCACTGGGAAGGGTGCTGATGGGCTCCGTCTCCGGCGTTGATAATCGGGATGGGGGCAATCTCACTGGCATACTGGGCTGCTCCTTCGATAAAATGACGCATGGCAATCACATCGGCATAGTTGCTGACCATCAGTATCGTGTCTTTCAGGGTCTCCCCCTTGGTGCCACTGGTGATCTTGGGATCAGCAAAACCAATCACGCGGGCGCCAAGACGATTGGCTGCGGTTTCAAAACTAAGACGGGTACGAGTGGAAGGCTCAAAGAAAAGGGTGGCAACGACCTTACCCTTGAGCAGTTCACGGTTAGGGTGCTTTTCGAACTCTTGCGCCATCTCTATCATATAGAGAATTTTCTCCTTGGAAAGGTCTGCAATCGTTACAAAATTACGTTTTTTCATTGATGTAGAGCGTTATATTTTCAATTTCGACCGCTAAGTTACGCATTATTTTTGATTTATGAGGGATAAATTCAAAGATTTATTGTATTTTTGCACAAAAATAAGAAGAGTAGTCATGAGAAGAGCATTAATCAAGTTCTTGTGGATAGCACTGGCAAGTGTGTTTGGCATCGTTCTTATCGCCTTTATCGCAATATGGAACGGATGGGTTGGGTATATGCCTGATATGGAAGACCTTCAGAACCCGATCAGCAGGTCGGCGTCACAGATATTCTCTGCCGATGGAAAGGTGATGGGTACATGGAACGCGTCGCGGGAGAACCGAATCATGGTTGACTATAATAAACTGTCACCGGATCTGGTCCGGGCTCTGATAGCTACTGAGGATGAACGATTCTATGAACACTCTGGCATTGATTTCATTGCATTAGGCCGTGCGATCGTCAAACGAGGATTGATGGGACAGACCAGCGCTGGTGGCGGTAGTACCATTACCCAGCAGCTTGCAAAGCAGCTCTATTCGCAGACGGCAAGAAGCACGCTGGAGCGCGTATTCCAGAAACCGATCGAGTGGGTGATCTCCATCAAACTGGAGCGAAACTTCACCAAGGAGGAGATTGTGGCGATGTATCTGAACTATTTTGACTTCTTACATAATGCGGTGGGAATTAAGACTGCTGCTAATACCTATTTTAATAAGGAACCTCAGGATTTGAACCTCTCGGAGTCGGCTACTTTGATTGGAATGTGTAAGAATCCGTCTTTCTTCAATCCTGTAAGATATCCCGAACGCTGTACGGAACGAAGGAACGTGGTGCTGACCCAGATGCTGAAAGCCGGCTATTTATCGAAAGCTGATTTTGATTCTACACGTGTCAAGCCGATCACGCTGAACTTCCATCGTGCCGACCATAAAGATGGTGTGGCTACTTATTTCAGGGAGTTTCTGCGCCAGTATATGATGGCTGAGAAACCCGACATGAAACGGTATCCTTCTTGGAACCGCAACCAGTATTTGATCGACTCGGCAGCATGGGTAACCGATCCTCTCTATGGATGGTGTAATAAGAACAGGAAGAAAAATGGCGAAACGTATAGTATTTACACCGATGGCCTGAAGATCTTTACGACAATCGATACTCGCATGCAGAAGTATGCTGAAGAGGCTGTCTATGCTCATGTGGCGAAATACTTGCAGCCAGCATTTAACAAAGAGAACAAGACAAAAGCAAATGCTCCTTTCTCCAGCGCTCTGACAGCCAAGGAGGTGAAAGGCATCCTAAACCGCAGTATGATGCAAAGTGAACGCTATCGTGTCATGAAAGCAGCGGGATCTACCGATGAGGAGATCCGGGAAGCATTCCGTACCCCCGTGGAGATGTCGGTCTTCACCTATGCCGGTGAGAAAGACACGGTGATGTCTCCCATGGATTCCATTCGCTATATTAAGAAGTTCTTGAGGTCGGGATTTGTGAGCATGGACCCGCATACAGGAGCTGTTAAAGCGTATGTTGGCGGACTGGACTATGAGCATTTCACTTACGACATGGCTTTCATGGGAAGAAGACAAGTGGGGTCAACGACGAAACCTTATCTCTATGCCTTGTCTATGGAGAATGGACTGAATCCCTGTGATGTGGCCCCGAATGTACAAAGGAGCTACGGTAACTGGACCCCAAGAAACGGCAGCCGTGCCCGTTACGGACAGATGGTTACGCTGAAGTGGGGACTGGCACAGTCTAATAACTGGATCTCTGCATATTTGATGAGTAGAATAAATCCACAGGATTTCTTGAATATCCTGCATCTGTTCGGCATCAATACGCCGGGCATACAACCCAGTATCGTTCTTTGTCTTGGACCTAATGAGGTAAGCGTGGGAGAGATGGTGAGCGCCTATACAACTTTTGCGAATCATGGTATTCACTGTGCGCCCATGTTCGTGACAAAGATTGAGGACAACGAAGGGAATGTGCTCGCAGAGTTCCAACCACGTGTCAATGAAGTGATCAGTGACGAAAGTGCTAACAAGATGCTTGTGATGCTGAAAGGTGTGATCGATGGTGGCACGGGAAGCCGTATGCGTTATAGGTATAACATCGACTGTGAAATGGGAGGCAAAACGGGTACTACGAACAGAAACTCTGATGCATGGTTCATGGGATTCACTCCTTCGCTGGTAAGCGGTTGCTGGGTAGGTGGAGAAGACCGTGATATCCATTTCGATTCTACGAGTATGGGACAGGGCGCGAATATGGCATTGCCTATCTGGGCCTATTATATGAAAAAGGTGTTTGCTGACAAATCTCTGGGGTATGACCCCAATGAGAAATTCGATATTCCTGAAGGCTATAATCCATGTGCCTCAAAGGCTGATGAATATGGATTGAATGGTATAGAAGAAGTGTACGAATAACAGATAATAAGCCTTGATGACTGTCGCAATTGTTTCTTTTTCTTGATTTGTGTCAAGAAAGATGAAAATTTTGTATTTTGCTGAAAAATAATCGGTAAAATATTTGGTGGGTATTGTTTTTTGACGTACCTTTGCA
>CACXMM010000022.1 GCA_902768785.1 uncultured Prevotellaceae bacterium
TATGAAGAAATTAGCAATCATATTGACTATCATCCTGGGACTGGCCACGACATCCTGCGACAGCTATCTGGACATCAACCAGGATCCCAACTCTCCCACCGAGGAGAACATGAACACCAGCATCCTGCTGCCTGCAGCCGAGATGGGTATCGCCGCAACCTACGGCAACCTGCTCCGCATCCCCGCAGGATACTTCGCACAGCACTATTCACACATGTTCGGTACATCCAACTATGTGGACTACTCACAGTTCGAGATGTCTCCCGTGCGCTCAGGATCTGCCTACTCACAGATCAACCGCGTGGGACTGAAGAACCTGCAGACCATCCTCTCACTGGCTGAGAAGAACGAGGAATGGGGCACCTACCTCGCTGCCACCACCCTGCGCTGCTTCGCACTGCAGGCACTCGTTGACTGCTACGGCAGCATCCCCTATTCCGAGGCACTCGACATCAGCAACCCCTCACCCAAATACGACGAGGGTGCCGACGTCTATGCCGGTCTGATCGAGGAACTCGACAACGCACTCGCCAAGGCCAACCCCAACGACCCCGTGGCCACCAACTTCCTCTTCCAGGGACAGAAGGCTGCCAGCTGGATCAAGTTCGCCAATGCCCTGAAGCTGAAGATCCTCAGCCGTGAGAGCGGCGCCGTGAGCGTGGACTCACAGATCGGTGCACTCATCGCTGAGAACAACTTCCCCACAGCGGATGTGGCCTACACAGACTGCTGGAGCAACGAGACAGGACAGATGAACCCCTACTACTCTGAGGAGTTCTCCACCGCCTTCGGTTCCACACAGATCAACGTAACGGCCAACATGGCTATCATCGGCACCATGCTGCAGAAGAACGCCAGCGGTGAGGTCATCTACCAGGATCCGCGTCTGGAAGCCTTCTTCGATGCCAACAGCAGCGGTGAGTATGTAGGTGGTGTCTCTGGTACGAACTTCAGCACCTCCGGCAACTACAAGGCTGCCTACTGGTGCCGTCCCGCCATGGCCTACAACTCTCCTGTCTATCTCATCCAGGTGGCAGAGACCGAGTTCTTCATCGCCGAGTACTATGCCCGTCAGAACAACGCCGCACAGGCCGAGGCTCACTACAATGCCGCCATCGAGGCTTCCTGCGCATCAGCAGGCGTCGGCGGAGCAGATGCAGTGATTGCACAGTTCCCCTACAATCAGGGCAACTACAAGCAGGCCATCGGTATCTCCAAGTGGGTTGCCCTCGCAGGCACCAACAACTTCGAGTCTTGGTGCGAGATGCGCCGTCTGAAGTATCCGACATTCGGCAACCAAACGGGAGCCACCCTGTACAACAGCACGGAAGACAAGCTCAAACCCGAAATCTACACACCGGGAACCCTCTACACGCCGATCGCAGTCTTTGACAAGGTGGGCAGCAACATGATCATCCAGCGCTGGCCCTATCCGCAGGCTTCTACGTCAAGTAACTCGAACGCTCCGAAGTTCGACGACTCAGAATACAAGGTTCCACCGTTCTGGGGTAAGTAATTGATAATTGAAATTTGATAACAGGAAATTATGAAAAAGAACATATTTTTCGCAATGATGCTCGCTTTGGTCAGCTTCGCTCTGACCAGCTGCGGCGACAAGGAGACGGAAGGACTGAGTCGCTTCACCTACTACCCCCTACTACCCACTGCTTGAGCTTGAGGGCGAGAGCTATATGGTGGTTGGCAAGGGAACGAACTTCCAGGATCCTGGCTTCTCCGCCACCCTCAACGGTGAGGATGTAAGCAGCCAGGTAACCGTAAGCAGCAATGTCAATACCAATAAGAGCGGTGTCTATACCGTGGTCTATTCCATCAAGAACGAAGACGGCATCGCCGCCAACGCCAAGCGCACCGTGGTGGTTCTCGACCTGAACAGCAAGGTGGAGGGATTCTACCAGATCACCCCCGACAGCTACCGTCTGCGCCAGGGCGCACAGGTGGCCTACGGAAGCCCCTTCGAGATGCTCATCATCGACAACGGTGACGGTACCTACAACGTGGACGACCTCCTGGGCGGCTGGTACTGCCAGCGCGCAGGCTACGGCACCAACTACGCCATGGCAGGTGTCATCAGCATTGCCGGCGACGGTACGGTGACCTGTCTGGAAAACGGCGTTCCCGGATGGGGCGACGAAGCCGATGCCTTCGAGGGTACGTTTGACGCTGCCACCTCCACCCTTAACATGAAGGTGACCTATGCAGCAATGGACTTTGTACAAACATGGGTAAAAGAATAAACGATTATGAAGAAAATATTATATTTTGCAGCACTGCTCTTCTGCGTAGGACTCACCTCCTGCGAGAAGGAAGATATTGGCGGTACAGCTACCGAGGCGATGGCAGGCCACTGGTACGTTACAGTTGATGCAGCTGATGAAAGCGGCAACGTGGTACCAGGTTTGGAAGACCCCTTCAGTTTAGGGCGTATTCACATGATTACCAACAACACCGCTGCCAACAACCCCAACGAGATGGTGGTCAACGACCTCGGTAACTTCTGGGAATTCAAGGTGAAGGTGAACTGCGACCAGAAAGCGCTGACATTCCAAACCAATACCAGCGAGAACAACAACCTCTGGGCTGGTTACGAGGACATCAACGTGACCATTTCCGGGGGAAAGATCCTCCCGAAGGCTGGTCGTCAGAACAACGGCTCTCCTGCCGACTCCATCGTGTTCTATGTATCCTTCAGCGACGATGGCTATCCCGCTGCCTACGGTTACAAGAACTACAGGGTGAGCGGCATCCGCTACTCAGGACTGAAAGAGAACGATTAAAAGAATTGAAGAGTTGAAGAATTGAAAAATTGAAGAATTGAAGAATTGAAGGATTGAAAAATTGAAGTTCTAAAATTCTAAGATTCTAATATTCTAAAATCATAAAAAGCAGCTGACCACACGGTCGGCTGCTTTTCTTTTCCCCGTTTCTGATTACCGCACAATCTTACGGCCGTTGATGAGATAGATGCCGGGGGGGAGGGAGGTGTCATCGGGTACAGGAATACCCTCCAAGGTATAGATTCCTGTTTTTTTCATCTCCGGCAATTCTTCATCTATCCCTGTAGCGACCCCACCTGTACGTTTAATGATTACCTCGTCCAAGAAGAACCGCCTGCTGTTCCCATAAAGCAACAGTTTTACATAACCCCTGCCCTTGATTGTGACATGGTGTTCATTCCACTGGTTGTTCTTCATCACATCAAATATCTGTTGCGATAGCGAAGCCGACCCACTCTCCACTGAGAGCCAGATAAAGTTCTCATCGTTGCCCCAAGGAGCGGCTAAGAATGTCATCTCATAGCTGCCGTTTAGATAAATCGGCGGTGTAATGGCCATGCCATGAGCCGAGGTGGTGCCGAACTTCGCACACTGATTAGCCCCAAAGGGTTTGTTTCCTGACCACCCTCCATGATCGGGGACGAACCTTGCCAAGGCGATATTTCCACTCCACTTGTCATCGTTTCCACCCTTCCCACTGTTCTGATTGAAACTTTCATAAAAAACAGTATCATCTAGAGGATTTGGCAGGCCACCTTCTCCCAACGGGGAGAAATGGAAAGAAACGGTGCCTTCCTGCTGACGGATATGTGTAAGTGACATCGGCATGAAATAATCATCGTTCACACTCTGATGATAGAGGGTGGCTGCTGGAGAAGACAAAGACGTCAGACTGTCATTGTCAGCCCATGGATACGTATCACCACTCAACGCTCTGAGCGAGGTACCGATTTCGTTATCAGCATGGTATATGGTACATCGCTGGTGATCGGGTATAGTGTTCACCCTATTCATCTGCCATACCTCATCGTTCTCATCCACATGGATAATCAAAAGACCGTTTCCTGGCAAGGCCTCATCCCATCCCGTGGGCTGACGATTCTCCAACAGATAGTATTCATTGGGGGCATTGGCATTATAGATGATGTATGTTTTCCCCTGCTGCGAGAGTGCTCTCATATCTGTTACATCTTGTTCACGGGTGAGTTCAACCGGTTGCTGCCATCCACACACCATTCGCTCATAACTGGTGAAGGAACAAGGGGTGAAGCCGTTGTTATTATAACAACCCTCGTCCATGATATCCCACATTGACATACCGAAACAGCCGTTTCCCATTGTGTCGTACATATCAGGGAGACCCAAGCAGTGGGAGAACTCATGACAAAGGGTACCTATACCTTCAATAGCCTTATTAACACTCAACTCGGAGCAACAGGCATAAGTAGAAATCGTCATCCCATCAAGGGTAAGGCTATGGCCGTAGTCACCATCCTCCAGTTGGAACTCATGCGGCCAGATAGTGTCCTCATCGTCACAGCAATGCTCACCCTGCCCGGCAAAAAGGACCACAACCTGCTCCACCTCTCCGTCTCCGTCCCAGTCGTAGTCGGCAAAATCCACCTCTTTTGCAGCCAGTTTACAGGCCTCTGCTATCATTTCCCCAGCACGGATATCCAAACCATCAGCATCATTCTCACCATAGTAGGCATAGTTCATGGAAAGCGGTACAGGACCCACCACATCAAAGTCTATGAGAAACTGTCCGCCGCTTTGATCCTTGAAGTAGTCGTGTACACTTCCCTTAAAACCCAATTCATGCACAAAATCCTCTTCGTTGGCAATCCGCTCATAGAGTTCTCTCGTATGATCCTTTTCAAAGCAACAGTCGGCGAATGATGCAAGGATGATGAGACCACGTCGGGGAGCCAAACCTTGCCCCTCCCTGAGGAGGGGATTTGTGGAGTGAGGAGTGTGGAGTGTGGAGTGAGAATACCTTCGTGTATTGCGCCGTTTGCTCCAATCCTTTTCCTCTATCTTCTCCCATATCTCCGTATCATTTACTCCACACTCCTCACTACACACTCCTCGAGTATCTCCACGAAGAACGTATCTCTGACAAAGGGAATCCTCCCACCAATGATAGTTCTCGTCACCGCGCAGTTCCACCCTGACTGAAGAACCATCAGACAAATGAATCACTCGCCATTGTCCACGTCGCGCAGGCACTGCTGTTACGGTCATGGCAATAATAAACCCTAAAATAATGAAAGCATGTCTTTTCATAATACTGACTTTTATATGTTGCAAAGGTACGAATAAGTGAGGACAAAACCAAAGAAAAGATCGTTTTCTTTGACTTGTCGGACAGAAAAATGTAACAATGTAACAGCTTTATATTGTTACAAATTCGACATACGCTTCATATAAGGTACAAAACGTATGATTAACAAGGTGAAACTCCCAATAAATGAAGGATAGAATGCCTGTTTTTCCATCGGTTGCCTATACCCAAACGATCATGTGACTATACCCAAACGATCGTGTGCCTATACCCAAACGATTATTCGGCAATACCCAATCTGAAACGCGGTTGAGGAGTTATTTGTTTAGATAGCCCTTGATCTTCTCCTGCAAATACGCTATGAAGTCGGGAGAACCGAGGACCTCGATGTCGTCGTAGAGGCCTAAGACGAAGCGGCCGATGCCGCGGTACTCGCAGACATCCATGGAAAGGAGCCAGTGCTTGTCGTCCTCCTGACGGAACAGGGGGCGCGACAGGGGATACTCCTCGATCATGAGGTTATGGGCTAAGGTGCCCATGCGCAGCGTCACGGGGAGACGCTGCTCACCGCTGAACATAAAGATGTCGGTGAACATCTCACGATGCTCCGACTCATGCTGCCAGCTGTCAAGGAGACGCTCCACCTGCTGGATACGCGCCACCTTGAACGTCTTGTTCTGCCCGGAGGCAGGCTCATAGCAGCGCACCTCGTTGTTGTTGTCCATCAGGAGGAAGGGCTCGACGAGACGGTCACGGCGCGTGCGGCCGTGGGGAGAGGAATAGTCCTTGAGCACCACCATCTGCTTGTAGAGGATGGCTTCGTGCAGCTGACTGATGATGAGGGCCCGCTGGTCGTCGGTGTGACTGTCGTTGAGGATCTGGTAGTCGATGTGGGCGCTGAGCTTCTCCCGCAGTCGGGCGACGACGGCGTTCTGCTCATCGACCTTGTCCAACAGGCGGCGCAGCACGATGAGCTCCGCCTCGGTGAACGACACGCGGTCGATGAGACGTTTGAAGAAGGGTGACTCACGGTCGATGCTGTAGTATCCACCGGACTTGTTGACGATGAAGCCGCAGTCGCGGAAGAAGTCCAGGTAATAGTAACAGTTCCTACGGGAGATACCCAGCCGTTCGCAGATATCTTCCACTCGCTGTCCACGGCTACCCGCCAGTAACAACAGCATGTCCAGTTCTCGTTCTAATTTATCGTGACGCATGGTTTTTTATTTTAGAGGAAGGATTTTTCGAGGAGTGTGGAATTTTCGAGGAGTGTGGAATTTTCGAGGAGTGTGGAGTGAGGAGTGTGGAGTGAGATATGTTTTAAGAACAAGTGACTTTGTATATGATAACAGTATCTCTGTACTATTCTCACTCCACACTCCTCACTCCACACTCCTCACTCCACACTCCTCACTCCTCACTCCTCACTCCACACTCCTCACTCCACACTCCTCACTCCACACTCCTCACTCCACACTCCTCGAAAATTCCACACTCCTCACTCCACAAAGTTCAAGGTAAGCTGCGTATCCCCCAAAAGATTGTAGGACTTGCGGTGATAGGGGGTGATGCCGTAGGCTTTGATGGCGGCGCGGTGCTTCTTCGTGGGATAGCCCTTGTTGCTCTTCCAGTCGTACTGCGGGTATTCCTCGGCTAACTGGTCCATGTAGTCATCACGGTAGGTCTTGGCGAGGATGCTGGCGGCAGCGATGGAGAGGTACTTGGCGTCGCCTTTGACGATGGTGGAGTGTGGAATGTGGACTGTGGAGTGAGGGGGCGTGTAGGCTCTGAAGCGGTTGCCATCGACGATGATGGCCTCGGGACGCACCTGTAGCTGGTCGAGGGCGCGGTGCATGGCGAGGATGCTGGCGTTGAGGATATTGATCTTGTCAATCTCCTCGGGGGTGACGATGCCCACCGCCCAGGCGAGGGCATCACGCTGGATGATGTCCCGCAGCTGGTGACGTTTCTTGTCGGTGAGCTGCTTCGAGTCGTTCAGCTCCACGTTCTGGTAGTCGTCGGGGAAGATGACGGCGGCGGCATAGACGCTGCCTGCCAAGCAGCCACGACCTGCTTCGTCGCAGCCTGCTTCCACCAGTCCTTCGTAATAATGACTTGCTAACATATAAAGTGTTTCATGTTGTTTGTTCCCATCATTTTCACCCCATTACTGGACACGCAGATGGGTGCTGCCCTTCGGCATGGCGGCAGGGGGCGTGACGGCGGGTTTGACGATCTTACTGGTGAAGATGGCGATTTCCTCTGCCGTCTCGTCCGCGTTGTCACCGTTCTGGTTACGCTTCAGCGCTTGACCTTGGGGAAGGATATAGTCACCCACGATCTTGTAGTGGTTGGAGATGCAGGTCTTACCCTTCTTCATGTCAGCCCTGTTGGTATCGTATGCCAGTCGTCCTGCCTCCACACTCGACTTGATGAGCCGGTTGATGGGCACATTCATATTGAACTGCAGGAAGGCGGGGATCTCGATGTCACACTTCGAACGCACCGTGGGGATGCTCTCCTGGAACACCCAGTCGTAGAGATAGGTGGGGCGCGTACTGGTGATGTTGTACTGGTATTCGATGATGCTGCCGGCCTCGACATCGGGCACCACGACGTGCATCACCACATAGCTGTCGTTGACGCGCTCGGTGACGAAGGAGCTGGTATCGACGGTCCTTTTCACCACCTTCCCCTTCTCGTTCTTGGTGAAGACGCGGATCTTCATGTCCGTCAGCTCATCCTGGTTGAACACCTTGTCGTCGTTGGCATTGAAATAGGTGATGTCGATATTCGCATGGCGGGCTCCCTCGGGCTTGAGGATCTTCGTACGGAGCCTGAACTCGTATTTCACGAGGATGTTACTGTCGTCGATCAGGTTCTTGCCGAAGTCATCTATATTGCCCCACCCTACTTCGATGTCTGTACGGTTGCTGTTCTCCACCTGGTCGGTGAGCTGGTAGGTGGCGGTCATGGTCTTGCAGAGGATGATGGCGCTGGCATCGACGGCATCGCCCCAGCCGATGTAGTCCCATTCCAGGTTTGACGGTTTGCCGAACTTCTCGTTGGGCAACTGGGCTTGGGCAGCGCTTCCGCAGAGGAGGATGGCTGCTGCCACGAATAGGGTTTTCTTATAGATACTTTTCATCTTCTTTATTTGTTAGTTGTAGATTTTTTTTGAAACACAGAGACTCAGAGACACAGAGAACTTTTCTTTTTCGGTTATCGCCGAAGGCGACCCCTCACTATTTCCCACTTAGCTGATTGACATACTTCACGGGGACGGCATCGCCCTTCAGGACATCGGCGAACTCACGCGGTTTGATCGTCACCTTACCCTTCATGAATTCCGGTACGTTGTAGCACTTCATGAACTGGCGGTGGTAGTCGGGATCGCTGCAGGGAAGCTCGAAGGGCTTCGACCACCGACCGTTCCTGTCGATATGCGCGAAGAACGGACGCGTATATTCGCCATCGTTCCTGCGACTGCTGAACACCAGCCAGCGGCCGTTGCTCGACCACGAGTGGTAGCTCTCGGTATCGTTTGAGTTGATCTCCTTCAGCATCCGCGGTGTATTCGTCTTGAGGTCGATGGCCCACAGGTCACCGTCACGGTGCCAGATATGGAACACCCCATATTTCCCTGCGGTGAACACCAGCCAGCGGCCATCGGGCGACACCCTGGGGAGGGTGGCACTCATATCCATCGCTGCCGCATCGAGCACGAGCTCGCGTTCTCCGAAGGTCATGGTATTGGGGTCGAACGATTTCTTGTAGATATTGTATTTCACCTCCTTGCGCCGTTTGATGACATCCTTCCCATGGTCGATGCCCGGTTCGTATTCGAAGTGGGCACTGCAATAGTACAGCGTCTTGCCATCGGGAGCCCAGGCAGGGAACACCTCCAGCTCCGTGGTATCGTTCTCCAGGTTCGTCACCTCGTTCCGTGCCACGTCGTAGGCGATGAGGTCGCTCTCCGAATCAAACACCTCGATCTTGTTCGGATCCGTCACCTGGAAGATCTGACTCGTCTTGTTCGTGGAATAGACGATGAGGTTAAGCCAGGGATGCCAGGCGGGATAGACACCTGCCGAGAGGATGGAGTCGTTGCGCATATTGATCTTCCGTATCTGTCCGTCGTAGGCCACCACCGTACCTCCCAGGTTCTGACGTGCATGGAACTGCATGCGTGTGGGGTCATACTGCTGGTAGTGATGACAGTTGATGCACTGTCCTTTGCCCTGCCCTTCCTCGCAGCACAGGATATTGTCGTAGATCACACTCTCATCGTAGGTCTCCAGACAGCGCTGACTGATGGTCAGTTCCTCGTAGCTGACATACGAGGGGTAGATGAGACGGTAGCTGAGGTAGGGATCGATGCTGTCCTTGGACACATAGATATCGAAGGGTTTGTATTTCGTCCACTGTCCGTCGTAACGCGCGAACACCTCCACCCCGATCTTCTTGTCGGCAGCCTTCGTCACGAGGCGCTGCCAATCATCACGGTCGGGCTGTATCTTGTCACCTTCGAGCAGCAGCTCCTCACCGTCGGCGGTGAGCCGTGCCACCATGCTTTCAGCCTCCTGTGCCATCTCGAACGTCAGCGGCGCCATATTCACCGGCACCGTCACGCCCTTGTAATCAGGGTAGATGTCTGGCTGCGCATTCGACGTTGTGTAGTTCTGCGGCACCTGCGGGGTGCAGGCTGTCATCAATGCCACCAACGACAATAACAATAATGCTTTCTTCATGGATTTTTCTTTCAACTTTTTGATTACTCGAATGCTTCTTCCTTTTCTCTCTACGAATTAGACGAATTAGGCGAATTACTCATTAATCGAACGCCCCTTCCTTTTTTCTCTACGAATTAGACGAATTAGGCGAATTACTCATTAATCGAACGCCCCTTCCTTTTTTCTCTACGAATTGGTCGAATTAGGCGAATTTCTAATCACTTGGCCTTCCTCCCTCCCTTTGGGAGGGCTGGGGTGGGCTTTCCTTTGGGAGGGGTTGGAGTGGGCTCCTACATATAGATGAAGTCTTCCGTCAGGAAATACTCATAGAAATAAGTGTCACCGAAGAGGGGGTACAGGGCGGCGCGTGCCTGCTTGATATCCTTTCCGTCGTAACGCTCCAGCAACTGGGCGAACTTGTCGAAGCGCTCCTTCACATCGTCATCGACGGGAGCCTCAAAGGGTGCCTTCTCCTCGTTGTAGGTGAATACCCATGCGGCCTCCTGGTAATAGCGCGGAACAGGCTTCCCCGGGTGCAGACTCAGGTATCTGGCGAAGCACCGCCAGAAAGGGTCACTGTTCTTTGTCCATAGGGATGCCAGCAGGCACTGTTCCTGGAAATAGGGGTCGTTGCTGTCCATCTGCGACAGGTGGTTCATCACATACCGCTCCGTATAGCCATTGTCGGCACCCACCATATCCGGATAGCGCATCATGTGGAGGATGGGGCCTGTCTCACTGTCGGTACGCAGGAGCTCGGGCTGTTGCTGCAGCTTCTCGAGGTTCCGTGCCCACTCTCCGTGGAACAGCGTATGTTTCAGCTCACCGGTATATTTGTACATCGCCTTCACCTCACCTGTCATCAATGCCCGGCGTGCCATGTATTTCAGGTGCTCCACGCGCCATCCAAACTCCACACCGCCCTCTATGCACATGTGGTGACAGTCGTTCATCATCCCGTAGTGGTAGTAGATCATGTTTCCCACCAGCATCGATGCCGGGATGGGGAATGGTGAGGCAGGCTTCGCCGCACCGTTGCGGTAACGGTACATCTCCGTACTCTGACGACCTAAGCGTGACAGGGCGAGGTTACGCATCATCACCACCGAGCGTGTGGGAATATTCTGCTGCTTGGCAGCTTCCGTCAGCACATCCTCCCAGCGCGTCTGCTCCACGAAGTATTCCATAGCCACCTCACGGTGGAAGTTCTCATCCTTCATCCAGGCGGTCCATACGCCATAGACTGTTGCCGCCAGTACAACGACAACGACGGCATAGCGCCACCAGCCCTTTGAGAGCTTGAAGGATTTCTTTGCCTTGGCACCCTTCTTGTTCTTCTTATCCTTCCTGCTGACGACCGTTTCCTGTGCCGCAGTCTCGGGCGTCTGCCATTTACCCAGTACGAGGATGAGCAGACACACGGCGAGGAGGGCGTAGGGCACATAGAGCTCGGTGTTCTCTTCAAGGATCTTGAAGATGGGCAGTGCCGTCCACCAGAGGTTCACCTTGTTCGTCTGGTAATACACAAACTGATAGTACAACAGCGGAACAGCCACCACCAGCAACACCGCAAGGATACAGTCTGCTGCCGCCTGCCAACGCTCGCGATCGAGACGCCAGCACCATAGTCCCATCAGCAGTACAGCTGCCAAAGCATAGGTACCGATCAGCGGATAACCCGCCACGGCTGTCACCACCAATAAGAGGCGCCGCCACAGTCTGTGTGCCGACAATGCGCGGTAGGCCCACAGCAGAGCCACGACAGCCATCACACCCAGGGTGGCATCGAAATACCAGCCTCTGAGCTTGATGGGGTAGATCCAGTATCCCATATCGACATTCGCTGCCAGCAGCAGGGCTACGGGCACGAGGAGGAGCAGCGTCCATGGCTTACCGACACGGAAGGTGCGGCGCATCATCTCCATGAGCAGTCCCCACGCCACGCAGAGCACCGCCACGCCCAGCAGGGGGTAGTAGAGCAGCTGTGTGAGGAAACTGCCCACATACATGAGCAGTCCTCCGGGCACCACCATCTGCTGCCGGAAAAACAACGGGGTATCCAGGAACAGGTTCTGCTCCTGGATCTTCCACAACACATAGCGCTCGCAGACCAGCAGCAACGCCGCTATGACTGCCAGTGCCAGAAGCCACACCACCGTCGTGGAACAGGCCTTGCACTTACTGATGATCGACTGGTTTGCCATTATTCAACGATTACCTTTCTGGAAGTACCATTGGCGCTGCGCTCAATGCACACGCCATGGGGGTTATTCAGCCGGCGGCCCTGCAGATCATAATAGGTCTTGGCACCGGCATCTGCATTCTGCAGGAGTTCCTTGATACCTGTACCGCCGCCCTCTATCTTAAAGACATAGGTGGCCAGACTCTTCGCAGGCAGTTCGGTAGTCACTCTCTGAACAGGCTCGGCAATCTCGACGGGATATTTCTGACAGAGTTCATCAGAGGCATTGCCCCATGACAGCAGCACGTTGCCGCTCACCACGTTGAAAGGCAGGTTCATGATGAAGTCCCTGTCGGAACTCAGGGTATTGATCGCCATGATGATGAGGGAGTCACCCTTGATGAACGCGGAGGTCTCGACAGCGGCATTGGTCGTCAGATCGTAGCTGCACGTTGACTCCAGAAGAGTGGAACCTGTAACGTTCTTGGCAAAGTGTGAATACACATAGGCACGCGGCAACAGTTTGTTCTTCGTCCTGTTGGCATCCCCATACTTGGCCTCACCGGTGCTGACGAAAGCCCAGTGGGCACGCATATACCAGTAGATATAACCGGTGCATCCTGCCTGCAGGCACTCATTCAATTCTTGTGCAAACTCCAGCTGTTCCTGCCAGTTAGGCAGACGGTCGCCGATATTGTCGGATACAGAATGCTCCGTCATCCATACCTCCTTTCCATACTGCTTAGCCAGTCTGGCAGCATTCTTCAGATTAACAAGTGGCGGATGACCATAGATATGACCAGCGATGATATCCACCTGATCACGGGCTACAGGATCATTCAGCAGCTTATTGGAATAATTGGGGTCGAAGCCCAAGGGCTCTGCACTGATCAGGCGCACACCCTTGTAGGTCTCACGGTCGAGCAGATGGGCATAGTTCTTCACCAGTTCCAGCTGCTCATCGGGCGTATAGAGACAACCGGAGTAATCTACCCACCAGTCGGGTTCGTTCTGTACGGAAACGGCATCCACATCGACGCCATGCTCCTGCATCCATTTCAGGAAGGTGTTCAGCCAAGGGAAGAACTTGGGATAGCAGTCTTTGCGCAGACGTCCCTCCTGATTGCCCTGACTGTCGGATTTTCCGCCCTGGGCAGTACCATTCGTCTTGTAGTCACCAGGAGGAGACCACGGGGTACCGAAGACGATGCCTCCGCGTTGCTTGACGATCTTGGCGGAAGGCAGGGAGCCGTTCCAATCGTAGGGGGTGTCCCAGTTTCCCCATTCAGGCACCTTGACGTCTCCCACGAAGTTAGGTGAGATCTCCATGCGCATGATATTCAAGCCGATGGCGGATTCATCGCCATAGAGCAGTTTCACGGGTTGAGTATCATTCGCGAAGGGTTCCATCGCACCGTAACAGCAGGCTGCGCCAAAGCCCGTAATCGTCTGCAGACGGTTATTGGTGACGGTGATAACGACACTGGGCCGTTTGGCATAGGCTGTGGTCAGGACCGTCAAAGCTAAGACAAATAAAAAGATTCTTTTCATTGGTTTATATTGATACAAGTTTGCAGATTTCACATCCGTCACATCCGAGGGCATAAGGGCACGACGAAACGTGGGAGCGAAGAATGATGCAAAGGTAATGAAAAACGAGAGAAACACAAAGAAAAAAGACCATTTCTTGATAAAAAAGATCCGGCCTTGTGAAAGACCGGATCCCATTTGATTAGAATGTCATTTTTCGTTCGTCAAGAGACTGTCGGTGATTACTTCACCACAATCTTCTTACCGTTCTCGATCACGATACCCTTGAAGTCCTTAGAAACACGCTGACCAGCGATGTTATAGGTAGCACCAGAGGTAGCATTGCCGTTGGTGTAAACGCCCTTGATGCCAGTACCGTCGTCGAATACGTGCGGACTGTCGGTAGCACCCTCCTTCACGTAGAAGTTCTGCTTACCAGTCTGGTTGATCAGAGACTCTGTACCATCCTCTGTCTTCCAAATAACATCCTTGATCTCATAGTTGTTAGCCTCCTGGATCTCAGCCATGTTGAAGGCGATAGACTTCATGCCGTCAGCCTCATTAGGAACAGTGAAGGTAGCATTGAACTCCTGCCAATCCTCAGTGAAGTTCACATCACCGATAGCAGCCCAGTGCAGGTATGAACCTGGATCAGCGTGGCACTGTGTAGAAGTCTTAGCTGCCTTTGAAGCCTTATACTTGAATGAGAGAATGGTAGCCTCACCCTTCTCGAGAGTACGGTTGGCAACAATCCAGAACTGGCTGTCCCAAGGCTGGCCTGTACCACCATCGTTTGTGAGAATGTCACGCTCCGGAGCCTTTACAACGATCTCTGTGGGGTTAGCATTGATTTCAATCGGTCCCTGAGGAGTATCACCCTCAATCTGGATGAAGTTGATAGCCTTGAACCCTGTATCCAGAGTGATCTGCCATACACCAGCTGCGGGCAGCTTAATCTTGGCATTTGAACCCTCGGCATAGTCATACCAGAATTCATCACCAGCCTCGATGGCACCGGTAGAAGGCTTCAGAGTAGCAGCCTTGAATGAACCGTCGTCACCACGAACGGTAGAGATCATGATTTCACTTACCCATGTCTCCGGCTTACCAGCCTCACCAACAGTAACGATCATAGTACCATCACCACCATCCTCAAACTGGATAGCCTCGTCGAAGTTGTACTCAATACCGGCAGCAGGGTTTGCATAAGCAGCAAAGAAGCCATGGTCAAGTTTCAATTCATCGATAGCGAGGTCATCGAAGTAGAAGTCGATAGCATTCTTATTCTGGGGGTTCAGGTTGAAGGCAATAGACCATCCCTGATCGTTACCACCACTGGGCCATGAAATCTCCTGGTCGTACTCCTGCCACTCTGTGGTGAAGTTGATGTCACCGATAGCAGCCCAGTGCATGTAGTCAGAAGGATTCTGATGGTGGATCTGCGTATTGGTGGTAGCAGCCTCAGAAGCCTTGTAACGGAAGTGAACCTTCACTTTCTCACCTGGCATGAATCTTCTCGGACCCTGGATCCAGAACTGGTTGTCCCATGCAGAAGGATCACCCTCGGTGTCAGCAACCTTACCATGAACAACGAATACGTGACTACCGTCAACCTCTTCGATTGTAGCGGGGAAGGGATCCCAACCACCATCTTCGTTCATGTTAACGCCTTTCTCCTTACCCCAAGCACAAATCTTGTAGTTGTTCTCCTGGTCATCAAATCTTACATTAGCGAGATCGCCCCAAGGCTGCTCAGCGTTACCATTTACGAGCAGAGGAACCCACTCTTTCGGACGCTGGTTAGCACGCTCCTCATGGGTAATCTTCAGATAAGCGATGTCCCAAGTACCAATCCAGTCACCGCACTGCATGAGGATGTTACCATCATTATTGGTAGCCTCATAGTCAACAGTACCTTCTACCCAATCTGTAGTGATGGAGAATGCGCCGTAAGGTGTCTGGCCAAAACCAAGCATTGACACGTTACCAGCATGGTCACCCTTAATCTTGTAGTGAAGGGTGTAAACGGTACCTACCTCAGCATTTACGCCACCAATCGGGAAGAACTGGCAGTCCCAAGAGGGATCTGTAGCTTCTGCACTTTCGAAGTGGAGGCAACCGTCCTTGATAGAGAGGCGAGCAAATGCCGACTCACTACCACGCCAGCTGGCGAAAGGAACCTCAGAGATGTCGGTGTACTTTGAGAAGTCCATTTCTGCATCGACTTTCTCCACCGCCTTTACTCCCAAGAAACATGTCAAGAGAGCAATCAGAGTAAATAGTTTCTTCATAAGATAAATAATTAAGTTAATAAATAAAGGATAAATTAAAGATTAAATATGAAAGACGGCTGCCAGGAAAATCAGAGTGATTCCTTTTCTCACTGGCAACCATCAGTGTTCACGTTATTGTCCTCCCAGCGCATCGCAGAAGGCCTTGTAGGTGGCATTACGCACCCAGTCCTTGCTCTTGGAGTCGATGGTCCAGAGTCCCACGGGATCGTTCGTATCAGCCATGTTACCCTTACAGATACCTGCCTGCTTGTCGTGCGGGATCTTATTCATGTAGCTTCTGATGACCTGACCATAGTAGTCGGCCAGTCTTTGGCGCTGAGCATCGGTGATATCCTTGGCAGCCACACTGGCACCTGAAGCATCCTGATACTTGATGTCGAAGTTAGAGATACGGATGAGCTTGCCTGTGGAAGCCAGATTGTCAAGTAAGGCATTCAAAGAAGCCTCGTTAGCGGCCTGTTTAGCGGCATCCTCACTATAGGTGAGATTGACCTTGGCATTGATACCGTCGATCTTCGCACCCTTGGCATCCCAGATATTGATCCAATATTTCAGACTCTCCAGCTTCTTGGAATCCTCAAGACCCGTTTCGCTGATAAAGAACTTCAACGCTGCAGCATCACCACCATTCTCCTCGAAGGCTTTTCTGGCTATATCAGATACAGCAGGAGCATAGTTCTCACTGCCCAGAACATCCTGCCAGAAGATGCTCTCGGTAGAGTGCTTGAGGTCGTACATGCCATTCTCAAGAACTGCGCCATTGTCAATGGGCTCATCAATGAGGTCGAAAGTCTTGATACGGCCTTCGTTGATCTTCATCAGACCTTCACACCATGCATGGAGGGCATAGTGGATGGTATCGGTCATCTCCTTTTCTGTCTGCGGACGGTGATTGTCAGGATAGTAGCCAGCTTCCACCTTCTGGATATAGAAGACAGGAGAAGGACCGTTCTCCACTCTTAAGTAACCCTCAGTCTCACCAGGAGCACTCTGGGCTTCCACCACGAGCTTTGTCCATTTGCCAGCCTTGTATGTCCACTTTCCATCAGGTCCGCTTCCGTCAACCTTGTTGCCAGAGAAATAGACATTGAAGGAACCATCCCTGTCAGCCTTTACATAGAAAGTAATGGTGTATTTGGCGAGGGGATCCACTTCGAAGCCTTCGATGATGCGAACCTTGGCCCTGGCACCAATGCGGAGGGTGTTCTGGTCATCATATTTGGCAATGGTAGCACTTCCGCTTTCTACGGTACCCGGATAGCTTCCTACAGGCATGTCGTTGAAGTTCACCGTCTTTCCCTCTACATAATCCACGGGGATTTCAATAGGAGCGGTAAGGGTCTTCAGCCAGTCATCAGCCTGGTTGGCATTAGCAAAAATCGGACTGCCATACACGTCATAACCGATCTCTTCCACATGGGCAAGGAGGTCACTCATATCGAGGAAGTTCATCACACCCTTAGCATTGATGATGTTACCCGACATCAACGATGTACCGAAAGCCACATTGTCGAAATTGGTGACAGCGGCAGCATGATCCAGTTCCTGCTTGTTGAAGTCAGAGACTTTCAGCATGGCACCCAGAGACATATTAGGATAGGCATCCCTGTTGATATAGCTCTTGACAGGTTTCAGGTCCTTATACGGCTCCTGGATAGAAGGATCAGCCTGGGCAGTGAAATTGTCAGTCTCATTATAGTCGGCACAGGAGGAAATGAAGAGTGAAGAAGGAAGGATGAAGAATGCTGCAACGAGCACCTTCACCGTCATTTTCAGGCTTCTTTTCTCCGTTATAAATTTCTTCTGTCTCATATCTATTCAAATTTTGAGTTTCGGGTTTCACTTCATTCTTTATTTCAAATATTTGGGCGAGAAGAATACTTTCCTGTTTGCCTCACGAGTCTGAACAACAAGCGTATCGGTGGTTGACACCTGGATGTTGCTATTCTGGAAGTTTACATCGTAAGCCAGACGGAGAATGTCGCGCTCATCAGCCTTGCCTTCTCCATACCACTGGTAGTCCTTGTACTCCGGTCGTCCACTTCCTTTGGCAATGAATTCACCGGAACCGGTAGCTGTCACGTTCGGATCATCGGTGGAAATCGTGCACTGGTTACCATTGAAAGTAAGAATAAGGTTACAAGAAACAGAGGCTCCAGAGGTCTTGAAAGACACGTTGAAGATAGCCTGTGACATATTCTTGGTTTTGATATCACAGATTTCATCGTTCTGGTTCACCGGGTTCTCCTTGTAATGTTCAAGGTCGGTATTGACCAAGGAGAAATCCTTGCGGACGACCTTCGTTGTCACACCTTTTTCCGTTACATTGTCAACACCGCGACGGATGTATTTAGCCTGCCAGGGGTTCATATACTTCACGCAGTAAAGCACGTAGTCCTTGGCAAGAATCTCCCAGTCATCAGTATTGGTGCGGGAGGGTGTCAGACCTTCACGGGGCTCACCAGTGAGGATATGGTCGATACCTTTAACGTTCTTCATCACCAAAGGAATCACGTATGTGGTCTCCACGGCTTTGGGATCACTGAAGAATGCATCCGTAAACTGCACCTCCACATAACCGCGGGGATCGCCGTTGTAGGGGATGACATTGGACAAAAGACTGTAGTAGTTGGATGGCATGGGCAGCACGGGAGCTGACGGGTTTCCTGCATCATCCACAAACCACAGGTTGTTGCAGAGAGACTCATCGACAGCAATGTCAACATACGCATCACGTCCTCCGTATGCTCCACCCATGGTTGACCAAATGCGGCACTTGTGCGCGTTGTCGAGCTCGTTGTCGTAGATGTCGTTACCAAGTACGAGTGTACGTACGGGGAACTGATAGGCGAAGTAGGCAGTCGTACCTTCTTCATAGTCTGGGAACTCATGGTCTGAATTGTAGCAAGACGTACAAGTGAGAGCAAGGGCTCCCAGAGCTATTCCATATATGTATTTCTTCATCTTCATCATTGCAATTATCATTTTCAATTGTCAACTTTCAATAATTCTAATTCCATCCTCTGTTCTGCTTGAGATTGCTCCACTTAAGCACCTCACTCTTCGGAATGGGTCCGTAGCACTGATAAGAGTTGTCATAAACACGCTTCTCCACATCAATGATGGTATAAGTGAGTTCACCAGTTTCCTCATTACGGTCGATTCTCATACCCTTCACGGGCTCATCAAGCGGCAACAGCCAACGACGGAGATCCCAGAAGCGCTTGTTTTCGAAACAGAGCTCCAGACGGCGCTCGTTACGGATGAGATTTGTCATCTTAGCCTGGTCACCGGCACACTCCTCAAGATAGGCATCACCCTCAGGAAGATCACGTCCAAACTCATCTTTACCCAGTCCGGCACGTGTACGAATGGCCTTGATCACATCGTAAGCCGTATAACCAACACCCGTGGGATCAGCCTTGGGGCCCCAGGCATCATTGGCAGCTTCGGCATAGGCCAGGAAGATTTCCGTGTAACGGATGCGGGTATAGATGTGCTGCTGCTCAATGAGAGAGCTTGACAGCGGACTCACATCGTCGCGGAGCAGTTTCTTCAGGTAATAGCCTGTTTGTGTAGAATAAGCTCCATAGTTGATATTATCCTCATACTCGACTACACCCTGGTCAGTCACCTTAGGATAAGTACCTGTGATAATCTCAGTTTTTCTGAACACCGTACCGTTATAGAGGATATTGTCAGCAAGACGCAGGTCACGGTTGGCATAAGGATTCTTCGGGTCATAACCGGATTTAGGATCACTGATAGGACGTCCGTTACGCATAGGGAAGGCATCCACGAGATTCTGCGAAGGATTGACACGACCCTGGCCATACAATGTCGGCGGGAAATTCTCCCTTTCCTGGGTTGCGTTCTTATGACGGTCCTCACGCCACAGGATCTCAGGCATTTCTGATGCGCTGGGCTCCAGTTTATTCTTATTCTTGTACCAGATGTTACCCGTTGGATCAAATCCATCCATACCACCAATGCGCTTGAGAACATCAGCACAAAGCTTGGCTGCATCAGCAGAAGTGACACCGCTCTGGTCGCGGAAGGCAGGACTGGCAGCGAGCAAAGCAACCTGAGCCTTGATAGCCTCAGCACTTCTGCCCGACATCAGATTCTTAGCCTTGACAC
The DNA here is from genome assembly GCA_902768785.1 of uncultured Prevotellaceae bacterium. Classification (GTDB taxonomy): domain Bacteria; phylum Bacteroidota; class Bacteroidia; order Bacteroidales; family Bacteroidaceae; genus Prevotella. The sequence goes on from CACXMM010000022.1 coordinate 19,959, forward strand.
CATACACAAGGTTATAATTGGAAACATTCGCTCCCAGAGCCTTGTACTTGGCAGGGATTTCATCTTCGGTGTCGATATCATCATAATCGATAGGAAGGTAGAACATGGCACTGTCACAGTCGGCGAAAATCTGCTTCACACAATCAGCAAAAGAGGCACGAGGAAGGTTGAAGTCGGAACTACCATCTTCCGGTGTTGTCAGCAAGGGTACTCCATAGAGCTGACCATCATCTGCATAGCCACCATGAGCCTGCAGCAAATAATAGTAGAAGACAGCACGAAGGCCGAAAGCCTCACCTTTCAGTCGGTCAATGAACATCTGCTGCTTGGATGCTGCACTGGGTGCCCATTTCACCTTATCCACGATTGTGAAGAACTTATTGATATACTGGATACCATCCTTACAATTGTCCCATACAGACATGGGGTTGTTGTCGGAAGCCCAGGTACCCGTTGCCATATTCAGGTAATTGCTGGTTTTCAAGTTGGTGACAGCATCATCTGTGGCTATGTCGGTAACGGTTGTAGTGAGGTAGGGAAGACGGTCATAGCCATACATCAGCAGGCCATGAGCATATTCTGACTCCTCGTACATGGCATCCTCCTGTCGTGTATTCTCATCTGCCGGCGTGAAAATATCATCGCATGAGCAAAGGAGCGCTGTGCTAAATAATAACTGACAAATGATAAAGGATAAACTTATCAGGTGTCTTTTATCTTTTGGCGTAATCATAATTCTTAATGCTAAATTCTTAATTCTTGATTCTTTTAGAGAGTTACCTTAACACCGAGATTATAGAAACGAGTCTGTGGTGCATAGCCAACGCTTGTCTCCATCAACTTGCGGTTCTTTGAAATCGTAAGAAGATCGTTTCCGTTCAAATAAATAGAGAGCGCATTCACCCACTTTCCTTTAAACATCTCCGAGGGGAAGTCGTAGGTCAACTGCACCTTGCGGAGGTTGAAACGGTCGGTGCTGTACATCCAGAAGGTGGAAGCAGCTGCGTTGTTGTTCGAACTATAAGTTGTCAGACGGGGATGAGTGGCCGTATTTGCGGTCTCGGGAGTCCAACGACCCAGTACATTCACAGAGTACTTGGCATCTCCGCTCATATAGTAGTAACTATTATTCTTCATGGCGTATGCACCGAACTGGCCATTACCGAGTACGAAGAGCGTGAAATTCTTGTATTTGAGCGTGAGGTTGACACCCACGAACCAAGGAGTGCCAATGCTACCCAAAGCGTTGTTGCCTGTAGGATTGTTGGTGGGATTTCCATTGGCGTCAAAAACAGTAATGGAGCCGGATTTGCCAAGAACAACCATATCCTTGTTGTCGATTCTGCCATCGCCATTCACATCCTCATACTTCAAGTCACCTGGCAGGATAGTACCTCCAATGGCCGGATTCGGAAGACTCTTCTTCAAGGCGTACTGTGTGACTCCATCAGCATTTGTGCTGATATCAAAGTCATCTGCCGTGTAGAAGCCAATATTCTTGTAACCCCAGAGAGCATCGAGGTTTTGGCCTTCAACATACTTATTAGGTGCAATAGGATCGATGATTTCGTCATACTTCTTCCACTTTGACGTGAGATAGGTACCTACAACACCAAGGGAAGCGTAAACCTTACCAAACTGTTTCTGTGCTTTTACGCTAAAGTCAAGACCCTTGCGGTTCTGGATATTATTGTTGATAGCCGGCTTGAACGAACCTCCGGAAAGACCTCCTGACAAATAGGAAGGGAAGGTAGTGGGGTTCTGGATAATGAAGCCATCCATATCCGTATTGAAGAAGGTGAGGTCAGTGGTAATCAACTTATTGAAGAATGAACCACGAAGACTTACTGACCACTCCTTGCGATGAATGAAATCAAGGGCAGGGTTGGCACCCATCTGAGAATATGTAATTTTCGTACTGACACCCTCATTCCATGAGAAGCTACCATCAGCAGGATTCCAACTGGCATCGTAAAGATAGAAGTATTTATTGCCCATATAGATATCAGCATCTTCATTCAGATTGCTGTAAGACGCGCTAAGCATCAAGTCATCAACGAAACTTCCCTCCATGAAATTCTCCTTGGCGATATTCCAACCAACAGTGAAAGAAGGTGAGATGGCCTCGCGATTGCCCTCGGGAAGACGTGAGGAGTGTACACCTGCAAACGCTGCCTCGGCAAAATAACGACCCATGAAGTCGTAACCGCCCTGCAGACCAATGTTGGCATTGGTATAGCGGTGATAGGTACCACTGGCTGTGGTGGTGTACATATTAGCGAGCAACATTCCTGTAATATGATGCTTTCCTGCGAAGGTGTTGTCATAATCGAAATGACCATTCCAGCTGATGGTCTGGCGATATTTCGTGTCAGACATGGACATGTGACCTGTCACCTTCTCATCGTTTTGCTGCGTAAGGGCTACGATAGACTCCTGTGAGTTATAGTTACTCCATGTAGGAATAAATACTGCGTAATCATTGTTGTATGACAGACTGTAGTTGGCAGCGTAGTCGATGGAGAACAGAGTCTTGAATGACAAGCCCTTCAAGAACTTGCTCATGTCATAGATGATACCTGCATCGAACTGGAACTGACGACTCACACCTCTTGTCTTACCACCGAAGTAGCAGTCGGCAATGGCATTATGATCGGTGACCTTTGTTCCACCAGGGAAGAATCTGCCATCGAGCAGGTTCAGCGACTTACCAAGGATAGCAAGAGCCTTGGAAGCGTTAGGATCTACCGTATTAATATCAATCAACGGTGCTGCGTTTTCCGGGAAGTTCGGACGCATATTGGCCGCATCGTTCCAGAAGTTACCCTTGTTGCTGTTTGCGTTGTAGAAGGTAGCACTTACGTCAGCATAACCTTTGATCAGCTTATTGATGACGAGGTCCACATTACCACGAACGCTGAAACGGTCGGTATAGTTATCTTTTGCAGGACCGAAGTTGATAAGGTCCTCAAAGCGATAGTAGTTAATGTTCGTGTAGAAGTGTGCTCGTGTTCCACCACCCTGGATCTCCAACGTACCTTCTGAACGGTTATACACCTTACGGATATATTCGTCAGAATAATAGTTTACGTTCGGATAACGGTAAGGATTGAGCCCAGAGGCATGGTTGTAGATATCCATCTGGCTATATCTCGGAGTAAGACCATCGTTGGCACGAGCCTCATTGTAGAGGGTCATGTACTGAGCAGAACCGAGATACTCAGGAAATTCCTTGGCTACATGGAAACCAGTGTTCGCATTGGCAGTAATCTGCAGACCATCAACCTTTCCACGCTTGGTGGTGATCAGGATCGCACCCTTGGCACCCTTGGCACCATAGAGCACGACAGCCTGTGCTCCCTTAAGGAAGGTAACCTGTTCAATCTCAGAAGGAAGCACGTTGTTGGATGGACGCTTTACACCGTCGATAATCACGAGCGGCAGGTTGCTGTTGTCGTTATTATCAAGGCGCTCATTGTCCATACCCCAAAGGTTGTTGCCATTCCATCCACCAACAAGGGCATACAAGTCATCAAGACTGCTTACTGTATAGTCCTTCTTCTGCAGCTCTTCCATGTCAACATAGGAAACGCCTCCGAGAAGATGGTCAGGATCCTTGTCGCGGAAAGCAACATGGACTTTCTTTTCTACCACGACAGAATCAGTGTCGTCAGCGACCTGGGCATTAACCGTCAGTGGCGATACAGCTGCCATGGCAAAGAGAAATATGTTTGTTTTCATTCTTTTCATATTCATTATTATTATAGCGGTAGCAAATTTGTCACTGTTCACTATTCACTTTTACCTTATTACCATCCCGGGTTCTGGGGGAATCCTTCGTAAAGATAAATATCCTTGTCAGGAAGCGGGAACCAGTAGTGCTTTGACTCCAAGCGACGGGTTATCAGTTCTTCTCTGTGGAAGTTACCAACCTTGGCATCCTTTGGATCATGATCCTTAAACCATGCGTCGGTCTCCAAACGCTCGAACTCATGAGAGTACTTCACCGTATAAGGAGGCTCCGTCAGAAGCAACCAGCGCTGGAGGTCGTTCCAGCGGAATCCTTCGAAGGAAAGTTCCACAGCGCGCTCGCGACGTACTTCGTCAATAAAGTGCTCACGGCTATCACGAAGATTGGCAGCTACATGCTCCATGGGGTAATCGGTAGAGTTAACACGGTCGCGGAGGGCGTTGATAGCCTCGACAGCCGAGTATGACGGGCAATAGTTAGGTCTTTCATTCAGATCACTTACACTATTTGCAATAGCGGCCCTTGCCTCAGCATACATCAGGTAAACATCAGCCAGGCGCATATAGGGGAGATAGCTTTCAAATGCCCAATCCCAGTCATACCACTTGTCACCCTCGTTACACTGGTGAGGTGTCAGTTTCTGAATGAAATAGCCTGTACTGCTGGCATCGGCAACAGAACGCATGGCACCACCTGTGTAAAGGGTGCAATAATCATGCTTCTTCTGCTCTGCGGTCAAAGCATCTGTGCTGAGCACATAGTGGAAACCGTCGAAAATAATGTCATGATAGAATCGAGGATCACGATCCTTGTAAGGATGTTCAGGATCCCATCCTGATTCCGGGTTCAGCACCAGTTCACCGTTCCGCACCAGATAGATAGGCTGTCCATTAGCCATTCCATACTGGTCGATGAGGTTTGCGGTGGGGTGGTGAATGATTTTGTCATGAGCCACAAGACCGGCAACCTTCGGACCAAAGATCTTGGCATGGTTCCAGTTGGCGGTGTTGGCACCGGAACAGATACCACGGAAGATAGCCTCTGTAGAACCAGGCACGTTCCAATTCTGCTTGACTGTATAGAAGATATCCGAGTAGTTGGTCTCTGCATTCTCATCACGCTCGTGATCGTAGATATTGGAATATTTATACTCGGCAAGCTTGTACGATACAGATCCTTTCTTGACAAGATCAAGGGCCTTGCCAAGAGCCTCAGCAGCCTTCCGGCAGTATTCCACATCGTAATCGTAAGTCTTACCATTGGAGCTTGCACCCAACAATTGAACAGCACCACCGTTCTTGGCCTTCTCCATCTCCTTCATCAGCGGAGAACCTGCCCAAAGGTAGCATTTGCCCAGGTAGCAGAGGGCCATAAACTTGTTGATACGCAGGTCGTTCTTTCCAGAAGTCTGCATACCGGCAAGAGTCTCATCCCATCCCTGAGGATCCATCGGAAGGAGATCGTATGCACGTTCAAAGTCTTCTGCGCAGCGATCAGCACACTCCTGGAAGGAAAGACGGGGAAGCTCTGGAATCTGTGTAGCCTCGAAAGCCTCGTCAATATAGGGAAGGCCGCCGAAAAAGCACATCAGCTCGAAATGCCACCAAGCACGGAAGAAATACAACTGTCCGAGCAAGAGGTCGCGCTCCTCGTCTGTTCCAACGAGCGACTTGATATTCGCAATACCCATGTTACACTTGCGGATACAATACCATGAACTTCTCCAAAGCGAGTAACGGTCACCATTCAGCCAGAACTGAGTATTGTTAAACCAGTCACGATAGTTACCAAGGTCCACCTGATGGTCTATGTGGCCATATCCTTCAGGGTTGTGCACGGCATCATCACCCATATTCCATCCGGAACAATAGTTAACCTTCTCTATATCAGGAACCAAGTTGTAGATTTCCTCAATATATCCCTGGAAGTTGCGGTAGTTCTTGAAAGCCTCATCCTCTGCCACAATAGACTCCGGATCCTTATCGAGCCAGTCGGTACAAGAGAAGAGAGTACCACCTGCCAGAAGGAGAAGCGAACCACACAAAAGGGTTTTTATGTTATTATAATATTTCATCATTGTTGTAGCCATTAAATGTTAAGCTTAATTCCGAAGTTGTAACGTCTTACTGTAGGATAAGCACCGCCACTACCACTCCATCCGTAGTTACTCTCACGGTCGTCAGGCATCTTGGTGATCAAGAGGAGGTTGTTACCATTCAAATAAATCTTCAGGCTTGTGAAACCAAGTTTCTTAATCCAGCCCTTAGTCCAAGTATAAGCAATCTCCACATTCTTCAGACGGAAATAAGAACCATCGAAGAGGAACTGTGTACCATTGTTGCCACCTGTAGCCTGCGTATACAAACGAGGAACTACCACTTCACCACTACCACTTGCAGGATTCCACCAATTACCTGTATCATAAACGGTAAGCAACTGGTCTGGGAAAGAGGTCAGCGTAACGTCACGGGTAACACCAGTTACACCATAAAGCTGGGCAAACATGCTGAAGCCTTTCCACTCCCAACCGATGGTTGCATTATAGGTGTGCTCCGGATTGCCTGTGTAACCGTAAGGAGCCTGGTCGTTTGTCTGATCAATGACACCGTCACCGTTGAAGTCAACAATGTAATGGTCACCGATGAGAACCTGATCATCATTACTTTGGAATTCTGGAGCGCTATATAGTTCGTCGTAAGTACCAATAAAGCCATTATCGATGAAGGTGACATACTGTCCTTGAGAATAGCCCTGTGCCTTACGGTAAGATGGAATCAAGGCCGGGTCGTCCTTTAATTTAATAACGTTATGCGCGTACGTGTAGTTGGCATTCGCCCAGAAACGCAAACCATTCTTCAACACCTTGTTGAAACGAACCTCGAATTCGAAACCAGTGTTCTTAATCTTACCCTTGTTGATATCCGGGGTCTTTGCTGCACCATAGTATGAGGGCACTGAGCGGTCGGATCCATAAATAAAGATGTCATAACGGTCATCACGGAACCAGTCGAAACTACCAGCGAACATACCTCCGAGGACAGAGTAGTCGAAACCGAGATTCTTCTTTTGAACGGTAGCCCAACGAAGATCGGGATTGGCAATACTAGCTTCCTTATATCCAGTGAAAGGACTGTTGGAGCGATCAATACCCATTTGATAAGGACCGATAACTTCCCAACCAGTCAGGTATGCCCAACGGTCACCAGCACTATCATCACCAATTTCACCGAAAGAACCACGAATCTTGAGCATGTCAAGGATCTTCCTATCCTTAAGGGATTTCATAAATTTCTCTTCAGACACCATCCAGCCGATAGCTCCTGAACAGAAGAATGCGAAACGATTGTCAGGAGAGAACTTCTGAGAGCCGTTATATGCTCCGTTGAACTCTGCGAAATAACGACCCATATAGTCGTATGTTGTACGGAACACCCAGTCCTCACGACGGTTCTCGAGGTCGGCATTTCCAGCACTGATACGGCGTTTCCAGTTACCCATGAGGGTCAAGTTGTGGTCACCGAACTGACGACCCCAGAAAAGCTGAGCAGACATTTCAGTAGCACGGCTTGTAGAACTCACACTACCAGCTCGTGTTTGCCAGTCGCGTTTCTCATAGAAATCAAAACCGGTCTTCGGATAGATTTCATTCTCAAAGAGTAGCTCACCATCCTCAGGAAGGATGTATGCTGTATTATTCACGTGACCACCGCCGGCAGCATCAATACCACGGGTACCCTCATCGAAACGGTTATCCCAAGAGATCGTACCGCGAGCAACAAGTCCCTTTGTAATGAAATCGAGCTTCTGCTCGAGGGCGAAGTCAGTGAATATGTTGGTGATGGTTTTCACCTCATAACCAGCCGTTGACACATTCATTGGAGAGTTTGCCATATTGGAGGCTGCCAGACGAGAGTAACCCCAAGCACCATTCGAGAATTTCACAGGGAATACGTTTGGCGGCATACGGTAGGCACCAGCCCAGTTCTGCTGCTGGAAAAACTCACCGCTATTACCATAATAATAACGCGGGGTCTTTCGCTGTGCATTCGAGCCAGCCAGACTTACATGGAACTGAGTAGTCTTTGTAACTTGAAAGTCCAGATTAGAACGCACATTCAGACGATTATAGGAATAACCACCTTCATAACCCTGACGGTTATCCCAAATCCTTGTCATATCACCTTCGTTCTGGTAGTCGAAAGCAACGAAATACTTCACGAACTGTGTACCACCCGCGAAATTGATATTTGTATTATATGACAAAGCTGTTCTCTTGAACATTTCTTCCTGCCAGTCAATGTTGGGATAACGTTCTGCCTGACTATAATCGCCCAGGTAATCGCCATTTGCATTATAGTGAGGCTTTACCGTATAGTCCTGATTACGGAAATTGTTGATAAACGTCTGTGGACGATAGTAAGCCCATGAAGCAGCACCGCCTAAGGCAAGTTCATGCTCGATAGCCTGGTTGCGGAGCATGTAGCCGTCGTAGGAATCATACTTACGCGGGAGCTTAGACACCGCTTTCAATGTGGCGGTGAAGCCCACATCGATTTTTGCCTTACCTTCCTGACCACGCTTTGTGGTGATCAGGATAACGCCGTTAGCACCTTCCACACCATAAACGGCAGTGGCAGAAGCGTCTTTCAACACGGAAATCGTTTGCACTGATGAGATATCCACAGACTGAATCTCACGCTTGACACCATCTACGAGAATAAGTGGCTGGGCATCCTGGTTCCAAGCAGCTGCACCTCGGATATAGATACGCGGATCCTCTTCACCAGGCTGACCTGAAGAAGCAATCGTAGCCACACCTGGGAGATTACCCGTCAGGGCTGCTCCCACGCTACCAATACCAGCGGCACGTTCAAGAACTTCACCTGTTGTCTGCGTAATGGCTCCCACCACAGAGGCCTTCTTCTGCTGGCCATAACCGACGACAACCACTTCCTCGAGTTGGGTATCATCATCTTCCAAAGTCACCCTATTTACTTTATCAGATGAGACTCTTACTTCTTTCTCTTTCATACCAACGTAAGTCACGAGTATAGTACCCTTACCATCTGGCATTTTTAAAGAGAAGTTTCCGTCGATGTCGGTAACAGTTGCATTCCTTCGATTGTCCTTCTGAACAACAGTTGCACCGATAACCGGCTCTCCGCTACTGTCAATGACGACACCCTTGACTAGTCCCTGTGCAAATGACGGTATTGCAAAAACCATCATCAGCAAAGCTAGAACCAATGTCTTTGACGATTTCTTGCACATGACAAGATTCATCTTCACTTTCAGTTTATTTGTCATTTGGGGTTTGGTTAATATTATATTTAAATTTTGTTTTCAGTTATTGGATAACGGCGACACGAATTATATTTTATTAAAGTCACGACTGCAAAAGTAATGTTTTTTTTATTATAAACAAGGTTTTGAAACGTTTTTTTTTATTCGAAACCACATTTTGAAACAACGTAAATAGTAATTGAAACAAAATAAATATATCATGTTACATGCATTTGTTTCAAATGGTCGACGTCTCAGCCTTTAAAAGGGAACCTTTACAACCCTCTTCCATATGAATAATCAGCTGGAACAGGAATTGAAAAAGATAGTTATATTTAACCCTTTTTAGCCAAAAATGGTAGAAAAACGAACTTATTGTGCACAACAGTATTGTACTTTTGCACCCAGAACCGAAAAAAACTTTCGGATAATCAATCAAAAAATAATTAAATGAACAAAGAAATGATTTTAACCACCAGTCACAGCATCTGGCAAGCAATAGCTGACAAAATGTATCATTTATCAGATGTGATAATTCGCCCCATAGAGATGCTACGAGATTATTACTCAATTGTGCTGGAACGTAACCTGAACATGCGTCAGACTTGGGCACTCATTGAGGCACAAACCGCCTTCTTTCTCGGTATTCTTCCAGTAGGCTACGCATTCATCTTACGTGCAGTAGCACTGGTATGGTTTATTATAGCCTTAAAGAAATGCAGAAAACTATTGGCATAAGTCAGAACATGCCGATAATACGACTTATCCCTGCCACCAAGGCATCAACCTCTTCTTTTGTATTATATAAAGCGAAAGAGGCACGCACGGTACCACTGATCCCCAATCGGTCCATTATTGGCTGAGCACAATGATGACCTGTTCGGACAGCGATACCTAAACGATCCAGTAAGGTGCCAACATCAAGATGGTGAATCAATCCCCCACTATGAGATGCCACATTGAAGGACACCACGGATTCTTTGGAAGATGAGTCAGGGCCATAAAGGCAAATGCCATCGATGGCTTGCAATCGTTCCATGCAGTAACGAGTAAGTTCCTGTTCATGCAATTGAATATCGTCGAGCCCGATGGAATCGATGAATTCGATGGCTTTAGCCAATCCATGAGTGGCCACATAATCTGGAGTTCCAGCTTCAAACTTAAAGGGCAATCGCTCGAAGGTGGTCTTCTCCCATGTTACCTTATCAATCATCTCACCTCCACCTTGATAAGGTGGTAGTTTCTCTAACCATTTTTCTTTTCCATAAAGCACACCGATTCCTGTAGGTCCGTACATTTTATGTCCACTAAAAGCGAAAAAATCACAGTCAAGTGCTTGCACATCCACTGGCAAGTGCGGAGCACTCTGCGCTCCATCTACTAGAACGGGAATACCATGGGCATGTGCCATTTTTACGATTTCAACGACAGGATTCACCGTTCCAAGCACATTACTAACATGAGCCACACTAATGAGTTTGGTACGAGTTGAAAGATGGGAAGAGAGAGAGGAGAGTTCCAACCGACCATCGTCTGTGATAGGCAGATATTTAACAACAATGCCATTTTTCATCGACTGCAACTGCCAAGGCACGATGTTCGAGTGGTGCTCCATTTCTGTTACAATCACTTCATCGCCTTCTTTCATCTGACTCTCACAGAACGAACTAGCCACCAGGTTAATAGCCTCGGTAGTACCTCGGGTAAAGACAATTTCCTCGATTTTATCGGCATGTATAAACTGGCGAACCTTCTCGCGTGCTGCCTCATGGAGGTCAGTAGCCTGCTGACTTAAATAGTGAACGCCCCTGTGCACGTTGGCATTCACGTTAAGGTATTCTTCGCGCATCGCATCCAATACACACAAAGGTTTCTGTGTAGTGGCTGCATTGTCGAGGTAAACCAACGGCTTGCCATACACTTCTCTTGATAAAATCGGGAAGTTCTCCCTTACCTTATATATATTATACATACCCATGATATATCATCAACTACTTACAAAGGTTGCAGCCCTCGCACTTATTCAGTTCACCACGGAAACGTTTTTCAACGAGATAGTGCAAACGATCACGAAGAGGCTCAAGCTGCATCTTATCTATTACTTCATTAATGAATGCGTTCTGTAACAAGACTTTCGCCTCTTTTAAGGAAATGCCACGCTGTCGCATATAGAACAAGGCGGCATCGTTGAGTTGACCGACGGTAGAACCATGAGCGCACTTCACATCGTCTGCATAAATTTCCAACATCGGCTGAGTGAACATCCGCGATTCCTTTGTTGCACAAAGATTCTGATTCGTCATCTGAGAATCCGTCTTCTGAGCGCCATGCTGTACCAACACCTTTCCAGCAAAAGCGCCCACCGCGTGTTCATCAAGGACATACTTATATAACTCATGACTGTTGCAATGAGGCACTTCATGAACGATCAGCGTATTATTATCCACATGCTGGTGTTTGTCGGCAATCACGCAGCCGTTAAGAGAGCATTCCGCCCCTTCTCCTCGAAAAAAGAGATCAGTACAGTTTCTGGTGATACCATTATGCAAAGTGATAACGTTGTGGTTTACCCTACTATTTGCCTTTTGTTCAATAAAGACATTACTCACTCGCACATTCTTATGATGTGTTTCCTCAAGGCAATAAAACTCCAAAGAAGCATTCTCTCCCACAAAAGCCTCAACCACCTGGGTTGTCAGGAACTGTCGATCATCGGCTGCATGATCACAGAACAGGAGTTTGATACTGGCACCTTCCTCCAAAACAACCAGCACCCGGCGATTGACCATCAGATCAACATCAGAGCGAAGAATATTAATCACCTGTACAGCACGTTCAACCTGTATATGCTTCGGGACATAGACTAACAGACCATCTTGGGCTAACATCGTATTGAGGGCAACGACCCCGTCTTCACCTGTTTGGGCCAATCGGGCATAGTAATTCGAGACAATATCAGGATACTGGTGGAAAGAACCTATAATGACACCTTGTGGTAAAGGCCCCCTACCTATAGGAATCCTTTCTCCTCTCATTCCCGCATTTTGCTCGTCTATTCTTGCAGAAACGCCTGTCTGCAGTATTTCCTCTTTCTTCTCATCTCTATAAACACTATCGTTAACAACAAAAAAGAGCGAAGTACTCAGATTAGGCACATCACAACGAAAAGCCTCGAACGGATCTACAGGTATCGGCAATCGTTTCAGATTCAAACCAAAGTCGGGAGCAAAAAGCTGCGCAATATCGGTATATTTATACCGCTCCACCTTCTTGGAAGGAAAACCTTGTCGTTTGAAATCATCAAAGGCACTGTCGCGTACGACATTCAAGGCTTCGGGAGCATGATCGCAAATAACCTGGCGCGCCTGCTCGTAGAGTTCTATATATTGTTGTTCACTATACATATATGATGCGGTAGCAAAATGTCCACTATTCACTTCATTCACTCTTCTCCCACTTCTTCTTTAATCCAATCGTATCCATGCTCCTGAATTTGCTTTGCTAAATCCGGGCCTCCCGTCTTGACAATACGTCCTTTATAAAGTACATGTACGAAATGGGGTCTGATCATCTCCAGCAAACGGTCGTAGTGAGTAATCACGATACAGCTGGTGTCGGGACGTTGCAGCTTATTGACACCCTCTGCCACCACGCGCATGGCATCTACATCCAAACCAGAGTCGGTCTCATCGAGAATACTCAATTTCGGCTCCAACATCGCCATCTGGAAGATCTCATTGCGTTTCTTCTCACCACCGCTAAAGCCTTCGTTCACACTGCGATTGCTGAGTTTAGAATCGAGCTCTACCACCTTGCGCTTTTCACGCATAAGCTTGAGAAACTCTGCCGCATTCATCGGCTCTAAACCCTGATACTTGCGTTTCTCGTTGATGGCCGCCTTCATGAAATTCGTCATCGACACCCCAGGAATCTCCACTGGGTACTGGAACGAAAGGAACAATCCTTCGTGAGCACGATCCTCAGGTTTCATCTCCAGGAGATTCTTCCCGTTAAACCAAGCCTCTCCCTCGGTCACTTCGTAAAGAGGATTACCAACGAGCACCGCACTAAGCGTACTTTTTCCCGAACCATTAGGCCCCATGATTGCATGGGTCTCGCCATCGTTGATTACAAGGTCGATACCCTTTAATATCTCTTTCTCGCCAATCTTGGCATGAAGGTTTCTTACTTCTAACACTTTTCTTCGTTATTACGTTATACTGTTTTCTGGAATCATGAAAGAAAAACTAGCCCACCGTTCCTTCCAAAGAAACGCTGAGCAACTTTTGAGCCTCCACCGCGAACTCCATCGGGAGTTTATTAAGCACTTCCTTCGCATAGCCGTTAACGATAAGCCCCACAGCCTGCTCAGTAGGGATACCACGCTGGTTACAATAGAAGAGCTGGTCTTCACTGATCTTAGAAGTAGTGGCCTCATGCTCAAAGATAGCAGTGTCGTTGTGCACATCCATATAAGGAAAAGTGTGCGCGCCGCATTCGGATCCTAAGAGCAGGGAGTCACACGAAGAGTAGTTGCGAGCATTGTCGGCATTAGCTGTTGCACGGACAAGTCCACGATATGAGTTTTGACTATGTCCGGCAGAAATACCCTTTGAGATAATGGTGGATTTGGTATTCTTGCCGATATGAATCATCTTTGTGCCCGTATCGGCCTCCTGGTAGTTGTTTGTCACGGCGACACTGTAAAACTCGGCAACAGAGTTATCACCTCTTAATATGCATGAGGGATATTTCCAGGTAATGGCCGATCCTGTCTCCACCTGTGTCCACGAAAGTTTGGAGTCAGCACCTCGTAAATCGCCACGCTTTGTTACAAGGTTCAGCACACCGCCTCTGCCTTGATCATCTCCTGGATACCAATTCTGAACGGTAGAGTATTTCACCTCCGCACGATCCTTCACGATGATCTCGACAATGGCCGCATGCAGTTGATTCTCATCACGCATGGGAGCCGTGCACCCCTCAAGATAGGAAACGTAGGCGTCGTCATCGGCAATAATCAGCGTACGTTCGAACTGTCCAGTGTTACGAGCATTGATACGGAAATACGAGCTCAGTTCCATCGGACAGCGCACTCCTTTCGGAATATATACGAAAGAGCCGTCACTAAATACAGCGCTATTCAAGGCAGCGAAGAAATTGTCACGGTAAGGTACCACAGTGCCGAGATACTCTCTTACCAATTCACCATGCTCCTTAATAGCCTCACCTATTGAACAGAAGATAATACCTTTTTCACGGAGTTTCTCTTTAAAAGTAGTCTTTACGCTAACTGAGTCCATGATGGCATCGACGGCAGTATTACCGCTCAGGGAAAGACGTTCTTCCAGAGGGATGCCTAACTTATCAAAGGTTTTCTCCAGCTCTGGATCAATCCTCCCATCACCTTTCGGCTTCCTCGCCATGGGATCGGCATAGTAACTGATGGCCTGGTAGTCGATAGGAGGTACATGTACATGTCCCCACTTCGGCTCATGCTGTGTCTGCCAATAACGGAAAGCTTGCAAACGGAAGTCAAGCATCCATTCCGGCTCCCCTTTTTTAGCAGAGATGAGCCGAACGACATGCTCGTTCAGCCCTTTCTCTATGATCTCAGTATGTACATCCGTCGTGAACCCGAACTCATATTTCTGTTCAGCTACCTGACGGACATACTCGTTATTGTTATCACTCATTCAAATTGTCAATTGTCAATTATCAATTGTCAATTACTCATAGTTTCTGTTCTACCTCAATCTCTGTGAATGTCTCGATGATATCTCCCACCTCGATGTCGTTATAGTTCACCAAGCTGATACCGCACTCCAGACCTGTGGCCACTTCTTTGGCATCGTCCTTGTAACGTTTGAGGGCATCGATAGGAGCAGTATGGATCACGATACCATCGCGAATCACACGTGCCTTGTCCTTGTTGTGCACCTTGCCATCGGTCACCAAGCCACCTGCCACGGTACCAACCTTGGAAATTTTGAACACCTGCTTCACTTCAATCTCACCGGTAATGATTTCCTTCTTCACCTTGTCGAGCATACCCTCCATTGTTGACTTCACCTCCTCGATGGCATCATAGATAATGGAGTAGGTATTGATCTCCACACCTTCTCGTTCAGCCAACTTACGGGCATCGACAGAAGGACGCACCTGGAAGCCCACGATGATTGCATCGGAAGCACTGGCCAGCATCACGTCGTTCTCGGAGATCTGTCCCACAGCTTTGTTAATAACATTCACCTGAACCTTCTCAGTAGAGAGTTTAATGAACGAGTCGCTCAAAGCCTCGATGGATCCATCGGTATCACCCTTCACGATGATGTTCAGCTCATGGAACTCACCCAGAGCAATACGATGGGAAATATCGTCAAGACCCAAAGTCTTGGTAGTACGGATTGACTGTTCACGCTGCAATTGGACTCGTTTGTTGGTGATGTCACGTGCCTCCTGTTCCGTTTCCATGATATGGAAGGAGTCACCAGCGGTGGGGGCGCCATTCAGTCCTAAGATAATGGCGGGTTCTGCAGGTCCTGCCTCTTTGATACGTTGGTTACGTTCATTGAACATCGCTTTGATACGACCATAGCTCGTGCCTGCCACCACGATGTCGCCTACACGGAGTGTACCATTCGATACCAGCACCGTGGAAACATAACCACGACCTTTATCCAGCGAGCTCTCGATAATACTACCCGTAGCCTTACGGTTGGGATTCGCTTTCAGGTCAAGCATCTCAGCCTCCAACAGCACTTTCTCCAACAGTTCATCAACGCCCAAGCCTTTCTTGGCAGAAATCTCCTGACTCTGGTACTTACCGCCCCACTCCTCTACCAACAAATTCATGTTAGCCAGATCCTCACGAATCTTGTCAGGGTTAGCACCTGGCTTATCTATCTTATTAATGGCGAACACCATCGGCACATTAGCAGCCTGTGCATGGGCAATAGCCTCTTTGGTCGTAGGCATGACACTGTCGTCAGCAGCGATGATGATAATGGCAATATCCGTCACCTGAGCACCACGGGCACGCATGGCAGTAAAGGCCTCATGTCCTGGTGTATCGAGGAAGGTGATGCGACGACCGTCTTTCAGTTTTACGTTGTAGGCACCGATATGCTGCGTGATGCCTCCAGCTTCACCGGCAATAACATTGGTGTTACGGATATGGTCTAGCAAAGAGGTCTTACCATGATCGACATGTCCCATCACCGTCACAATCGGAGCACGTGGTACGAGATCATTCTCATCATCAGCTTCCTCTGTAATGGCATTCTGCACCTCTGCACTTACATATTCTGTCTGGAAGCCGAACTCCTCTGCCACAATATTAATGGTCTCGGCATCCAGTCGCTGGTTAATACTTACCATGATACCAATGGACATACAGGTTCCTATCACCTGGTTTACACCCACGTTCATCATCGTTGCCAGCTCACTGACGGTTACGAACTCTGTTAGCTTCAGCACCTTGCTCTCTGCTGCCTGCGAAGCCATTTCCTCATTCAGTTTCTCCTGAACGGCATCGCGCTTCTCCTTACGGTATTTCGCACCTTTCTTGTTCTGGCTCTGTTTGTTGGTAAGACGGGCAAGGGTCTCCTTTACCTGACGTGCCACATCCTCTTCGTTCACCTCCAAGGGCTTCTGAACACGTTTCTTGTTCTTTTTCTTACCGCCGCCTGCATTATTGTTATTTGCATTATTGTTCTTACCGCCATTCTGCTGCATCTTACCAACAGCCTCAATGTCGATCTTCTCTTTTCCAATACGCTGACGTTTCTTCTTCTCACCATTACCGCCGTTGGTCATACGGGCTTTTTCTTCACGCTCACGGCGTTTCTCCTCCTTTGTCTTTTTCTTCGGACGAGTACTCTGGTTGATGGAGTCAAGATCAATTTTTCCCAACACATTTACTTTCGGAGCCAGTTTCTTCTCGCTCTTCAACGTAAACACCTCTGGTTCCTTCTTCTCCTGAGAATCTTGTAGCGAAGAATCATCAACAGGTCTTACCTGTTCTTCCTGAACGGATGTGGTCAGCTCAGGCGTAGCAGGTTTCTCCATAATGGACTCAGTGGATTTAGTCTCTGTCCGATGGACGTTTGCCGTCTCTTCCTTCTGAGTCTGCTGTTCCTGCATGGAAGCAGGTTCTTGCTGTTTCTCCACAGATTTGACTTCAGGCTTCGGGCTTTCGGCAGCAGCCTTCGGCTTAGCCTCCATGGCAGGAGCTTCAGATTTCGCTGGCTCGGGCTTCTTTCCCAAGTTGTCCAAGTCAATCTTTCCTAACGGTTTGAACTGCTGCTTGATTTCAACAACAGTTTCCACCTTCTGCTCCTTCACTTCGGGGCGTCTTTTCTCCTTTGGTTTCTTGGGAAACAGTTTCTCGGCAAGACCTTTCTGCTCCTTGTCTTTCTTGAACTGATCCACGAGCGCGCCATATTGCTCGTCACTCAGTTTGAAGTTCAAGTCACCTCTCACCTCCCCCAAGTCACTTCTCTTCTCTAGGAATTCAACTGCCGTTTGAAGTCCTATGTTCAATTCTCTAATTGCTTTATTTAATCTGATGCTCATTCTTTCTTATTGTTCAAACTCTGCTTTTAATACATTCAATACATGGTCAACTGTCTCTTCCTCAAGGTCGGCCTTCTCCACCAGCATTTCGCGGGGAGCATTCAGCACTGCCTTAGCGGTGTCCAGTCCAATAGCCTTGATAGCATCGATCACCCACTGGTCAATCTCATCAGAGAACTCATCCAGATAGATATCCTCGTCGGCCTCGCTTTCATCAACCTCACGGAACACATCAATTGTATATTCGGTCAGCATACTGGCCAGTTTGATATTCAAACCACCGCGACCAATGGCCAGACTCACCTCCTCAGGACGGAGATAGACTTCAGCCTTATGGTTTTCCTCATCCACATTAATGCTTGACACCTTGGCAGGACTCAGTGCACGCTGGATGAACAACTTGGTATTGGCAGTGTAGTTGATCACGTCCAAATTCTCGTTGCAAAGCTCACGAACGATTCCATGCACACGACTACCCTTCACTCCAACACAGGCTCCTACGGGATCAATGCGGTCATCGTAGCTCTCAACGGCAATCTTTGCACGCTCTCCTGGCATACGCGCCACGCGGCGAATCGTAATCAAGCCATCGTTGATCTCTGGAACCTCAGCCTCTAACAGACGTTTCAGGAACTCAGGACTAGTACGGCTCAGGATAATCTTCGGATTATTGTTCTCATTGTTCACCTGATGGATCACGGCACGTACCGTCTCACCCTTGCGATACTGATCTGCAGGAATCTGCTCCGATTTAGGCAAGATCAACTCGTTGTTCTCATCATCAACGAGCAGCACCTCACGCTTCCAAACCTGATAGACCTCTCCGCTAACAACCTGGCCCACACGATCCTTATACTTATTATAAAGGCTATCGTGCTCCAATTCCAGAATCTTTGAAGCCAGTGTCTGACGAAGGTTCAGGATAGCTCGACGACCGAACTTTGCAAAATCAACACGCTCTGACACATCCTCGCCTACCTCATAGTCGGCCTCGATCTTCTGTGCATCAGATAAGCAGATCTGCTTGTTCTCATCTTCCACCTCTCCATCGGCAACCACCACACGGTTGCGGTAAATTTCAAAGTCACCTTTGTCGGGGTTTACGATGACATCGAAGTTCTCATCGCTTCCGAAAATCTTCGCAATCACATTGCGGAAGCTTTCCTCAAGTACACTTACCAAAGTTGTACGATCGATCTTCTTCTGCTCAGTAAATTCTCTGAAGGTATCGACCATGCTAATGGTCTCTACATTTTTTGTTGCTGCCATAGCTTATTTGAAACTTATTAAGTATTTAGTATATTTTACCTGATCCATCTGGAAAGACTTGTCCACATCGGTCAAGACAGGACGTTTCTTTCCTTCCTCCTTGATTTTCTCGCGAACGGTCACCACAAAGTCGTTACCGTCAACGCTCTTCAAAATTCCCTTCACCTTCTTTCCGTCACCATCAAGCACCTCTACTTCTTTGCCTACAAAGTTCACATACTGCTGCGGCACCTTGAATGGCTGGCCCAATCCGGCTGATCCTACCTCCAATTCATAATCCTCATCATCGCGGCTCAGCCTGTCCTCAATGTAGCGGCTCAGCTCCACACAATCCTCAATCCACACACCATCGGCATGGTCAATCTCTACAACAATCTTGTTGTCATTACTGATTTCAACATCCACGAGGAAATACTCCTTACCTTCGAGCCATTCCTCCACTAAACCTTTTACAATGTTTTTGTCAATCATAAATCTTGAATATAAATGAAAATGAGAGACTCGATTGGAGTCCCTCATTCCACTGAACGGGTGCAAAATTACAAAGATTTTCGCACACTGCCAAATTTTTCCAATGATATTTGCAAAAAAACATGAAACTAAGTCATTTACCACGAGTATTCATGCTGTTTGCGATCAGAATTTATACTGATTCCTCTGTATCTATGGCTCTTGGGGCCTCAGTAATTGTCTGTAGCGTACTTCATCACGCAGTAACTCCCGTGCTGCCGCCATCTGCTTATCATGCCGCAGACTATACTCCACTGTTCCACCTTGGTAATAATATGCGGCAATCAGATCGGCAGAAATCACTTTCTTCAATGTTTCCTTATGCAAATCAAGGTCATGGGCCAAATCATGCTGAAGTTTCTTCTCCAAGGCTTCGAATTCCGGGCGCGCCTCCTCGTAGTAGCCCTCAAACTCCATGATCTTCTTCAAGGCTTTCATCGCACGATTACTCTCAGGATCATAAGTGAAACCATTGGCTATGGCACGTTGTTTGAAGTCCTCGTAATCGGCATCGGTGATCTCAAATTCTGAGGCGGGGGCTATTGTAGGGTGCGCAGCAAGATAATCCACCTCATAGTCGAAAAGGGTCTCCGTGGAATCCCTACCGCTGGCACTCAGATAGTAGGCGATGTTTGGCAGGGAGTCTGCCTTCACAACAAGATCGGGGGTGATACCACCACCATCACGCACCTCTCTTCCATGCGCCGTATGGAACACCTTGGTCAAAGAGTCAGGGATATGCTCCTGATAAGCTGCATCACCCTGTTTATAGTTAATGGCCTGGATACAACGTCCACTGGGAATATAATACCTACTTGTAGTAACCTTCATCTGAGCATTATGAGGTAAGTCTACAGGAATCTGTACCAGGCCCTTTCCGTAGGTACGGGTCCCCAAGATCACAGCTCGGTCAAGATCCTGCAAAGCACCACTGGTAATCTCACTGGAAGACGCAGTATCATCATTCACCAATACCACCACAGGCATCAACGTGTCGATGGGCTCAACAGTGGTGGTGTAGTCACGATTGGCCCGCTTCAGTTTCCCACGGTTGGAAGCAATCGTGATGCCACGTGGCACAAAGATATTTACCAGCTGGGCGGCTTCTAACTCACTACCACCTCCATTGTTACGCAAATCAAGCACTAAGGATCGCATACCCTGCTTCTTTAAATCGACAAAAGCTCGGCGAACCTCCTGGGCACATCCCTCCGTGAACTGTGTGAGACAGATATAGCCGATGCCGTCACCCTGCATACCATAATAAGGAATCGTAGGCATGATGCTAAGTGTACGACGGGTAATCTTCATCTGCATCACCTTGTTCGTACTGGGACGGCGAATTTTCAGGACAAACGTTGTCCCTGCTTCACCACGAAGGTGCTCACGCACATACTCCACACTCTTCCCAACCATGGTTGTATCATCAATGCTGAGAATCACATCACCCTTCTTCAAACCAGCTTCCTGGGCAGGGGTGTTCTCGTAGGGCTCATCTATCACGGTGGTCTTCTGCTTCAGATTATAGCGAATCAATGCGCCAATGCCCCCGTATTTACCCGTGATGAACGACTTTAGCTCGCTCGCTTTCGGATAATATGCCGTATAGGGATCCAAACGCTGTAGCATGGCCCTGATTCCTGTCCCCACCATCCGATTGGCATCCAACGTATCCACATACAGCATGTCCAACTGACGATAGAGAGCATTGAAAATCTCCAGATTCTTCGCCACCTCGAAGTTATGATCCTGCTCTTTCTGAGCTTTTAAGGGTGACACCATCATCACAAGTGCCACCATCCAAAAGATGTTTCTTTTCATTGAGTGATGCAATAATAAAAAAGTAATGCATGGAAATCAAC
This sequence comes from uncultured Prevotellaceae bacterium, assembly GCA_902768785.1. Lineage (GTDB taxonomy): Bacteria > Bacteroidota > Bacteroidia > Bacteroidales > Bacteroidaceae > Prevotella. Next base: position 41,211 of record CACXMM010000022.1, read on the forward strand.
TGCAAAAGTACATGATTCTATCGGGATATCGCCAAAATTACTCAAAAATTTATCGTATTTTTGATGTTTCTTTAAATTTTTCTCAAAAAAGTTTGGTAGTTTCAGAAAAACGACTTACCTTTGCACCCGCAAATAAGCAAAACCTGCTTCAGTAGCTCAGTTGGTTAGAGCACCTGACTGTTAATCAGGGGGTCGTTGGTTCAAGCCCATCCTGAAGCGCTTAAGAAAGAGTCCTGTAGGTCAATGACTTACAGGATTTTTCTTTTCCTCATATTTCAAAGTTGCACCCAATTTGCACCCAATTTTGAACGATGCACCCAGCCTGCACCCACAACTTTGCAGAATTCCCTCGAATTTGAAAAGGCGGCTGAACACTTACGTAAAACAATAATTATCATGCAAGACACACCTGCTATATTGAGATTTAATAACATTGTAATATAAATCCTTTCTATTTTTCGGAAAAAGTATATAACTTTGCGCCTTGAAATTCAGAAGAATTATGAAGATACTTGTTGTAGATGATGAGCAGGATATCTGTGAGATACTGCAATATAACCTCGAGAATGAAGGTTTTGAGGTGGTTACAGCCAATTCAGCAGAGGAGGCACTGGAACTACCCCTACAAGATTATTCGCTTATTCTGCTAGATGTTATGATGGGAGAAATGTCGGGGTTCCAGATGGCGCGCAGACTAAAGAACGATCCCGCTACGACACAGGGATTGAATATCGGTGCTGACGACTATATTGCCAAGCCATTGGGTATGAAAGAAGTGAAGGCTAGGGTTAAGGCTGTACTCAGACGTACTCAATTGCAGCAAACGGTTTCTACTGCTGTTGATAATAAGATTGCTTACGAAGGAATTATGGTTGATTTGAATGCCAAGACTGTAATATGCGACGGAAAGGAACTAGAATTCACCAAACTGGAATTTGAATTGTTGTCTTTCTTTCTCCAACATCCTAACAAGGTGTTTTCTCGGGAAGACTTATTGAAGTATTGTTGGCCACAGGATGTGCTGGTTCTTGACCGCACGGTGGACGTGAACATCACCAGATTACGTAAGAAGATAGGCCATTATGGCAAACAGATAAAAACACGTGTGGGATATGGCTACTGCTTTGAAAAGTAAATCCTTTCAACGTAATTTACTGCTAAGCATCGGTGGTGTGTTTCTGCTCTTTGCTATATGCTTTAGCGTATATCAGTATAAGCGTGAAAAGGAGTATAAAATTGATATTCTTCATTCACGACTGCAGATGTACAACTATGAGATGGTGCAGACGGTAGGCAAGGATAGTATTAGCTGTAGCCGGCTATTTCGCGATTATGTTATACATCATCAGATGGAGGGACTTCGAGTGTCTGTGATAGACAAGGAAGGACGGGTCATCCTTGATAGCTATGATACTGATGTGGAAGCATTGGGGAACCATCTACAGAGAACGGAGATACAACAGGCTTTGCGAGAGGGCAGTGGCTACGATATCAAACGTATGTCACAGTCTACTCACGAGACCTACTTCTATTCTGCAACTCGTTTCGGCGATATGATTGTTCGTGCTGCCGTACCCTATTCTGCAGAGCTGACCCGATCATTGCAGGCAGACTATACTTTCATTTATTTTTCAGGCGTTCTCACCCTGTTGCTGGGCATCGTGCTCTACTATATCACTCACCGTATCAGCCGACACATTGGTTACTTACGTGAATTTGCCGTGAAAGCCGAGGAAGGTGAGGAACTTGACCACGAATTGGAGCGTCGGCTGCCAGATGACGAATTGGGTGATATCAGCCACACTATCATCATGTTGTATTGGAAACTACGTCATTCGGAAGAAGAAAAAGTGCGTATCAAACGTCAGCTTACCCAAAATGCCGCTCATGAGCTGAAAACACCTGCTGCCAGCATTCATGGTTATTTAGAGAGCATCATCGACAATCCCGATATGCCAAATGATAAGAAACAACATTTTCTGGAACGCTGTTATGCTCAAAGTGAACGCATGAACAAGCTTCTGCTGGATATGAGTGTGCTTACTAAACTAGACGAGATTGATGATAGTTCATCTAATGCTCAGCATGAGTATCGTCAAGTTGATGTCTTGCAGATTATCACAAATGTGATAGATGACACAGACTTGCAATTACAAGAGAAAGGTATCGAACTAAAACTCCAATTACCACAGAATATAGAAGTACAGGGTGATTCGAGCCTGCTATACAGCATTTTCCGAAATCTGATAGACAATACTATTTCCTATGCCTACGGGGCCACACGGTTAATCATCGCCTGCCAAGAGATTGAAATAGAAGGACGCCACTTCTACGAATTTAATGTAAGCGACAATGGCCAAGGCGTAGAGGCGCAGCACCGTGAGCACCTGTTTGAACGTTTCTACCGTGTAGACAAAGGGCGCTCGCGCAAACTTGGTGGCACAGGTCTAGGGCTTGCCATCGTGAAAAATGCAGTTGCCGCCCATGGTGGACAAGCAATTGCACTTTCTACGCCTGGTGGCGGGCTTACCATCAGGTTCACACTCGCAAGGTTTTAGCCCTGTCCGTTGATAGGACCGTCGCCAAAGTCATTGTTCAAGCCCTTACCTGCCTGCACAACATTCATTACATAGTCGCCAAGTTTCTCACACTCTGAGATGAAATCGACATAGAACACACCCAACTGATAGTCGTAGAGTCCAGCATTTACATCGTGCAGGTTCTGGTTCTTCAGTTGTGTACGATAGTTATTGATTTCATGCTCGATGTTAAGCGAGGTCTTCACACCATTCTTGGTAGTGGGTTGGTCAATGCGTTTCAGCATCTCGCTGAGGGCAGCACCTACCAGTTGCAGCATCGTCATCATGTGCTGCATCTGCTCGGCAGTAAAGTCCTCCTGACAGTGCATGCGATGGCGATTCAGGGTACGCCCCAGGTTATAAACCGAGTCACCGATGGACTCTAACTCAGATATCTGGCGAAGCATCTTTTGTATCTGAGTTTTCGACGCATCCGACAAGCGACCTTCACTCACCTTGTTCAGATAGCTGGCAATCTCCATCTCCATCGAGTCGGTGATGTTCTCGTATTTCTCAATACGGGCAAAGAGTTTATTAAACTCCATCTCGTCTTTCGTTTCCAGAAGCGTGGGCACGAAACCTGCCATGCGCTGACAACGCTCAGCGAAACTGCGAATCTCCTTCTGTGCCTCCATAATGCTGAGTTCGGCTGTAGAGAGCAGACCGCCACTGATGAAACGCAGGCGATAGTCCTCGTCTTGTGCCTTCATTGGCAGCACACGACATACAAACATCTCTATCTGCTTCACAAAACCAATGAGCAACAGCGTGTTGATGATGTTGAAGGCGGTGTGGAAGGCTGATAGCTTAAAGAGATCGTTGCCACCACCCATTAAGTTCTCTACTACCCAACTAACGGCATCACAAGCGGGATAGAACACGATGAGGAACGCCACGACACCAAACACATTGAAGAACATGTGGGCCAGAGCTGCACGGCGCGCTTGTGTATTGGCAGTCAGCGAAGCCATAAACGCAGTGATGGTGGTACCAATATTCTGTCCCATAGCCAGCGCAGCTGCTTGTTCGAAGCCAAAACCAGGGATGTTCATGCCGAAGAGCATCAGCGTAATGGCCATTGTGGCAGCTGACGCCTGAACAATCATCGTGACCAATGCACCCACAATAATAAAGAGGATGATGGTGAAGAACGAATCCTGCGGCACGTGAGCCAGCATCCCCGCCACCATATCACCGATATTCATCGCTGTGGCAGCCTCTTGCAGAAACGATAATCCCATAAAGAGGAACGAGAAGCCGAAGATGAATTCGCCAATGCTCTTGCGGTTACCCTTGCCACTGAATATCAATGGCATACCGATAGCCAACAAGGGGATAGCAAAGGCAGCGATGTTCACCTTAAAGCCAACAGCTGATATAATCCATGCTGTAACTGTTGTTCCGATGTTTGCACCCATGATGACGCCAATAGACTGCGCAAGCGTCATCAACCCTGCATTCACAAAACTTACAACCATCACGGTTGTGGCACTCGATGACTGGATGAGTGCCGTAATAAGAATACCTGTTAGAACACCCATCACACGATTCTTTGTCATCGCAGCCAAAATACTGCGCAGGCGATCGCCTGCAAACTTCTCCAGACCCTCCGACATTGTCTTCATTCCAAAGAGGAACAATGCCAGCGACCCCACAAGCGAGAAAATGTTAATAATCAATTCCATTTGTATTTTATCCTATAAATTTTGCTGCAAAGATATTACAATCTTATTACGCTGTTGTTACGTCCATGTTACAATCCTGTTACAAACGGTAATGTAACCTATCTATCACACGAATGAAATGTTTTTGTAACATGTTCAGTTTATCTTTGCAATGTCAATCACTAACGGTTGGCTAAATCATTTATGGATAAAGAAAAAGCAGATAAAATTCAGAGAATCTTTAATTGGGTGAGATTTGTCATCCTAGTGTTGTTTCTCACATTTATTTTCATCGGATTATCTAAGGCTCAAACTACCAATGATTTCGGTATGTGGACTACTATTGGCACGGAAAAGAATGTAAACGACAGTTGGAGCCTTGGAGTGAACACCGAAATCCGCACGAAGAACAATGTTGGTAGTGTTGACCGTTGGCAGTTAGGCATAGATTGTACGTATAAAATATCCAAACTCCTTAAATTGGGAGGAAGTTATGAATTTCACTTAAAGAACCATACGATAGATGGCGTAAATGAAATGGTTCCCCGCCATCGCCTTATGTTCGACATAACACCAGGATGTAAGGTGTTTAATTGGCTTAAACTATCTTTGCGCGAGTGATATCAGTATACACATACAATGCAGAGGGGCAACGAGAATGCAAGCAATAAACATCATCTGCGTAATCGGTTTAAGGCAGAGATGACCAATAGTAGAATGAATGGCTGGAGTCCCTTTGCATCGGTTGAGATGTTCAATAATCTAGGAAAACAATTTCAAATAGATGAGATGCGCATAGCCGCTGGAACGTCATATAAGATCAACGCTCATCATGCCATCAATATGGGGTATTTACTTGACCTGAAAAGGTCGGCTGGTGGCTTAGATAAAGCTCTTCACGTGTTAACATCGGGATATGTGTATCATATTTAGTCATACTATGGAATCAAAATCACCAAAAGAAATACAAGTCGAAGAGAAGATAACTGATTTGGTCACAAAGATAGTGGATGACCAGACATTTGGCGATGACCTGCCTTTAAGACTATGGAATCATCTTCAGAATAATCAGGAAATAGATGCTATACAAAATTATGCCAACATAGTATCAATAGGTCGGTTGGGGTTGAATGATCACGGACCTGTACACATGAAGATTGTATGCCGCAATGCTTTAAAAATGCTCTTTTTGCTTCACGAAGCAAGTGTGGAGACAAGTCTAGAAAAGGAAAAGTCCGGCACATATGCAGATAGTGTCTGTGCTGTAATGCTTGCCTCTCTCCTTCATGATAGTGGAATGACCATCAGTCGCAATGATCATGAGCTTTATTCCAGCATAATCAGTTATTCAATCATCAATGACACATTAACGCAACTGATGCCTGAAGATAAGAACATTATACGAAGAACGGTGATACGCTCTATTGCTATGGAAGGCATTATCGGACACATGGCTACGCATCCTATCCATTCTATTGAGGCTGGTCTTATCTTGATTGCTGATGGTTGTGATATGACAAAAGGACGTGCTCGTATTCCTTTGGAGATTCATTCAAAACCGGCAGAAGGCGATATTCACAAGTATTCTGCAAACTCTATTGAAAAGGTAAAAATTGAACAGGGGCATGAGCGTCCTTTGAAAATAGAGATACGCATGAAAGCTGAAGTAGGTTTCTTTCAAGTAGAAGAAGTCCTTATTCCCAAAAATCAATCAAGCCCCGCAAAGAGCCTGTTAGAGTTATATGCAGGAGTTGGTGGCGAAGAAATGAAACGATATTTGTAATATTAAATCTATAATGTCGTTTCACGGTTATTGCAATCTCATGACATTGTGAGGTTGCAATAATTCTTTATTACCCTTGCAATACGTCTGTAATATCCTGGCTGTACTTTTGCAGCG